>NZ_JBHTLS010000119.1:0-55590 GCF_042678845.1 Sphingobium olei | reverse complement strand
CGTTCTTTGACGTATCCATGCCTATGCGGGTAATTTGCTCCACGGGCGGCTCCCTTGATTGAGTCTTGCAACGCACTCACTCTGGCACATTGCGATGCCGTTGGGAGCCGTCCACCCCAACACGGCACCAGCGGCTACATCCCCGCCGGAACGGTGGTGAACGGACAGCTCAACAGCGATCTGCGCTTCCGCTATGCAGCGCAGAGTGCCCCGGTGGCGGTCGCGAGCGCGACCGACCGGTAACGCCCGCCGCCTTTCACCCCATCCGCTTGAACAGCCAGCCGATCGACGATCCGCCGGGCAGCGCCTCCGTGCCGACGACGAGCTGGCGCGTGGGGTGGGGGCGGCCGTCGCCGTCGACCCACAGGCTTTCCTCGACGCTCAACACGCCAGCGCCGGCGCGGAACTGCCAGAGCGCGCCGCCGTCGATGCGCAGCACCGCGCCCTGATTGTCTGCGGTCAGCGTGGGTTCGACGCCGGGCGCGAGGTGGAAGCGGATCTGGACCGGCTGGCGCTGCGGCTTCCTGCGCCGTTCGGCCGGTGTCAGCATGTCTTCGCCCCGCACTTCCCGGCCGTCGCCGCTCAGCATCAGCAGGCGGCGGTGCATGTAGCCCATGCGGCGGACATAGCCGTCATGGCTGATGTCGAGCCGGCTGCCATTGTCCAGCTCCTGCCGGGTCAGCTCCACCTCGGTCACGCCCTTGCCCAGCGTGCCGTCGGGCAGCAGGGCGGTGGAATTGCTGTCGGCCAGCACCAGCGTGCTGTGCGCGGCGGTGGTGCGCAGCCCCTGCGCCAGCTCGCGCGGCACCCAGGCGCCTTCCAGCGCCGCGCCGCCGCAATTGACGATCAGGCGGAGCGGCCCGTCGCTGATCTCGATTGCGCCGGTGGAGGCGCAGCCGGCTTCGGCCAGGCGCGCGACCGGCGGCGGGGCGGCGTCGACCTGAACGATGGTGCTGCCCGCGACGATCCGCTGATAGCCCCAGTCGCGCGCCTGCCGCAGCGGACGGGCGCGCACGCGGCTGGCCTGCACCACCGCCTGCACCGATTGCGGGTCGATCGCGCCCGCGCCCTGCCAGCTGGCAAGGCCGCCGTCGCCATGGGTGAGGCCCAGGAGGGCGGGCACGGCGCGGGCGAGCGCTTCGGTGAGGCAGGCGGGCGGGCTTTCGCGCCGCACGTCATAGACGGCGCGCAGCATGGAAAGCAGCATCACCGCCTCCATCTGCGCCAGCGGAGATCGCGACACGATGCCGCCATCGGCGTGGATGCCGCTGTCGATCGCGCGCTTGAGGCCCGCTTCGCCGAACAGCCGGCGCGCTTCCCCGCCCGGGATCAGCAGCGCAGCGGCCAGGATGCCGCTCCAGGCAGTAAGGCGCGGCAGGCCCATGGGCGCCTTGTCGGCGCTGCGGTCCAGATGGCGGGCGGTGCGGGCGATGCAGTTCAGCACCAGCGATCGATAGACGAGGTCGCTGGACGAGAGGATCAGCGGCGCGTGCGCGGTCCAGAACAGCAGCCGCCAGCCCGCATTGTCGGCGCGCCAGGCCGGTTCGCTGGGCGTTTCATGATGCGCGTCCAGCCATTTGCGCATCACGCTTTCCGCGATCGGCGCACCCTGTTCGCGGCTGGCGCTCGCGGCCAGGTCGCGCAGCCAGCGGAAGCCGTGCAGGTAGCTGGCAAAGGCCGGGCCGACCGACAGTGCGGCGAAGTCCAGCGTGTCGATCGGCAGTTTCTGCCCGCGGAAGAGGAAATAGCCCGCACGGATCGCCGCGCCCGCGCGCGGATCGCCCGGCACCTGATCGTCGGGCACGGCAAGCAGTTTCAGCGGATATTTGCCCTTGAGCCGGCGACCGTGGATCGGCGTCTTCCAGCTGAGCAGATAGAATTGGTTGGCGATCCGCTGCGTCAGCGACAGGCCCTTGTCATCCGCGACGCGGATGAGCCGCTTGCCCTGCTCGATGCCGTCCTCTTCCGGTTCGTCGGGAAGGTTCCGGCCCTTGCGGGCGGGGAGGCGGCGGGCCTCGTTCACCCGCCCCGCAGCTTCCGGATATTATCGGCATAGGCGGACGGCCCGCCGCGGAAGGTGGCGGTGCCCGCGACCAGCACGTCCGCGCCCGCCACGATCGCCTTGGGCGCGGTGACGAGGTCGATGCCGCCATCGACCTGGAGCCGGATGTCGCGGCCGGACTTGTCGATCATCTTGCGGCAAGCTTCGATCTTGCGAAGCTGGTTTTCGATGAAGCTCTGGCCGCCAAACCCTGGATTGACGCTCATGATCAGGATCAGGTCGATATCGTCGATGAGGTAATCCAGCATCTTCGCCGGGGTGCCGGGATTGAGGACGACGCCCGCCTTCACGCCCAGCGACTTGATATGCTGGACGGTGCGGTGGATGTGCGGGCCGGCTTCGGGATGGACGGTGATGATGTCCGCGCCAGCCTGTGCGAAGGCGTCGAGATAGAGGTCCACCGGCGAGATCATCAGATGGACGTCGAAGGGCTTTTGCGTGTGGGGACGCAGCGCCTTCACAACCATGGGGCCGATCGTGATGTTGGGCACGAAATGGCCGTCCATCACGTCGATATGCACCCAGTCGCAGCCTGCCTCGTCAATGGCGCGCACTTCCTCCCCCAAGCGGGCGAAGTCGGCGGACAGGATGGACGGCGAGATGAGGATGGAAGAGGTCATTAACCGTTCGCCTTAGTCGCCGTCGGGGCGCAGGGCAACGGGGATTTGCAGCCGAGTCGCGCGCCATCAGGCGAAGCCGCGCAAGCTCTTCAAAGCATGACGAAAATGGTCGGGTCCAGACCCGTCGAGGGGATAGCGCCGCTGGGGAGCAGCTGCTTGACGCCTTGCAGGCCGACGACCGCGCCCGTCGTGTCCAGCACCGGGGCGGCGATGAGGCGCATGGCGCATCTGCCGACGCCGTCAGCCTGGTCGATATCGACATCCAGCGTGAAGCCCCGCCGGTGCCGGATGGCATAGGCGCGCAGCCGCTCCATCGCCTCGCGCGAGTCCGGCGCATAGAGGGAGGCGGCGCGGTCGCGGGAGACGGGGCTGTCCCGTTCCAGCCCGAACAGGTCATAGACGCCAGCGGTCCAGCAGAGGCTGTTGTCCGAAAGATCGCATTGCCACAGACCAAGGCCCCGTTCGGCCAGCGCCTGGTCATTGCGCGCGATGTTGTGGTCAAGGAGGACGGGCGCGAGATGTTCACGTAGTGCGTAGAGCGGCCAGCTGTGATGGAGGGGCAAAGGCTCGATCGGGCGCATGGCCGTCTTATGCCTTGATCAAGGTTAAAAGTCAGTGCGCTTTTTTGACGAGCCGGGCGATGAAGAAGCCGTCGGTGCCGCCCGCTTCCGTCAGCGTGTCGGGAAGCGTGCGCAGCCAGCCCTCGGCCGTGGGCGCGATGCCGGTGGGGAGTTCTTCGGCGGTGGCGGGGAGCAGCGCGAAACCGGGATGGGAGGCCAAAAACCGCGCGACCTGCTCCTCGCCCTCCGCCCGTTCCAGCGAGCAGGTGGCATAGACGAGGCGGCCGCCCGGCGCGAGCCAGCCTGCCGCGCGGGCCAGCAGTTCGCCTTGCAGCTCCGCCAGTTCGGAAATCTGGCGCGGGCCGATGCGATGGAGCACGTCGGGATGGCGGCGATAGATGCCGGTGGCGGTACAAGGAGCGTCGAGCAGGATGGCGTCGGCCGGCGCATCCGGCTGCCAGGCGCGCAGGTCGGCTGCCACCACATCCGCCGTGAGGCCGGTGCGGGCAAGATTGTCGGACAGGCGTTCCAGCCGCTTCTTGGACTGATCGAGCGCGGTCACGCGCCAGCCCGCCGCCGCCAGCTGCATCGTCTTGCCGCCCGGCGCGGCGCAGAGGTCCAGCGCAACGCGCCCTTCGCCCGCGCCCAGCAGCCGCGCGGCGCAGGAGGCGGCGATGTCCTGCACCCACCAGGCACCCTCGGCAAAGCCGGGCAGATCGGGGATGGCGATCGTCCCCTGCTCGGTTCCGGGCGGCAGGCGGACATGGCCCGGCGCGAAGGACGCGCCGCCCATCGCCTCGGCCCATTTCGCGGTTTCATCGGAGTCGCGCAGGCTGAGGTCGACGGGCGGGCGCTGGCCATAGGCATAAGCGGCCGCCTGCGGCATCGCGTCGCCCCATTGCGCCGCCCAGCGTTCCGCGACATCGGCGGGCAGGGTCGGCGGATCGGGCAGGTCGGGCGCGCCGCGCGTCACCGTGCCGAACACGCCATGGACCAGCTTGCGCGGGCCGCCGTCCACCAGCGGCAGGGCGGTGGCGATGGCGGCATGGGGCGGCGTATCGAGCTTCAGCGTCTGGGCAAGGGCGATGCGCAGCACCATCCGCGCCTTGGCATCGGGCGGCAGAATCTGGCGGGTCGCGCCGTCGATCAGCGCGTCGAGGTCGGGCAGGTGGCGCAGCACCTCCGCTGCAATGGCATGGGTCAGCGCCCGGTCGGCCGGAGGCAGGCCCTGCGCAGCGCCGTGCAGCGCCAGTTCCAGCGGATCGCCCCGGCGGAGAACGGCGTCGAGCAGCCGGAGCGCCGCGCGGCGGGCGGGCAGGCCGGGGACATCGTCGGGGCGATTGGGAACGGGACGGCGGGACATGATCTGCGGTTAGGCCAATCGGCGCGCAAAGCAAACGCCGATTAGAGATGCGGAACCATCAGCGGCCGTTGGGGTCGAGCGCGCTGCGGCGGCGGGGCGTTGCGACCGGGGAGAGGGCGGAGGTCCGGGGCGCGGCGCTCGGGGGCGGCGCGCCCATGTCCATGGCAATGTCGTGCAGTGCGGCAATCCGCTTCTCCGTCGCCGGGTGCGTTGAGAAGAGTTCGCTGACATGGGTCGGGACGATGTAGAGCTGGGCGGCGGCGGGGTTTCGCTCCGCCACCGGATTGGGGATCGCCTGCGCCTGGCCGGATATCTTCGCGAGGGCGGAGGCGAGCGCGCGGGGATTGCCGCTGATCTGCGCCCCCATACGATCCGCGCCATATTCGCGCGTGCGGCTGATCGCCATCTGCACGATCATTGCCGCGAACGGCGCGACGATCACCGCCAGCAGCGTCGCGGCGATATTGCCATGGCCTTCCCGGTCGCCGCCGCGAAAGAAGAGGCCGAAATTGGCGAGCATGGAAATGGCACCGGCGATGGTCGCGACCATCGTCATGACGAGCGTGTCCCGGTTCTTCACATGGGCGAGTTCATGCGCCATCACGCCCGCCACCTCCTCGCGGCTCAGCATCGACAGCAGGCCGGTGGTGGCGGCGACGGCGGCATGGTCCGGATCGCGGCCGGTCGCAAAAGCGTTGGGCGCGTCCTGATCGATCAGGTAGACGCGCGGCATGGGCAGCCCGGCGCGCTGCGCCAGATCGCGGACGAGACCGTGGAAATCGGGCGCGCTCTGCGCATCGACCTCCCGCGCATTGTGCATCGACAGGACGATCCGGTCTGCATTCCAGAATGTGAAGAGGTTCATGCCCGCTGCCATCAGCAGCGCGATGACGGCGCCGCCGCTGCCGCCCAGCGTATAGCCAAGCGCCATGAACAGCGCCGTCAGCGCCGCTAGCAGCATGGCGGTCTTCATCCCGTTCACTTGCAATGCACTCCTCTGCCGCCCAGATAGCGGGCACATGCTGAATATGGGATGGATTGGTCCCCGACTCAATCGATCCGCGCAATCAAGGAAGTCGCGCACCATGGGACAATATAATGGCAAGCGCCCCGCGCATGTGAAGCCGCCCGAGCATCTGTCCAAAAGTCCCCCGGTGCCGCAGCCCGACCCGATCGATGCGCCGTCCCGCCATGACGAGGAACTGAGCCCGGTGCGCTATGGCGATTGGGAGCGGAAGGGAATCGCCATAGATTTCTGAGGCATAGGCGCACGCTTCACCGTCGATTTGGCACGGCTGCCGATGGTCCGTGCCCTTGGTGCGGGGAGCAGCCCCTTGCCGCTCTGGCCTTTCGCGCCTGCGGTTGGAATGGCTGCGTCCATTGAGGAGTATGGGCGTGGGCGTACATCTGGTTTCTGACATGAACGTGAAAACGGTTTCGGACTATGCGCCGGAGGATGCGGCGCTGTTGTGCGCGGTGGGGCGTCTGGTCTGCGCCTGGACCATGCTGGAGCAAAGTCTGGAAGCGAAGATATCGCAGTTGCGGGAAGCGATGGGCGACGTGCGGACAGTGGGCGCGCGCACCCGGCCAAGCATGGCGAAGCTGATGACCGAATTGCGGACGATGGTGGCGATGCGCGACCGCCGCAACGCCAGCGCGCTGACGGAGATCGCCGATATCGAGCGTGACATGCAGCGAATCGACCGGTTTCGCGCGCTCATCATCCAGGGCTTCCACCAGCCCGAGCCGGGCGGCTTCACCTGCCGCGATTCGCGCAACAACCTTCAGCATATCGGGCTGGATCAGTTGGAAGGCGAAATCGCGTCGCTGGAAACGGTCGCAAACCGCTTGCTGGCGGTATGATCCATAGCGCCACGCTTGACCTTTTTCGCAAGTGCGGCAAACCAGTGCCCGGTCGTTTCATCCAAGGGGGTAAATCTTGAACAAGCCGATTCGCAAGGCGGTGTTCCCGGTCGCGGGCCTCGGCACGCGCTTCCTGCCGGCCACCAAATCCGTGCCCAAGGAGCTGCTGCCGGTCGTCGACCGCCCGCTGATCCAATATGCCGTCGACGAGGCGCGCGAGGCGGGGATCGAGCAGATGATCTTCGTCACCGGACGCGGCAAGGGTGCGATCGAGGATTATTTCGACATCGCCTTCGAATGCGAAGTCACCCAGCGCGAACGGGGCAAGGATCTGTCGGCGCTGGAAGGAACGCGGCTCGCGCCGGGCAACGCGGTGTTCCTGCGCCAGCAGGAGCCGCTGGGCCTGGGCCATGCCATCTGGGTGGCGCGCGACATCATCGGCGACGAACCCTTTGCCATCCTGCTGCCCGACGAGTTCATGAAGGGCGCGCCGGGGCAGGGCTGCATGAAGCAGATGGTCGACGCCTATGACAAGGTGGGCGGCAACCTCGTCTGCGCGCTCGAAATCCCGATGGACCAGACGCCAAGCTATGGCGTGATCGATCCGGGCGCGCGAGACGGCGCGCTGACGGAAGTGAAGGGGCTGGTCGAGAAGCCCAAGCTCGGCACCGCGCCGTCCAACCTGATCCTGCCGGGGCGCTATATCCTCCAACCCGAGGTGATGAAGATCCTGGAAACGCAGGAAAAGGGCGCGGGTGGCGAGATCCAGCTGACCGACGCGATGGCGGCGATGATCGGGCGCCAGCCCTTCCACGGCGTCACCTTCGACGGGCGCCGCTTCGACTGCGGATCGAAGGCCGGCTATATCGAGGCGAATCTGGCGCTGGCGCTGGAGCGCGACGACCTGAGCGCACACATCCGCGCCTTCGCGCAGGAAGAACTGGCGCGCTGAGCCGCGCTTAAAGCAGCGCCGCCACATGGACCGCGAGCAGCGCCACGCCCGACAGGGCGATGGCGCTGCCCACTGTCAGCTCCACCGGGTTGACGATCTGCCGCACGGGGACGGCGATGGCGCGTTCGATCCTGCTCATGCCTCGCAATATAGGGCGGGGCAGTCTCCGTGTCCCATGCATATCCATGATGACTGTGATCGGCGCGCTTCATGAAAAAGGCGGCGGGCCAAAGCCGCCGCCTTTCCTGATCTCCTGACGGTCCGCCGCGTTCAGAACGGAACTTCGTCGTCCAGGTCGTTGTCGAAGTTGGGTCCACCAGCGCGTCCGCCGCTGCCCTGCGAGCGTCCGCCGCCGAAGCTGCCGCCCGAACCGCCAGACGAGCCGCCGCCGAAATCGTCATAGTCGCCGCCGCCAAAGCCGCTGGACCCGCCGCTCCAGTCGCTCACGCCCTGCGAGCGCCCGCCACCGCCCCCGCCATAGCCGCCGCCCTGGCCGCCGCCGCCCGGCGCGCCGTCCAGCATGGTCAGCACCGCGCTCGGCCCCTGCAGCACCACTTCGGTCGAGTAGCGGTCGTTGCCGTTATTGTCCTGCCACTTGCGGGTGCGCAGCTGCCCTTCCAGATAGACTTTGGAGCCCTTGCGCAGGAAGCGTTCGGCGACTCCGGCCAGTCCTTCGGAGAAGATGGCGACGGTGTGCCATTCGGTGCGCTCCTTGCGCTCGCCCGACATGCGGTCCTTCCAGCTTTCGGACGTGGCGATGCGCAGATTGCACACCTTGCCGCCGTTCTGGAAGCTCTTGACCTCCGGGTCGGCGCCCAGATTGCCGACCAGAATGACCTTGTTGACCGAGCCTGCCATGATTCCTCCGATACGTTGATCGGCCCTTATAGTCCCGCTGCCGTCGCGGTCCAGTAGGTGAGGCCGGCGGCGACATAGGCGAGGAGGAAGAGGTAGCCGACCATGAAGAGCGGCCATTTCCATCCGTTGGTTTCGCGCCGGGTGACGGCGATGGTCGAGATGCACTGGGGCGCGAAGATGAACCAGGCGAGGAAGGCAAGCGCGGTGGGCAGCGGCCATTGCCGCTTCAACCGGTCGCCCAGCTGCTGGCTCACGGCCTCCTCATCGTCGCCCGCGTCGATCGCATAGACGGTGGCGATCGCCGACACGGCCACCTCGCGCGCGGCCATGGTCGGCAGCAGGGCGAGCGAGATGTCACGGTTGAAGCCGATCGGCGCCACCAGTAGATGGATGCCGGACGCAATCCGGCCCGCGATGCTGTAGTCCACCTGGCTGCGGCCCTCGGGCGCCTGCGGGAAGCTGGCGAGCACCCAAAGCACGACATTGGTGGCGAGGATGATCGTGCCCGCGCGCTTGAGGAAGATGACCGCGCGCTGCCACAGGCCGATCACTATGTCCTGCGGGCGGGGCCACTGATATTTGGGCATTTCCATGAGGAAGCCGCCGCTCGTGCCCCTGGCGACCGTCAGCCGCAACGCCCATGCGGCCAACATCGCGCCGACGATCCCTGCGACATAGAGCAGGAACAGCACCAGCCCTTGCAGGCCGACCCCGCCGCCCACGTCGCGCGCCGGGATGAAGGCGGCGATGATGAGGCCATAGACGGGCAGCCGCGCCGAACAGGTCATCAGCGGGGCGATCAATATGGTGGTGAGGCGGTCCTTCGGGTCGCTGATCGTGCGCGTCGCCATGATCCCTGGCACCGCGCAGGCAAAGGAGGACAGGAGCGGGATGAAGGCGCGGCCAGACAGGCCGACCCGCGCCATCAGCCCGTCCATCAGGAAGGCGGCGCGCGCCATATAGCCGGTCGCCTCCAGCATCAGGATGAAGAAGAAGAGGATCAGGATTTGCGGCAAAAACACGATCACCGCGCCAACGCCGCCGACCACGCCCTGCAACAGGAAATCGTGAATGATGCCCGGCGGCAGGACCACCGTCACGGCTTGCCCCAGCGCCGTCACCCAGCTTTCCAATATGTCGGCCGGCAAGGTCGCCCAGGAAAAGACCGCCTGGAACATGATGAAGAGCAGGCCGAGCAGCAGCAGCAGGCCGAAGAAGGGATGCAGCGCCACCCGGTCGACCGCGGCGGTCAGCCGGCGGGAGGGGGTTTCGCGCACGATGGTCGCGCGGGCGATGCGGCGCGCTTCCCGGCGCAGCGTATCGAAATCGCGGGCGGGGGGAGCCGGGCGCGCAGCCGCGTCCGTGCCCAGCATCGCCTCCAATTCCTGGCGGAGATGGTCGAGCCCGCGCTTGCGGACGGCCACGGTGGATACGACCGGCACGCCCAGTTCGCGCGAGAGGATGGCGGCGTCCAGCTCCAGCCCGTCGCGGGTGGCGAGATCGACCATGTTGAGCGCGACGATGGTCGGCAGGCCGAGTGCGACGAGTTCCAGCGCGAAGCGGAGGTGATTGTCGAGATTGGCGGCGTCGACGACGACGACCAGCGCGTCGGGCCGGCGCTCGCCCGCCTGGCGGCCCATCACCACGTCGCGCGTCACCTGCTCGTCGGGGCTGGTGGGGTCGAGGCTGTAGGTGCCGGGCAGATCAACCAGCTCGACCGGGCGGCCGTCCGACAGCGCCAGCCGCCCTGCCTTCCGCTCCACCGTGACGCCGGGATAATTGCCCAGCTTCTGCCGCGCGCCGGTAAGCGCGTTGAACAGCGCGCTCTTGCCCGCATTGGGATTGCCGACCAGCGCGACGAGGGGCAGGGCGCTCATCCCGCCAGCGTCCCGTCGGCATCGTCGGGGCCGATCCGCACGGTGACGGCGGCGGCGTGGCTGCGCCGCATCGCGATGGTCATGCGGCCGATGCGGCAGGCGATCGGGCCTCTGAGGAACAGGCCGCCATGGTGCAGTGCCTCGACACTGGCGCCTTCGCATAGGCCGAATTCGCGCAGCCGCTGGCCTTCGGTCGCCGACAGGGCGGACCAGTCGATCAGATCGACATAGGCGGGCTGGCGCAGGGGCAGGTCGGTGAGGCGCAAGGACGCGATACTCGCTGGCGGTTTCTGCGAGCGACTATCAATATCTTTTGCGAAAGGCCAGCGGGAATCGTCTGCGGGCGTGCGGGCGCGTCAGATCGCGGGATAGCGCAGGCGGCCGATGAAGCGGGACAGGCTGAGCCGCTCGCCGCCGGCCGCGCCGGTGAATTGCGCCTTCGCCTTTTCAAAGCGCATCACGTCTTCGATCCGGCGAGCGAGGAAGGCGCGGCTGTCGGCGTGGCCTTCGCTCTCGTCGTCCAGGAAGACGAGCAGGGTGGAGGCGTAGACGGCAGTCAGCGTGGCACGCTTGCTATAATGGTTGAGGTCCGTTGCGACGTCGCCAGCCGCGCGCCATATCGTATCAGCCGCGCGCCATGCGAGCTTCGCGGCGCGGGGCGCGTTGACGGGTAAGGCAAGGATGGCGAGCGCCCGCCGCAGCGCGTCCCGATGCGGCGCGAGCAGGTCGAGCCGCGCTTCGACCAGGGCGATGATCCTGCGACGGATCGACAGGCCGGCGAGCGTTTCGGGCGGCAGCGGCGCCAGCATCGCGGCATCGACATGGGCGAACCAGGCGTCGATCATGTCCACCGCGCCCTTGCCGAAGGCGAGCTGGGCAATGTCGGAGTCGACACCCTTTTCCTGCGCTGCCATCGCCACGGCCTGGGGCCGCCAGCCGTCGAACGCGGCGTGGCGCGGCAGGACGGGGGCCAGCAGGACGCGGATTTCGTCCAGCGTCAGGTCATGCATGTCGCTCATGCCCGACAATCTAGGCCCGCGTGGGCAGGCGCACAAGCACCAGCGCGATCGACACCGCCACGGCGCCCCAAAGATCCGCGACGCTCAGCCATTCGTCGAACAGCAGCCAGCCAAGCAGCGCTGAAACGGCCGGTTGCACCAGCAGGCTGAGCCCCAGCACCAGCGGCGAGAACCAGTTGATGGCGTATGTCAGCAGCCCCTGCCCAATTACCTGGCTGGAGAGGGCCAGCACGACGACCCAGGTCCAGTCGCCCGGCATCGTCCGTTCGCCCATCAAGAGCGCGGCGGCGAGCAGCGGCGGCGCGCCGGCCGCGCTGGCGAGCGCCAGCACCGACCAGCTGTCGAGCGTCTTGCGCGCGTCCTGGATGACCAGCAGATAGGCGGTGTAGAGCAGCCCGGCGAGCAAACAGAGCAGGTCGCCATGGAGGTTGCGCGGCGAAAGTTCATAGCTGCCGCCCATCAGGATCGCCGCGCCCACGCTGGCCAGGAGGAGGGCGGCGACCTGGAGCGGGGCGGGGCGCTGCCGCAGCACGATCATGCCCCAGAGCGGCAGGGCGAGCGCGCTGGCATTGCCGAACAGCGTGGAATTGGCGACCTTTGTATGAGCGATGCCAAGGTGCCAGCTGGCAAGGTCGGCCGCGAACAGCAGGCCGGCGATCGCCATCATCGTCCATTGGGCGGGCCGCAATCCCGCGCGCCGCACGCCGGGCATGGCCAGCACGGCGAGGATGGGCAAAGCCAGCGCCAACCGCCAGAAGGCCGCAGCCATGGGGCCTACGTCGGTCAGCCGGACCAGCACCGGGCCAAGCGCCAATATGATATTGGCAAGGATCAGCGCCGGGAACGCGAAGCGGGGAGCGGGCATTATGGGGGCAGGGGTTGACGACGGCATGCAGGCTCCCTAGCTGGCTTTTCGCACCAAGTCCCGTTGCAATATGCAACTTTATTGATCCTGTGCGTAGGGAGATTTTCGTGACGACGCTGTTCGATCCCATCCAGCTTGGCGCGATCCACGCGCCCAACCGCATCCTCATGGCGCCGCTGACCCGTGCGCGCGGAACGCGGGACCATGTGCCGACGCCTTTGATGGCGGATTATTACCGCCAGCGCGCGTGCGCGGGCCTCATCATCAGCGAGGCGATCGGCATTTCGCGGCAGGGCTTGGGCTGGCCGTTCGCCACGGGCCTGTGGAATCAGGAACAGGTCGACGGGTGGAAGCGCGTGACCGATGCCGTTCACGATGCGGGCGGGCGGATCGTCGCGCAGCTCTGGCATATGGGCCGCATGGTCCACAGCAGCGTCACCGGCGAGCAGCCCGTCGCGCCCAGCCCGGTCGCCGCGCCGGGCCATGCGCACACCTATGACGGCAACAAGGATTATGAGACGCCCCGCGCGCTGGAGGTATCCGAAATCCCGCAGCTGCTCGACAGCTATGCGACCGCCGCGCGCAATGCGATCGCCGCCGGCTTCGACGGGGTGCAGCTGCACGCCGCCAACGGTTATCTGATCGACGAATTCCTGCGCAATGGCGTCAACCAGCGCGACGACGATTATGGCGGCAGCGTCGAAAACCGCGTCCGCCTGCTGCGCGAAGTGGTCGGCACGCTGACCAGCGCGGTCGGCGCGGACCGCACCGCCGTGCGCCTGTCGCCCAACGGCGATACGCAGGGAACGGACGACAGCGACCCCGCCAGCCTCTTCCCGGTGGCGGCGCAGGCGCTCGACGCGCTGGGCATCGCCTTCCTGGAACTGCGGGAATTGAAGCCGCACGGCACCTATGGCGCGAGCGATGTGCCCCGGCTGTCGCCGGTCATCCGCCAGCATTATAGCGGACCGCTGATCCTCAACAGCGACTATACGGCCGACAGCGCGCAGGCTGACCTGGATGCGGGCTTGGCGGACGGCATCGCCTTCGGCCGGCCGTTCATCGCCAATCCCGACCTGGTCGATCGCCTGCGCACCGGCGCGCCGCTCAATATGTGGGATCCCAAGACCTTCTACACGCAGGGTGCGGAAGGTTATACCGACTATCCGGCGCTCGAACAGGTGGCGTAAAGACGCGGCGGGGCTCTTACGGGAGCCCCGCCATCCCGTCAGGCGATGCCGAACTTTTCGCGCAGGGCCAGCATGGCGACGGCGGCCTTAGCCGCTTCGCCGCCCTTGTCCTTCTGATCGGGGCGGGCGCGCACCAGCGCCTGTTCCTCATTCTCGACCGTCAGGATGCCGTTGCCGATAGCGATGCCGTCCATGCTGAGTGCCATGAGACCGCGCGCGCTTTCATTCGATACCACCTCGAAATGATAGGTTTCGCCGCGGATCACCACGCCGATCGCGACGAAGCCATCATAGCGGCCCGTTTCCGCCGCCAATGCCACCGCGCCCGGTATCTCCAGCGCGCCCGGCACGGTCACAACCTCGTAACGGTGACCGCCCTCGTCCAGCGCGGCCTTGGCGCCTTCGATCAGCAGGTCGTTGAGATGGTCGTAGAAGCGCGCCTCGACGATCAGGAATTTGGCCATGAATAGGGATCCTTACAGTTCGATCGGGCGCTGCCCCACCACGGACAAGTCGTAGCCGTCAAGCGCGACAAGGCTGGGATGGGTATTGGTAAGCAGGATCATGTCGTGCACGCCGAGTTCCGCGAGCAGCTGCGCGCCCACGCCATAGTTGCGCAGTTCGTCCATGCCGGCCGGGGCTTGCCCGGATTTGGCCTTCACGCAGCGACTGACGAAATCGCCGTCCTCGTTGCCGGTCAGGATGACGATGAGGCCCGCGCCTTCGCGGCCGATGATCTCCATCGACTTGGCCAGCAGGTCGCTGCGCTGCCCCACCGCGCCATAGACATCGTCCAGCAGCGACAGCTGATGCATGCGCACCAGGGTCGGCTGGTCGGGGACGACATGGCCCTTCTGCAGCACCAGCTGCTCGCTGTGGGTCGCCTTGTTGTAGAAGCTGATCGCTTTCCATTCGCCGCCCCATTTGCTGGTGAAGGCGGTTTCGGCGCGCCGTTCGACCATATGGTCGTGGCGGCGGCGATAGGCGATGAGATCGCGGATAGTGCCGATCTTCATCTTGTGCTTCTGCGCGAAGGGGATGAGGTCGTCGAGCCGGGCCATGGTCCCGTCGTCCTTCATCACCTCGCAGATGACGCCGGACGGGTTGAGGCCGGCAAGCCGGGCGACGTCCACCGCCGCTTCGGTATGGCCGGTGCGGACGAGCACGCCGCCATCCTTCGCCACCAGCGGAAAGACATGGCCGGGCGTCACGATGTCGGCGCGCCCTTTCGACCCGTCGATCGCGACGGAGATGGTGCGGGCGCGGTCGGCGGCGGAAATGCCGGTTGTGACGCCCTCGCGCGCCTCGATCGACACGGTGAAGGCGGTTTCGTGCCGCGTGCCGTTGTTGCGGCTCATGAGGTCGAGGCCGAGATGCTCGACGCGGTCCTTGGTCAGGGCGAGGCAGATGAGGCCGCGACCATGCGTCGCCATGAAGTTGATCGCGTCGGGCGTCGCCATCTGCGCAGGGATCACGAGGTCGCCCTCATTCTCCCGATCCTCGTCGTCGACCAGGATGAACATGCGGCCGTTGCGCGCTTCGTTGATGATTTCTTCAGGGCTGGCGAGCGCGGTGCCGCCTTCGCGCTTCAGCAGATAGGCCTCCAGCTTGCCCAGCGTGTCGGCGGTCGGGTTCCAGTCCGACTCGCCCAGCTTGCGCAGCGAATTGGCGTGGAGGCCGGCGGCGCGGGCAAGGCCGGACCGGGACATGCCGCCTTCGGTGACGAGGCTGCGGACGGTATCGAGAAGCAGGGATGACATGGGCAGGACTCCTTCCCTCTGGCGGGAATGGAGCGCATATCACATTGCAATGTGATTAAATCAAGGCCGAATCACATTGTGCGGGCGCGAACGGTCTGCATCCGGTCGAGATAGCGGGCCAGCACGTCGATCTCCAGATTGACCTTCGCCCCTTCGGCCAGCCGCCCGAGCGTCGTCACGTCCCAGGTGTGCGGGATCAGGTTGACGGAGAAATGCGCGCCGCCCTCCACATCGCGCACCTCGTTCACCGTCAGCGACACGCCATCCACGGTAATGCTGCCCTTGGGTGCGATCAGCGGCGCAAGCGCGGCGTCCACGGCAAAGCCGACGCGGTGCGAGTCGCCTTCCGGGCACACGCCGACCACGGTGCCCAGGCCATCGACATGGCCGGTCACGATATGGCCGCCCAGCTCGTCGCCGACTTTCAGCGCGCGCTCCAGGTTCAGCCGCCCGCCCTCGGCCCAAAGGCCCGGCGCGGTGCGCGCCACGGTCTCCGCGGACAGGTCGACCGCGAACCAGTCCGCGCCCTTTTCAACCACGGTCAGGCAGGCGCCCGAACAGGCGATGGACGCGCCGATCGCCACGCCGTCCATCTCGTAGCCGCAACCGATGACGAGGCGCAGGTCGCCGCGCTGCTCATGGGCGCGGATCGTGCCGATGTCGGTGATGATGCCGGTGAACATGGATCGATCCTGTACGGTGAAGGTGGCGCGTGATCTAAGCGCTCCGAACCCGCTCGTAAACCTCCAGCCGGTCGACGCCCAGCACGCGCGTGTCTATCATGCGCCAGCGGCCATGCGCTTGGCCCAGATCGGCAAGGCCGATGTCGCCGATCCCCGCCAGCCCGTCGCCGATGAGGATCGGTGCGCGGTAGAGCAGCAGCCGGTCGACCAGGTCCGCGCGCAGGAAGGCCGCCGCCGCGGCCGCGCCTCCTTCGACCAGCAGATGATCGACGCGGTCCAGGGTGGCGATCTCCTCCGGCGCTGCGATGCAGCCCCACCCGGCCGGCGCGTCGCCATGCGTAAGCAGCAGGCGGCGCGGGGAGCGATCTTCCAGGCCCGGCAGGCGCACGTCGAGGCGGGGCGCATCGGCGCGCAGCGTGCCGCCGCCCACCAGGATGGCGTCGTGCCGCGCCCGCTCCATATGGGCGTGCGCGCGTGCGTCAGGTCCGGTAATCCACCGGCTGGAACCGTCCGCCAGCGCGATCCGCCCGTCGAGCGAGAGGCCGAGCTTCAGCGTCACATGCGGCCGGCCCAGCATCTGGCGCAGCACGAAGCCGCCCATCGCGCGCGCCGCCTCCTGCGCCATCAGGCCCATCTCGACCGCGATGCCGCGGTCGCGCAGCCAGGCGGCGCCCTGTCCGTCGGTGCGCGGGTCGGGATCGCGCAGGGCTATGACGACGCGGGCGACGCCGGCGCGCGCCATCAGGTCGGCGCAGCGCGGCCCGCGCGGCGACAGGTGGAAACAGGGTTCCAGCGTGACATAGGCCGTCGCCCCCCGCGCCCGGTCCGACGCCTGTTCCAGCGCCTGCGCCTCGGCATGGGGGCGGCCGCCCTTCTGCGTCCAGCCGCGTCCGACCACGCGGCCGTTGCGGACGATCAGGCAGCCGACGTTGGGATTGGGGGTGGAAAGGCCCCGCCCGCGCCCGGACAGGGCGATGGCGGCGGCCATGTAGCGCCGGTCGTCGGCGGGAGAATGGTTCAGGGCTGGGCCACGCCGGCCTTGGCGTCCTTCTGCGCCGATTCGGCCTTGGCCAGCCGCTCGTCCAGCATCGCGTCGATTGCCTTCACCGCTTCCTTGCGCTTGGCGGTGTTGCGCTTTTCCTCGTCACGCCATTCGATGCCGAAGGCGTCGGCATAGCCCTGCATCTTCTGCTGCTGCCTGACCAGCGCCGCCTCGCGCTTGGCGAAGTCGATCTTCTGCTGGAGGATGATCGCCGCGTCGGAGCGGTTGGCGTCCCAGCTTTCGACATAGATGATCTTGTTGCGGGTCGGCATGGTGTTGGTGTTCGCGTCGATCACGAAGGTCCACACGATGACCCATGTCAGCGCGACCGACAGGCCGAGCAGCGGCCATTTATGCTGCCGCTGCTGCCGGAAATAGCTCCAGAAATCGCCGAGCGCGCTCTTGGGAGAAACGGGACGGGGAAAGATCGCCATGCGGCCCATATAGGCGATGGCGGCCCCGGATGCAAAAGGGGTCATGCGGGCGTCTCCTGACGGAGGCGGGCCGCGCCACCGGGGCGCGGCCTGCGGGGCTATCGATCGGTCAGGGTGAAGCGCACCGTCAGCACCTTGGTGGAGGAAACCGCCACGCCATCGCGCGTCGCGGGACGGAAGCGCCACTGGCGCAGAGCGTGGCGCTGCGTCGCCAGCCAGAAGCTGTCGTCTGTGGCGCTGATCTTTTCGATCGCGGTGACGCGCCCTTGCGCGCTGATGCTGACGCGTACCGTGACCTTGCCCTCCATCCCTTGCCGGATCATCGTGCCGGGATAGTCAGGCTGGAAGCCGGGCAGCGCGCGCGGATCGATCTGCGCCTCGGTCAGAACAGGATCGGGGATCGGCGGTGGGGGGACGTAGGGATCGACCGGTTTGAGCGAATCGCCGGGATCGCTCGTGCCGGGAAAGACGGGATTGGTGGGCAGCGTGATGACGGGATCGGTGGCGGTCGGCGGTTGCGGCCGGGACGTCTGCGGCGTCTTGGTGTCGACCGGCTGGTCGGGCGTGATTTCCGGCGGTGGCGCGTCTTCGGGAACCGGATAGGTTTCGATCGGCGGGGAAGGGCGGACGATGTCGATCACTTCCTTTGGCAGCAGCAGGAATCCGCCCACCAGCAGCGCATGGACGGCAATCGTGCCGCCCAGTCCCAGCGGCGACCTGCGCGCCGCGCCATAGCGGGATCGTCCATCAGCGCCTGTCGTCTGTAGCCCCATGAGTCGCATCATTCGGCTCCTCTTTATCTGTTGGCATCCTCTCCTTCTCGCACGCCGCCGACCAGCCGGTCCGAGGCTGCGATGAAATGATACAACATCATTCTATGATATGTTGCAACATTAATTTTGTATGAGCATCGGACGGCGGATGGCGCAGGTCGAGGAACCGCGCTTTGCGGCTGCGTTCGGCTGTCCATTTCGCTGTCTCGATATTTGTCGCTATAGCAGCGTATCGATCATGTGGATCGCCAGGCCGACCAGCCCGCCGACCAGCGTGCCGTTGATGCGGATATATTGGAGGTCGCGGCCCACCGCCTGTTCCAGCCGGGTCGTCACCGTGCCGGCGTCCCAGCCGCGCACCGTATCGCTCACCAGGCGGACGATGGCGTCGCCATAGCTGGCCGTCGCGCCCACCGCCGCGCGGCGCACGAAGCGGTTGATGACGATCCGCAGCCGCGCTTCCTGTTGCAGCGTGCCGCCCAGCGCCCGCAGCGCTTCGCCGAACCGTCCCGCCATCGCCTTGCCCGGATCGCGGACGGCGCGCAGCAACCCGGCGCGCGCCTGTTCCCACATGCCCTCGATCCAGCGCTGCATCGCCGGATTGTCGAGTATCTCGTCGCGCACCTTCGCGACCTTCGCCTTCATGTCGGGATCGAATTGCAGGTCGGCGGCGAGCTTCGCCATTCCTTCTTCGGCCTTGAGGCGAAATCCATGCTCCGGGTCGGCAGCCATGTCGGCCAGCATCTTTCGCAGGCCGGACAGGATCGCATTGGCGAGATTTTCGTCCAGCCCCGTCCAGCGCAGCACCTTGCCTGCGCGTTCGTGGACCATCTGGCGGATCAGATGCTCGTTCGCTTCCAGCGCCCGGTCTGCCCAGCCGATCACCGCATCCATCACCGGCGCGTGGCGGCCGTCGCGCATCGCCGCCTCGATCGCCTGGCCGATCAGCGGCGCCATGTCGATGGCGCGCAGCCGCTGGCCGATTGCGCCCTTCACCATGCCGCCCAGCCGTTCCTGGCCCAGAGCCTCCAATATGTCGGCGGCAAGGCGCGACGCGCCCTCGCGCAATCGTCCATCGCCGCCGGAGGGACTGGCGAGGAAGCGGCCAGCGGCGGCGGCGACATCCATGTGCCGCATCCGCCGCGCGACCACCGCGGGGGTAAGGAAATTGTCGCGCAGGAACACCGCCAGCGTGTCGCCGATCCGGTCCTTGTTGCGGGGGATGATGGCGGTGTGGGGAATGGGCAGGCCCATCGGATGGCGGAACAGCGCAGTGACCGCGAACCAGTCGGCCAGGCCGCCGACCATCGCGGCCTCGGCGAAGGCCTGAACGAAGCCGATGGCGGGGTGGAGATGGGCGGCGGCGCGTGCGGCGGCGAACAGCGCCGCCATGGCGATCAGCATGCCCGTCGCCACCAGCCGCATCCGCCGCGCCGGATGCGGCTGGACGGCGGAGGCGGAGCGGGGCAGGCGGAGCAGCGTCATGACCGTCAAACGGTTACGCGGCCGTTTCGTTCAGGCAAGCCCGATCTTTCGAGCGACCCTGTTGAAGGTCATTCGGCCGGCTGGACCGTGCCGCCATGCTTATGCTCGGGCTTGTAGGTCAGAAGACCGCGGCCGAGCTTCGGACCGATCCAGCTTTCGAGGCCAATCGCCAGGCTGAACACCGCCGGCACGATCACCAGCGTCAGCAGCGTGGACAGGATGAGGCCGCCGATCACCGTGATGCCCATGGGTGCGCGCCATGCCGCGTCGCCCGACAGCGAGAGGGCGGTGGGAACCATGCCCGCGACCATCGCGACCGTGGTCATGACAATCGGCTGGGCGCGCTTGTGCCCGGCATCGATGATCGCCGCTTTCTTCGGCACGCCCTTCTCCATCTCCTCCAGCGCGAAATCGATGACGAGGATCGAGTTCTTGGCGACGATGCCGAGCAGCATGAGGAGGCCGATGAACACCGGCATCGACAGCGGCTGGCCGGCGATGTGCAGCGCGATCGCGCCGCCCAGCGGGGCGAGCAGCAGCGAACCCAGGTTCACGAAGGGCGGCATGATCCGCTTATAGAGCAGCACCAGCACCGCGAGCACCAGGAGTACGCCCGAAAAGACCGCGATGACGAAATTCTGAAGCATCTCCATCTGCCACTTGGCGTCGCCCGCGTTGATCTTCTGCACGCCCTGGAGGCGGCCCTCGTTGATGGCCTTCATCGTCGGCAGCGCGTTGATCTTGGTCGTGGCCTGGCTGGTGACGAGGCCAGGGGCGAGGTCGGCGCCCACGACGACGCGGCGGATCTGGTTGTAGCGGCGGATCTGCGTCGGCCCCGCGCCGAAGCTGATGTCGGCGACCACGCGCAGCGGCACGGTGCCGCCCGACACGGTCGGCACGGGCATGTTCTGGATGGTGCCGATGTCGCGCCGGCTGTCCTCCGACAGGGCCACGCGGATCGGGATCTGGCGGTCGGACAGCGAGAATTTGGCGACATTCTGGTCGATATCGCCGATCGTCGCGATGCGGATCGACTGGCTGAGCGCCGAGGTGGTCACGCCCATGCTGGCGGCCAGGTCCAGACGGGGCTTGATGATGATTTCCGGCCGCTGCATGTCGCCCTGCACGCGCGGATCGCGCAGCTCACGCAGCCCGGCCATTTCCTTGACCAGCTGGTTGGCGGTCCGTTCCAGCAGCGCCGGATCGTCCGATCCGAACATCATGATGACATCGCGGCCGAAGCCGCCGCCGGACTGCGACTGGAAGTTCACGCGAGCGTCGGCGATGGTCTGGAATTTGGGCGCGACCTTGCGTTCCCATTCCACCGAAGATAGCGGCCGGTCCTTTTTCAGCGTCAGGAAGATGTCGGCACTGGTCGGATTGATGTCGGCAAAGGCGGCGTCCACCGTGTCGGTGTCGGCGGCCAGCAGGTCGGCGACCTTGCGCGTGACGGCGGTGGTCTGCGCCAGCGTGCTGCCCGGCACCGTCTCGATCTTCACCTGGCTGAAGTCGGTGTTGGTGGTCGGCTGGAAGGTCATCGGCAGCGTCGCAAAGGCGATGATCGTGGCCACGAAGGCCAGCACGCCCGCGCCCAAAGTCCACACACGATGGTCGGTGAAGAAGCCGGCGAGCCTGTTGCGGAAGCCGCCGCGCGCGCGCCGTTCCTTCGCCCGCACGTCCTCCAGCGACCAGCGCAGCACCGACATATAGCGGTCCATCAGCCAGCCTTCGCCATGCGTCTCCTCGCCATGGGCCTTCAGGAAATAGGCGGCGATCATCGGCGTGATGAGGCGCGCCACGGCAAGGCTCATGAGGACCGAGACGACCACGGTCATGCCGAACTGGATGAAGAACTGGCCGGCAAGGCCCGGCATCAGCGCGACCGGCAGGAACACCGCGACGATCGCCATGGTGGTGGCCAGCACGGCGAGGCCGATCTCGTCCGCCGCGTCGATCGACGCCTGATAGGCGGATTTGCCCATGCGCATGTGGCGCACGATATTCTCGATCTCCACGATCGCGTCGTCGACCAGCACGCCCGCCACCAGGCTCAGCGCCAGCAGCGAAATGCCGTTCAGCGTGAAGCCCATCATGTCCATGAACCAGAAGGACGGGATCGCCGATAAGGGGATGGCCAGCGCGGAGATCATCGTCGCGCGCCAGTCGCGCAGGAAGAGGAAGACGATGACGACCGCCAGCACCGCGCCCTCGATCATCGCCGACATGGCGCTGTGATACTGGCCGCGCGTATATTCGACGCTGGTGTAGAGCTGCTTGAACTGGACCTTTGGATTTTCCTTCTTCAGCTTGTCCAGCACCTTCATCGCCTCGTCATAGACGGTGACGTCCGACGACCCCTTGGACTTTTCCATGCTGAAGCTGGTGACCTGCCGCCCGTTCATCAGCGACAGGCTGCGCTGTTCGGCATACATGTCGCGCACGGTGGCGAGGTCGGAGAGGCGAACGGTGCGGCCGCCGGAAATGGCGATCTGCGTCTCGCCCAGCGAATGAGCGTTGCGTGCGTTGCCCAGGACGCGGATAGACTGCTCGGCACCCGCGATTTCGGTGCGGCCGCCCGCCGCGTTGATGTTCACCTGCTGCAACTGGCCGTTCACCTGCGCGGCGGTGATGCCATAGGCCTGGAGCTTGGCGGGATCGAGGATGACCCGGATTTCCCGGCTGACGCCGCCGCTGCGCTTGACCGCCGCCATGCCGCTGACCGCCAGCAGCCGCTTGGCGACGGTGTTGTCGACATACCAGGACAGCTGTTCCAGCGTCATGTCGGTGGCTTCGGCGCTGAAATAGGCGATCGGACCGCCATCAACGTCGATGCGTTGCACTTGTGGTTCCAGGATGCCTTGCGGCAGGTCGCTGCGGATCTGGTCGACGGCGTTCTTGACGTCGTTGACGGCGCGATCGACCGGCGTGCCGATCTGGAACTGGACGTTGGTGAGCGACTGGCCTTCGGACGCGAAGGAGGTGATGTCCTCCACCCCGCTGATGCCGCGCACGGCGGCCTCGACCCGTTGCGTCACCTGTGTTTCCAGCTCGGTCGGCGCGGCCCCCGGCTGGACCACGGTCACGCTGACCATGGGGAAGCTGACGTCGGGGTTATTGTTGACGTCCATCCGCAGGAAGCTGACGATGCCGGCCATCACGAGGGCGGCGAACAGCACCAGCGGCGTCACCGGATTGCGGATCGCCCATGCGGAAATATTGCGAAAATTCATGACGCGCTTCCTTCACCGGCCGCCCGCTGGCGGTCCGCAATCCTTGCAGGCCGCATGTCCCCGCGCCTGTTGCGGGCACATGCGACGATATTAGAGGCCCTTGGCCAGTTCCGGCTTCACCTTCTGCCCGGGCGTCAGGAAGGCGCCGGCCGACGTCACGATCTTCTCGCTGCCGGTGATGCCGTTGGTCACGGCCACGCCGGCGTCGGACACCTGGCCCACCGTCACGTTGCGCCGTTCCACCTGGTTCTTGCCGTTGACGATATAGACGTAGCTGCCCTTTTCATCACTCTGCACAGCCGATTCGGGCAGCAGCGGGGCACTGCCCGAGCCGCTGGTGATCGTCGCGGAGGCGAAGCCGCCCGGACGGATGGCCGGGTCGTAAGGGATGGCGATGCGGGCGATGCCCTGGCGCGTTTGCGGATCGACCACCGGCGACACCTGCCACACGCGGCCGGCGAAGCTCTGGCTGGAGCCGATCGGCGTCACCGTGGCGCTGTTGCCGGGCCGCAGGGTGGCAAGGTCGCTTTCCGCGACCTGCGCGCGCATTTCCATCTCGCCGCCCTTTGCCAGGCGGAACAGCACGGCGCTGCCCGACCCCACGATCTGGCCCGGCTCGACGCCGCGGGTGAGGACGAGGCCAGCAGCCGGTGCGCGAATGTCCAGCCGGCCGGTGCGGGCGCGCTGTTCGTTGAACTGGGCGACGGCGACGGCGACGCGCGCCTGCGCCGCATCGCGGGTCGCCGTGCGCTGGTCGATGTCGGCGGCGCTGATGAAGCCGCGGCCGACCAGCGCCTTGGCGCGGTCGAGCTGGGCCTGCGCCAGCTTGGCGTCGGCGCGGGCGACCTCCACCTGCGCGGCGAGGGAGCGGCCCTGTTCGGTCTGGACGGACCGTTCGACGGTGGCGAGCGTCTGGCCCGCGCGCACCCAGTCGCCCGGCTGCACAAGCACCTGCGTCACCATGCCGCCTTCGCCCACCACGCCGACGGGCATATCGACTCGCGCGGCGAGCGATCCGGTGGCGCTGATCGTGCGGGCCACCATGGACTGGCCGGGGCTGACGACGGTGACGACGGGCGCGGGGGCCGATTGCGCGGCGGGGGCCGATTCGCCGCCGCGGGTCGAGATCCACGCCGCGGCCACGACAAGCAGCGCCGCCACGCCGCCCCCCGCCAGCAACAGCCGCTTGCGCCGTGCGCGTGCGGCATCTTCATCGATGATGACCGCCGTATCTCCCAGCAGCCGCGTCTCGTAATTCATGCCGTCCCCATCTCTCCGGCGGTTTGCCCGATCTCCCGACTGTGTTATATGAATATATCACCGGCCTCAAGCCCCATTCGTCACGGTCCGTGACGCGGCGGCACAGGAGGAACATACCCCAAAGGGGGGTGGAAGGCGCGCCCTGTTTCGTTCATAACGGTATCGCATCGGTTTCCCGGCTGCGGTGCAAATGGGAAGGAGCGCGGAGTGGACCTGCTGGCATGGATATTCATCGGCCTGCTGGCCGGCGCGCTGGCGAAGCTGGTCATGCCGGGGCGCGATCCGGGCGGTTGCATCGTCACCGTCCTGCTGGGGATCGCAGGGGCGTTGCTTGCGGGCTTCGTGGGGCGGCTGATGGGCTTTTATGCACAGGGCGAACGGGCTGGCTTCGTCGCGGCGGTGCTGGGTGCGATCGCGATTCTGGCCGTTTATCGCCTGTCCGCCGGACGGCGGTGACACGCATATGAAAAGGGCCGCGCCGTCATGCCGGCACGGCCCTTTTGAAAGATGTCCAGTGGCGCGGGTTTAGCGCACCGAACCGCGGCGGACCAGGTTGACGATCGCCAGCAGGATGATCGCGCCGACCAGCGAGACCAGGAAGCTGTACAGCGTCAGTCCTTCGTTGATCGAGCCGCCGCTGAAGATCAGGCCGCCGATGAATGCGCCGACGATGCCGACCACGATGTTGAGCAGGATGCCCTGCTGCGCGTCGGTGCGCATGACCATGCTGGCGAGCCAGCCAATGATGCCGCCTACAACAAGCCACAGAATGATGCCCATGTTACTCTCCTTGACCACGCCCCCAGCGGGTTGGGTGCATCGTTCAACGGAGAAGGCGGCGTCCTGTTCCATCGGGGGAGAAATGATTCCGGCCCGGAAACCATCTTGGCTTCCCGCCGTTTTTGCTCGCTTGCTCATCGCGGCATCGATCAAACGAGAAGGGCCGCCGGATCGTGTCCGGCGGCCCCTTCATCCGTGCCCGGTGCGACCCGGCGTCCGATCAGTATTTCTGCTGCCGTTCGTAGAGCGACTTGTAATATTGGATGCGCGTCACCCGCAGGCCGTGCATGCCCGACCGATCGACCGCGCGCTGCCAGCCGGCAAATTCCTCAAGCGTCAGATTGTAGCGCGCGCAAGCCTCATCGACGCTCAGCAGGCCGCCATTGACCGCGGCCACCACTTCAGCCTTGCGGCGCACGACCCAGCGGGTGGTGTCGGCCGGCGGCAGGCTGTCGAGAGTCAGCGGTTCTCCGAGGGGCCCCACGACCTGGGCGGGCCTGATTTTCTGGTTCTGGATCATTCTTACCCTCAATTTGCGGCGCTGGCGTAGCCAACTTCAGCAGTGCGAACCGTTATGTGCATTCAGCCCTGAACATCAGCTAAAGCCCCACGGTAAACACCGCCTTCATCTTCCTTGCCCCCGATTAAACGGTTGGCGATCAACGGGTTGAAACTGCCCGCCAGTCGCACGGCTTCGATCCTGCCGCTGGAATCCGGCGCGAAGACATGCGCCAGTTCCTGAATCCAGTCGCTCTCTCGATCCTGCCCCCGCAGGACGCCGGCCACCGCCTGCGCGGTCGGGCTGGCCGCCTGCGCCGCTGCCGTGGCAGCCCGCAGGAACGGCCAGACCGGTACGCGCACCCGGCCCAGCGGAAGGGTGGCGGCGGGTTTCAGTCCGCCACCCCGAAGAAAGCTCAAATCCATGACCCCGCTTCTAGCGAAGAATGGATAAGGCTCCGTAAACTCGCCCCCTTTTTCAGCGCCGGTTCGACCGGCCGATCGGCCGTTATGTCCCTCAGGGGTTAATTCCGTGCGCTTTTCCGTTAACTTTTGCGCCGGACGGGCCGCCGCACTATATGCGCGCGCATGCAGCCTCCGTTTCCGCCCGCCCGATTTGACCTGGAAGAACCGCTTGGCCAGCGGCGCATCGTCGTTGCCATGTCAGGCGGCGTGGATTCGAGCGTGGTCGCAGCGCTCGCCGCGCGGACCGGCGCGGAGGTGATCGGCGTGACGCTCCAGCTCTACGACCATGGCGCGGCGGTGGGCCGCACCGGAAGCTGCTGCGCCGGGCAGGACATTCGCGACGCGCGGGCCGTGGCCGACCGCATCGGTATCGCCCATTATGTGTTCGACTATGAAAGCGCCTTCCGCGATTCGGTGATCGCCGACTTCGCCGACGAATATATGGCGGGGCGCACGCCCATCCCCTGCGTGAAGTGCAACATGGGGGTTAAGTTCACCGACCTGTTCCAGATCGCGCGCGATCTGGGCGCGGACTGCCTGGCGACCGGCCATTATGTGCAGCGCGTGATGGGGCCGCAGGGCGCGCAGCTGCACCGCGCCGCCGATCCGGCGCGCGATCAGAGCTATTTCCTCTTCGCCACGACGCAGGCGCAGCTCGACTATCTGCGCTTCCCGCTGGGCGGCATGCCAAAGCCGCAGGTGCGTGAGATCGCCGCTGAGCTGGGCCTGTCGGTGGCCTTGAAGCCCGATAGCCAGGACATCTGCTTCGTGCCCGATGGCGACTATGCGAAGGTGGTGCGCAAGCTGCGCCCCGACGCGGACGAGGGCGGCGAGATCGTCCATGTCGACGGCCGGCTGCTCGGCCGGCACAAGGGGCTGATCCATTATACGGTGGGCCAGCGCAAGGGGCTGGAGATCGGCGGGCAGGCCGAGCCGCTTTATGTCGTGCGGCTGGATGCGGAGGCGCGCCGGGTGGTCGTGGGGCCGAAGGCGGCGCTCGCCGTATCGGGCGCGCGGCTGACCGACATCAACTGGCTGGGCGGCGACTTTACCGGGCCGCTCACAGCCAAGGTGCGGTCGATGGCGAAGCCGGTTCCCGCCCGGCTGGAGGGCGACCGGCTGATTTTCGACGCGGCCGAATATGGCGTCGCGCCGGGGCAGGCGGCGGTGCTCTACGCCGGCGACCGGGTGCTGGGCGGCGGCTGGATCGCGAGCACGGAGCCTGCTCTGGCGGAGGCGGCGTAGCCGATCGTCATGCCGGACTTGATCCGGCATCCCGCTGCCTGTTCTGATCCGCAAGAAGAAGCGGGATCCCGGTTCAAGGCCGGGATGACGATGGGTAAGAACTTGATTTTACATGATCTTCCGCAGCAATTTTTTTCGCCTCAGCAAGTAGCGCTGTCAATGCTGGGATATCTCTATTGCTCAATGGGACATCAAGAGCAGCAACCCGATCTCTGATATTGTCCAATCGAGGATCGGCTATGGGAATAGTGGTAAAATTATCCCAGTCCCAATCGCCATCGGTTCCATCGATGAAGGCCTCAAGATAACCTACAACCTGCCAAGCTGAGAGATTCTTGGCTTCTCGAACGGCATCATAGCCAGCTTTACGACGATGAATACTGGCAGCAAGAAAATTGCCGCTACGCATCCGGCCATATAGCCTAACGTGCGAAATCCGAATGGAGTCGGCTGATAGGGCATATTCCTCATCTTATAGTGAAGCAGCTCGCGCCTCAATCACCCCCCAACCTTGCCCTTTCCTGCCCTCGCGCGTAAGGCGCGGCGGTCATGACTCGCCCGCTTACCTTCGCCATTCCCAAGGGCCGCATCCTCGACGAGGCGCTGCCCCTGCTCGCCAAAGCCGGCATCGAGCCGGAGGCGGAATTCCATGACAAGAAGAGCCGGGCGCTGCGCTTCGCCACCAACCGGCCGGACGTGTCGATCATCCGCGTCCGCGCCTTCGACGTGGCGACCTTCGTCGCGCATGGCGCGGCGCAGATCGGCATCGTCGGATCGGACGTGGTGGAGGAGTTCAACTATTCCGAGCTTTATGCGCCGATCGACCTCGACATCGGCCATTGCCGCCTGTCGGTGGCGGAGCCGGCCGGTTCCGCCGACGAGGACGAGGCGGCGCTGAGCCATGTGCGCGTCGCCACCAAATATCCGCACCTCACCCGCCGCTATTATGAGGCGCGGGGACTTCAGGCCGAATGCGTGAAACTGAACGGCGCGATGGAGCTGGCCCCGTCGCTGGGCCTGTCCCGCCGCATCGTCGATCTCGTCTCCTCCGGCGCGACGCTCAAGGCCAACGGCCTCGTCGAAACCAGCGTCATCATGCCCGTTTCGGCCCGGCTGATCGTCAACCGCGCTGCGTACAAGATGCGGTCGGCGGACCTCACCCCGCTGGTAGAGGCGTTCCGCGCCGCCGTGGAGGTGAAGGATGCCGCTTAGACTCGACAGCCGCGATGCGGGTTTTGCCTCCGCCTTCACCGCGCTGGTGGATGCGCGGCGCGAGGCGGACGAGGATGTGTCGCGCGACGTGGCCGCCATCATCCGGCGCGTGCGCACGGAAGGGGACGCAGCGCTGGCCGACTATACGCGGCGGTTCGACCGGCACGACCTGAACGTCAGCGGCTGGGCGGTGACGGCAGCCGAGACGCGGGCGGCGCTGGAGGGCATTTCCACGACCCTGCGCGACGCGCTGGAACTCGCCGCCGCGCGCATCACCGTCTATCATGAAAAGCAGAAGCCGCAGGATAGCGACGGCGTGGACAGCGCCGGCGTGCGGCTGGGCGCTCGGTGGAGCGCGGTGGATGCGGCCGGCCTCTACGTGCCGGGCGGACGCGCCGCCTATCCCAGCTCGCTGCTGATGAACGTCATCCCCGCGAAAGTGGCGGGCGTGCGGCGCATCGCCATGGTGACGCCGACCCCCGGTGGCGAGATCAATCCGCTGGTACTGGCGGCTGCGCAGATCGCGGGGATCGAGGAGATCTGGCGTGTGGGCGGGGCGCAGGCGGTCGCGGCGCTCGCCTATGGCACCGACCGGATCAGGCCCGTGGACGTCATTACCGGTCCCGGCAACGCCTGGGTGGCCGAAGCCAAGCGCCAGCTTTACGGCGTGGTCGGCATCGACATGGTCGCTGGGCCTTCGGAGATCGTGGTGGTCGCGGACGGGCGGAATGATCCCGAATGGACCGCCGCCGACCTGCTTAGCCAGTCGGAGCATGACCCGACCAGCCAGTCGATCCTGTTCACCGACGACGCGGCCTTCGCCGATGCCGTCGCGGCGGCGGTGGAGCGGCAGATCCCGGCGTTGTCCACCAGCGCGGTCGCGCGCACCAGCTGGGACGCCAACGGCGCGATCGTCCTGGTCCGCGACCTTGATGAGGCGATGCCGCTGGTGAATGCCCTGGCACCCGAGCATCTGGAACTGGCGGTGGACGATCCCGAACCCCTGTTCGCGCAGGTGCGTCATGCCGGGTCGGTTTTCCTTGGCCGGATGACGCCCGAGGCGGTGGGCGACTATGTCGCGGGGCCGAACCATGTGCTGCCGACCGGCCGCCGCGCGCGCTTTTCCTCCGGCCTGTCCGTGCTCGACTTCATGAAACGCACCAGCTTCCTCAGCCTCACGCCGCAGGCCATGGGTGCGATCGGCCCTGCCGCCGTCGCGCTGGCGGAGGCGGAGGGGCTGCCCGCGCACGCCGCTTCGGTGGCGTTGCGCCTCCCCTAAATGTCTCGTACGGAAAATTCATGAACGACCGATCCAAATCCCGCTCCGCCGCGCGCCTTGCTGCGGTGCAGGCGCTCTACCAGATCGAAATGGAAGGCACGCCGCTCGCCACGCTGCTGCACGAATTCCATCAGCACCGGCTGGGCGCGACCATTGAGGATGTGACCTATGCGCAGGCTGAGGAACCCTTTTTCGACGATATCGTGACCGGCGTGGACAAGCGCCGCGCGGAGATCGACGCCCTGATCGCTGCGCGCCTGTCGAGCGGCTGGAGCCTCGATCGGCTGGACAAGCCGATGCGCCAGATCCTGCGCGCCGGCACCTACGAACTGCTCGCCCGCAAGGATGTGGGCACCGGCACCGTCATCAGCGAATATGTCGATGTCGCCCACGCCTTCTACGACAAGCGGGAGGCGGGCTTCGTCAACGGCCTGCTGGACGGTGTGGCGAAGGACGTGCGGGCCTAGGGCCGATCGCACTTTTTGCCGCGATGCGCCCGACCGGCTAGGCTGTGCCCATGTCGGCCGAATCCCGTTTCCTCACCCTGTTGCGCCTGCTGGCGAACGATCCCGCGGCGCAGGAGCTGCGCGACGATGTGGCAGTGCTGCCGGTCGGTGGGGCGCGGCTGATCCTGACCAGCGACACGATGGTGGAGGGCATCCACTATCTCCCGACCGATCCGCCCGCCGACATAGGATGGAAGCTGGCGGCGGTGAACCTGTCGGACCTGGCGGCGAAGGGGGCCAAGCCGCTCGGCTGTCTGCTCAACTATGCGCTGTCGGGCGACGACGCATGGGACGCGGCCTTTCTGGAGGGGCTGGGGGAGGCGCTGGAGCGCCATGCCATGCCGCTGCTGGGCGGGGACACGGTGAAGATGCCGGAAGGGTCGGCGCGCAGCTATAGCCTGACGGCGATCGGAGAAGCGACCGGGCCAGTGCCGGTCCGGGGGGGCGCACGGGCCGGCGACCGCCTTTACCTGACCGGCCCGGTGGGCGACGCAGGCGCGGGGCTGGATCTGCTGCGGGCCGATCCGGCGGCGGCCGGACCGCTGGTCGACGCTTGTCGCCGGCCCCGGCCCCGCCTTGCGGAAGGCGCGCTGCTCGCCCCGCATGTCAGCGCGATGATGGATGTGTCGGACGGCCTGCTGATCGATACCGCGCGGCTGGCGGAGGCGAGCGGGCTGGCCGTCACGATCGACCATGTGCCGCTGTCGCGCGCGCTGGAGAAGGCGCGGGGGGCGAGCACCGCCGTGCAGATCGCCGCCGCGCGCGCTGGCGACGATTATGAACTTCTCTTCACCCTGCCGGCCGGCGTCAAGCCGCCGCTCCGCGCCATTCCGGTCGGCCGGATGGAGCGGGGGTCGGGCCTGACGCTGAAGATCGACGGGACGATCATGCCTTTACCCGATCGGCTCGGCTGGGAACATGGCTGACCGGCGTCAGCTTCCGCCCAGCACGTTGATCGTGAAGGCAAGGATGCCGAGGTTGAAGAGGAAGGCCGCGAAACAGTGGAACAGCGCGATCCGCCGCATCGCGCCATTGGTCATGGCGACGTCCGACGTCTGGAATGTCATGCCCAGCGTGAAGGCGAAGTAGAAAAAGTCCCAGTAACGCGGCTCGGGCGTATCGGGGAAATCGAGGCCGCCGCCGTCCTTCCCCCGGCTGTCGGGCAGATAATAGGCATGCGCATAGTGCATCGCATAGACGAGGTTCGAGAAGATCCACGCGATCAGCAAGGTCGCCAGCAGCAGCGCGATGGACGCGGCGTCCGGGCCGCCATGCTGGCTGATCGCCACGCCGACCGCGACCAGGATGACGAGGCAGACGATCCCGGTCATCAGCAGCATCAGTTCGCGATTGGCGTCGTTGGCGGCCGCCTTGCGCCGCATGGTGGCGGGCGCGGCGTCGATCAGCCGGCCGATGGACAGGATGAAGGCCAGGGCGGCGACATCGAAGCCCGCCATCACCGCCTCATGCCATGGCAGCCACAATGCCAGCGGCGCCACGCTCCCCAGCAGGGCGAGGAACATGCCGTAACGCCAGGGGAAGATCTTCGACGCGCCCATGTTCCCATCAAAGGGCCAGGCGCGCCGATTGGCAAGGGGCCTTACAGCACCGCTGCGATCAAGCCGCGCACCTGTGCCTCATTTGCTTCCAGATACCAGTTTTCCGGGGCCTTCTGCAGCAGTTCGTCCATGGTGACGTCCGACCCCAGGATCAGGTTCTGAAACCCTTCATTCTGGATCGTGATCGAAGATTCGATCTCGTGCAGGTTTGCCTTGAGCGTCGCGATGCAGGTGGAAAGCGGCCCCGACAGGTTGATTGTCTTGGTGATGAGCCGCTCGTGGATCATGAGGCGCGTGCCGCGCGTCAGATAGCGATTCTCGGTCGCGAAGAAGCTCATGAAGGTCGCCCCGGCCGAATAGACCGCCGTCTTGCCCAGGAAGACCAGGCGTCGATCTGGATAGAGATCGGAGTGGAAGCGGATGTCCTCCCCCATCATGCGCGCGATTTCCGGGTCGCCGCCCAGCGTAGAAATCTCCACCACGACCAGCCCTTGCTGCGGCGCGCTGGTGAGGCAGTTGCGGAAATGCAGATACATGCCGTGATCCACGATCCCCGACAGGGTGATCGCGGGAAATTCGAAATCCTTGGGGCCAAGCAGCGGCGCGCTCGTCATTAACATGCGTAAATCCTTTAGGAGGGCGAAGGTCGGGCTGCACTACGCACGGGGCGGCAAAAGGTGCCGCGCTTTCCGACTGGCGCGATTGCGAAGAGGCTGTAAAGAACAGATCATGACCATGGGGCGCACCATATGATCGCGAAGCTGAAAGGGCGGCTGGACAGCACCGGCATCGACCATGCCATCATCGACGTGGGCGGCGTCGGCTATCTGGTGGGGGCTTCTTCGCGCACGCTCGCGGCGCTGGGGCCGGTGGGGGAGGCGGTGACGATCCACACCGAAATGCTGGTGGCGGAGGATTCGATCCGGCTGGTGGGCTTCGCCCGCGCCGAGGAACGCGACTGGTATCGGCTGCTGACCCATGTGCAGGGCGTGGGATCGCGCGTGGCGCTCGCCATCCTCTCCGCACTGGAGCCGCTGGAACTGCATCGCGCCGTCGCGATGGGCGACAAGGCGATGATCGCGCGCGCGAACGGAGTCGGGCCAAAACTCGCCCAGCGCATCGTCAACGAACTGAAGGACAAGATCGGCGCGACGCCTGTCGGCGGGCCGGTGGGTATGGGCGGCGCTGTGGCAGTGCCGGTCGGCAGCATGAGCGCCGATGCGCTCTCCGCCTTGCAGAATCTGGGCTTCAAGCCCGCCGAAGCCAGCGGCGCGGTCGCCGCGGCGGAGGAGGAACTGGGCGAAGGCGCGAGCCTCGATGCGCTGGTGCGCCTTGCGCTGCGGAAGGCAGCGAAGTGAGCGAGGACGATCGCCTCCTTACTCCATCCCGCCGTCCCGAGGACGTCGATGCGGCGCTGCGCCCCAAGTCGCTCGACGAGTTCGTGGGGCAGCAGGCGGCGCGAGAGAATCTGCGTATCTTCATTCAGGCGGCGAAGTCGCGCGGGGATGCGCTCGACCATGTGCTCTTCTTCGGGCCGCCGGGCCTTGGCAAGACCACGCTGGCGCAGATCGTGGCGAAGGAGATGGGCGTGGGATTCCGTGCGACATCTGGCCCGGTCATCGCCAAGTCGGGCGATCTGGCCGCGCTGCTCACCAATCTGGATGAGGGCGACGTGCTGTTCGTGGACGAAATCCATCGCCTCAATCCGGCGGTCGAGGAAGTGCTTTATCCCGCGATGGAGGATCGCGCGCTGGATCTGATGATCGGGGAGGGGCCGTCCGCTCGGTCCGTGCGCATCGACCTGCCCCGCTTCACGCTGGTGGGCGCGACGACGCGGCAGGGGCTGCTGACGACGCCGCTGCGCGACCGGTTCGGCATCCCCGTGCGCCTGCAATTCTACACCGTCGAGGAATTGGAGAAGGTCGTGCGCCGCGCCGCGCGGCTGCTCGACCTGCCGATCACTTCGGACGGCGCGGTCGAGATCGCGCGCCGCTCGCGCGGCACCCCGCGCATTGCCGGGCGGCTGCTGCGGCGGGTACGCGACTTCGCCAATGTGGCGGGCGCGCCCGCCGTCGACCGCCCGGTCGCCGACGCGGCGCTGCAACGGCTGGAAGTCGATCAGCTGGGTCTCGACCTCATGGACCGTCGTTACCTCATGATGATCGCCGACATCTATCGCGGCGGGCCGGTGGGTGTGGAGACGCTGGCAGCGGGCCTTTCGGAAGCGCGCGACACGATCGAGGAAGTGATCGAACCCTATCTGATCCAGCTCGGCCTCATCGCCCGTACGGCCCGGGGCCGTTGCCTCAACGGTCCGGGATGGAAGCATCTTGGCCTCAACCCGCCGCAGGACGTGCAGACCGGCCTGTTCGATTAAGGCGGAAACCGTCAAACCCCATGGCCGTTACGGCAAGGCACGGTTATAGCCGTCGCCAGGATGAGGGCGCGCATCAGACGCGCCGAAAAGCGCAGGAGTCGAGCCTTGAGGGCGATCGAGACATTCCCCAACCTTGTGACCATGTTCTTCACCCGCGCGCGGGAGCAGGGCGACGCGCCCTTCCTGTGGCGCAAGACGGGCGGGCAGTGGCAACCGCTCAGCTGGAACGAAGTCGCGCGCCAGGTGGCGTCGCTGGCTGCGGCGCTGAAGGCGCAGGGGTTGCGGCCGGGCGATCCGGTCATGCTGGTGAGCGAGAACCGGCCGGAATTCTGCATCGCCGACCTTGCCATCATGGCGGCGGGCTGCGTGACCGTGCCGACCTACACCACCAACACCACGCGCGATCATCAGCATATCCTGACCGACAGCGGCGCGCGCGCCGTGATCGTATCGACGGCGAAGTTGGCACAGGCGCTGATGCCTGCCGTGGTCCGCAGCCAGGCGAGCTTCGTCATCGGCATGGAGCCGCTGCGCGGGGCGCAAGGCACATGCGCCTGCCATCTGTGGAGCGACCTGATCGCCGCGCACCCCGCCGATGTCGAAGCCTGCGCCGCCGCCCAGGCAGCACAGCGCAGCGACCTTGCCTGCATCATCTACACCAGCGGCACCGGCGGCGCGCCGCGCGGCGTGATGCAGCATCATGGCGCGATCCTCGTCAATTGCGAAGGCGCGGGCAAGGTCGTGGCGGAGGATTTCGGCTGGGGCGAGGAAGTGTTCCTGTCCTTCCTGCCGCTCAGCCACGCCTATGAACATAGCGGCGGCCAGTTCATGCCGATGCTGCTGGGCGGCCAGATCTACTATTCGGAAGGGCTGGAGAAGCTCGCCAGCAATATCGAGGAGGCGCGGCCGACCATCATGGTCGTCGTCCCCCGCTTGTTCGAGGTGCTGCGCACCCGCGTCATTAAGTCGATCGAAAAGCAGGGAAAATTCCCTGCCTATCTCCTGTCGCAGGCGTTGCGCATCGCTTCGAAGGAGCAGGCGGGCAAGGGCAGCATCCTCGACGCGCCGATGAAGCTGCTGCTTTCGCGTACGCTGATCCCCAAGATCCGTGCGCGCTTCGGTGGGCGGATGAAGGCGCTGGTGTCGGGCGGCGCGCCGCTCAACCCCGATGTGGGCCTCTTCTTCGATGCCATGGGCCTGACGCTGCTGCAGGGCTATGGCCAGACCGAGGCGGGTCCGGTCATCAGCTGCAACCGGCCGAGCGCGGGCATCGCCATGGACACGGTCGGCCCGCCGCTCGACGGCGTGGAGGTGAAGATCGCGGAAGATGGCGAAATATTGGTGCGCGGCGAATTGGTCATGCATGGTTACTGGCGCAACCCGGCGGAAAGTGAGAGGGTGCTCAAGGACGGGTGGTTGCATACCGGCGACATCGGCGAATTCGACGCGAAGGGCCGCATCCGCATCACCGACCGCAAGAAGGATCTGATCGTCAACGACAAGGGCGACAATGTCTCGCCGCAGAAGGTCGAAGGGATGCTGACGCTCCAGCCTGAAATCGGGCAGGCGATGGTCCATGGCGACCGGCGGCCGCATCTGGTCGGCCTGATCGTGCCGGATGCCGAATGGACGCGCGAATGGACGGAGGCAAAGGGCGTCGCCGTTGCACAGGCGGCGGCGGACCCCGCCTATATGGCGGCGCTACGCGCGGCGGTGGACCGGGTGAATGACGACCTGTCGGTGATCGAGCGTGTCCGCCGCTTCATCCTGGCCGACGAACCTTTCACCATCGAGAATGAGCAGATGACGCCGTCCATGAAGATCCGGCGGCATGTGATCCGCAAGGTCTACGCGGAGCGGCTGGACGCGCTGTACAAGGGGTGAGGGGTCAGGCGGCGTAGATGGCGGGGCGGTAACGGGCGTCCGGAATCGGAAAGCCGCGATCCTGCGCAACGGCCAGCCAGCCTTCGATAGCATCGTTGATGTTGGCGAGAGCTTCCGCTCGAGTGTCGCCATGAGCCGAGCATGGTTTGAGATCGGGCACGTCCGCGATCCAGCACTCATCTTCCGCCGACCAGAAAAGATTGATGTGATAATGCGGCTCGTTCATTCCTCGATATATAGTCCGTAGGCCTCCACCAGTTCAAGCAGTTCCCGGATTTGGTAGCGCTTGGCGTCCTTTCCATCGGGTTGAATAGGAAACGAGCGCGGTACTTTGGGGTGCACATATTGGCGGTGGCTGCCGGTGGTGCGATCCAGATCGAAGCCGAGGGCACGGAGCAGGCGCTCCAGATCGCGGAAGGAGAGCGAGCGCTGGCCTAGCAGCAGGCGTTCAAGAAGTTTGGCGGGTTTGACCAACGGGAAATCCTTTCGATCCTTCTTCTGCCATTTCATGGCACCGATTTGAATCGCTGTTTACCGTCGTTAAGAACTCTGACCTGTTTGTATTTATGGGCGTCTCACCGCCCGAACTTCTTCTGCACCTTCCCGTATCGCAGCTTCCGCGTGCCGGGCTTTCCTTCGGTCGCCCGCCCCCTCGGTGCAGCGACCTGCTGCTCCACCGGAAGTCCCAATTCCTCCGCCTCCAGCTTGCGGATTTCGTCGCGGATGCGGCCGGCTTCCTCGAACTCCAGGTCGGCGGCAGCGGCGCGCATCTTCTTTTCCAGATCCTCGATATAGGCGCGCAGATTGTGGCCGACCATGTGCGGCCGGTCCTCCAACCCGGTATCCACCGTGACCTGATCCTTGCTCGCCACATGGGCGATGATGTCGCCGATGTTGCGCTTGATTGTGGTCGGCGTGATGCCGTGTTCCAGATTATAGGCCTGCTGCTTCTCGCGCCGGCGCGAGGTTTCGTTGAGCGCGCGCTCCATCGATCCGGTGATGCGGTCGGCATAGAGGATTACGCGGCCCTCCACGTTGCGAGCGGCGCGGCCGATCGTCTGGATCAGTGAGGTTTCGGAGCGCAGGAAGCCTTCCTTGTCCGCGTCCAATATCGCCACCAGCCCGCATTCGGGAATATCCAGCCCCTCGCGCAGCAGGTTGATGCCGATCAGCACGTCATAAACCCCCAAACGAAGATCGCGGATCAGCTCGATGCGCTCCAGCGTTTCGACGTCGCTGTGCATGTAGCGCACCTTGATCCCCGCCTCGTGCATGAATTCTGTGAGGTCTTCCGCCATCCGCTTGGTCAGCGTGGTGACGAGCGTGCGATATCCCTGCGCCGCGACCTTTCGGCATTCGTTGATGAGGTCATCGACCTGATCCTCGACCGGCTTGATCTCGACCGGCGGGTCGATGAGGCCAGTGGGACGGATCACCTGTTCGCTGAACACGCCGCCGGTCTGTTCCATCTCCCACGGGCCGGGTGTCGCGGACACGCTGACCGTCTGCGGCCGCATCGCATCCCATTCGTTGAAGCGCAGCGGGCGGTTGTCGATGCAGGACGGCAGGCGGAAGCCATATTCGGCCAGCGTGATCTTGCGCCGGTGGTCGCCACGCGCCATCGCGCCGATCTGCGGCACGGTCTGGTGGCTTTCGTCGACGAACAGCAGCGCGTTTTCAGGGAGATATTCGAACAAGGTCGGCGGCGGCTCGCCCGGCAGGCGGCCAGTGAGGAAGCGGCTGTAATTCTCGATCCCCGCACAACTGCCGGTCGCCGCGATCATCTCAAGGTCGAAATTGGTGCGCTGCTCCAGCCGCTGCGCTTCCAGCAGCTTGCCCTCCGCGACCAGTTCCTTGAGCCGCTCGGTCAGTTCGAACCGGATTGCCTCCATTGCCTGCTTGAGCGTCGGGCCGGGGGTGACGTGGTGGCTGTTCGGAAAGACCTTCACATAGTCGAGGCTCGCGATCTTCTTGCCGGTCAGCGGATCGAACTCGACGATCTCCTCGATCTCGTCGCCGAAGAAGCTGACGCGCCAGGCCGTGTCCTCGTAGTGCGAGGGGAAAATCTCCAGATTGTCGCCCTTCACGCGGAAATTGCCGCGGGCGAAGCCGGCATCGTTGCGCTTGTACTGGAGCGCGACGAGCTTGCGGATGATTTCCCGCTGGTCCTCGATCCCACCCTTCTTCATCGAAAAGGTCATGGCCGAATAGGTCTCGACCGAACCGATGCCATAGAGGCAGGAAACGGACGCCACGATGATGACATCGTCCCGTTCGAGCAGCGCGCGGGTGGCCGAATGGCGCATCCGGTCGATGCTCTCGTTCACGCTCGACTCCTTTTCGATATAGGTGTCGGACCGCGGCACATAGGCTTCGGGCTGATAATAGTCATAATAGCTGACAAAATATTCGACGGCGTTTTCGGGGAAGAAGCTCTTGAACTCGCCATAGAGCTGCGCTGCGAGGATCTTGTTGGGGGCAAGGATCAACGCCGGGCGTTGCATCGCCTCGATCGTCTTCGCCATGGTGAAGGTCTTGCCCGAACCGGTGACGCCCAGCAGCACCTGATCGCGCTCGCCCGCTTTGGCCGCTGCCACCAACTCCGCAATCGCGGTCGGCTGATCGCCCGAAGGCTCATAGTCGCTCACCAGCTTGAACGCCCGCCCGCCCTCGCTCTTCTCGGGGCGCGCCGGGCGGTGCGGGATGAAGCTCTGCCCGGTTTCCGGTTCGGACAGGTCGGTGCGGATTTGAATGGCCATGGCGGCAATATGGGGGCTTGGGGCTACGACGCAATCCATCTTCGAACATGGCGTACCAACCCTCTCAAAGAATATCATATAGCGTTTTATTGTAGTAAGGTATCAGACTCTATGTCCTCAATATCTGATGACGTAATCCGTAGGGCGCTAGATTGCTGAGTTAAGCGGTGGAGACTTTGCCCGATACAGTAATAAACTCGCTATCATCGTCGTCATCCAGCAGTATTTTGTTCGCTTGAAGAATTCTAATGAGCTTGTCGACCTCCCGGCCATTTATGAGCGCGGCAGAAACCGTTAACTGATTACCCGTCGTTACTACCTGCAGGCGTTCGGACAATGGCTTGCCCTTCGCATTCACGACGGGCGCGGCAGACTTCGCTCTACCGCGCAAGTCATGCTCAATCGACCCGCTACCATCCTCGCTGGTTTCGACACCATCAGAGACACTTGCGTCATCTGAGATGCTATCACGCTTATCCAGTCCTGCATACGCGACTGTCTCGTCAAACACCTTTAGGAATTGCCGCGCAGCAGCCGAAACAAACCCTTTGTCGAACTCTAGTTCGCTCTGGCAGTGGCTATCGCTTGGTCGATGCGGAACCCATTTGGCAACGTATTCTTGGATTAGTCGAGGCTTGGTAGCGGCTTCTAAAATGCCCCGATCTCGCGCGCCGGGGCGTTGATCAGCGAGGATCGTTCTAGCGAGATCAGATATTTGAAGTCTCCTCTCGCCCTCGCCCCGCACCTCATCCAACAACCCATATTGCTTTAACGCTGCCACAGTCTGCTGAAGTCCGCTGCTCGCAGGAGAATAATTCCAAGTCGTCGCGACCGCAGATAGGCGCGTTGGCTCTTTTTTATGCGCATTAAAAAAGGATATCGCCCTTTCTAACGCGCGTCGAGCATGTTTGCTCGCATTGGCGCTCCCGCTGAAATCGATATAATCCAACTTAAAAGGGTCGCTCGCGCGGCCCTCTTTTTCACTTGGTAGGTAACGGATGAGTAACGTCGTCCCATTTTTCCGCCACCGGCGGCAAGGTGACGGGACAGGTCTCCTGCAAGGGCAATGGCGGCACGATGAACGCCGCCATGTCCGGCACCTACGCACCCGACCGCTATGCCATCGACATGGACATGAAGATGGACGGCGGCGCGCACGCCATGGCGATGACCGCGCGGTCGGAAGGCAAGTGGATCGGCGCGGAGTGCGCGTCGGGCGAATAGATGGCTGACGCGCCGCTCGCCTGCTGGCTGTGCGGACGGCCGCTGGGGTCACGGGTGGAATGGCATCATCCCTTGCCAAAAAGCAGGGGCGGCCGGACGACGGTGCCGGTGCATCCCATCTGCCACCGCACCATCCATGCGACGATCGGCAATGCGGAACTGGCGCGCCGCTATGCGGATGCCGAAGCCCTGCGCGCGCAGGCGGACATCGCGCGCTTCCTCGCCTGGATCGCCGACAAGCCAGCAGACTTCCATGCGCCGACGCGGCGGCGGCGCTGATTTTCGCTTGCGCTTTTGCGCCGCCGGGTAGAGCCTCCGTTCCATGTTCCGTGACGAGAACAGGGGAGAGGATATGCGAGACATGCGTGGAGCGGCGATGCCGCTGATGCTGGCGATGGGACTGGCCGCCTGCGGGAGCGATCCCGCGCCGGCGCCGCAGCCCGAGGAGAAGCCGATCGTGATGCAAGGCGGGCAGTGGGAACTGACACGCCGGACCACCGGATACAACACGCCCACCGTCACGCCGGCCGAATATCAGCAGGCCTTGAAACAGATTGGCGAGGATAAGCTGTGCCTGGCCGTCGACAAGGATGGCGTGCCGGATCCCAATGCGCTGGCCGGCGCGGAAGGGACCGAATGCAGCTACAAGGACAAGATGCTGCGCAAGGGACGGCTGATCGCCACCCTGTCCTGCAAGGCGGGGGCCGGGACGGCAGAGATTGCGGTGGAAGGCAATTACACCGCCGACACGCTGACGCTGGGCACGACCATGACGAAGACGGAGGGTGGCCAGCCCGTGCTGCGCACCACCCATGACCTGACGGGCCAACGCACGGGCGATTGCCCCAAGGCTTAGCAGACCCGCCGCTATTCGAGCGCGCGGATCGCCCGCTCGTCGCACCGGCCCGGCCCTCGTTCAATCGGGCTTGTCGTCGGAACGGCGAGCGTCTGGCCGATGCGCAGCGGGGCGAAACGCTTGCGCTCAATCCCCTCGCAGCGCAGCGCCAGTTCCAGCATGCGCGGCGGCGTGTCCCATTGTTCGTAGGACAGGTGGAACGTGCCCCAGTGGATGGGAATTGCGGTCGACGCCCCCAGCCGCTTGAATATCTCGACCGCCTGCAACGGGCCGATATGCGCGTCGGACTGCATCTGTCCCTTCCAGAAGCGGAAGGCCCCAATGGGGATAAGCGCCAGCCGGATCGGGCCGAAGCGGCGCGCTTCATAGGGCCAGCCCATGTCGCCCGCCCCAGTGTCGCCCGCAAAGAAGATGTTTCCCGCCCGCGTTTCAATGACGAAGCTGGACCAGAGCGCCCGGTTGCGGTCCGTGCCCCAGCGGCTGCCCCAATGATGGTTGCGGCTGACATGGACGCGATAGTCGGGGCAATGTTCGTAATTGCCGCACTGGACCACGGCCTGCGGAGCAAGGCCGTTCAATGCCGCGCCGCTGACCGACTGGCCCCAGTCGAGTGCCGTCGAAGGGATGCCGTTCGCCTTCAGGATCGTGTCGTTGCCGAGGCTGGTGACGATCTTGGGCCGGTCCCGCTCCCACAGCCTTTTCAGGGTAGGCAGGTCCATATGGTCATAATGATTGTGGCTGATGACGATTAGGTCGATCCGTGGCAGGTCGTCGAAGCGGATGCCGGGCTGGGCGATGCGCTTCGGGCCGAACGGTGGCAAGGGGCTGGCATAGTCGGACCAGATCGGATCGGTCAGGATGTTGAGGCCCGCCGCCTGCACCAGCACGGTCGCATGGCCGACCCAGGTCGCCGTCATGCCCCGCGGCGCGGCGAAGGGCGCGGGACGCGCGGGCTTGACCGCGATCGCTTCGGGCCATTGCGGCCGGTCGTCATCGCCCAGCAGCCAGCGCAGGATGAAGCCCTGACGGCTGGTCCCCGGCGGCGCGGGCATGTCGATCTCGCCATCGGGATTGAAGAAATGCGCGCCGTCATAATGGCGGCTGACCGGCCCCTGATAATAGATGCGGTCCAGGAAAGGCGGAACGATCGTCACCATGAGGCACAGCGCGACGATCAGGAACAGCAGAGCGACGCCGGCGGCTTTGACGATGATGATAAGGCGGCTCATGGCGGCTCCCGCTGCGGTCACGGTCCGCACATAGCGCGCCATGCGTCGCCGGCAAGAGCGCGACGCATCAGCCCGATACGATCAGCCCTGGTCGCGATAGGCCATTTGCAGGATGCCCCAGTGCCGCCCCTTCACATGGATGGACGCGATCACCTGCTTCAGCAGGATGACGTCGCCATCGGCGGTCAGGCGGCGATAGGCCTTGATGCGGAAGGGCTTGACCGTGGTGCATTCCGACCGGGTATCCTCGCCCTCGAAGATCGAGCCCTGCCGCGAATATTCGAGGTTCCACTTGATGTCGCCGGGCCGTTGCGGCTGCGCGCGTTCGGGCATGGCGACAGCGCCGAAGGCGTTGCGGTCGGTGAAGGTCATGCCGAACAGGCCCGGATATTCGCGCGCCATTTCCTGCCTTGCCCGCGCGGCGGGCAGCATCACCGCCTGTACCGGATGGGAAAAAAGCGGCGGATTGCTGCCGACGACGGGATCATAATGGGTGCGCAGCACATCTTCCAGGCTGACGACGCCTGCGTCGATCGCCGTCTCGATCGCGCCCGCCACGGCGGCGGCGCTGTCCAGGCAGAAGCGGATATAAGGCGAATCGGGGATGTCGACGCCGCTTTCGGCCAGATATTGCAGCAGCTTGTTGGTGTCCTCGCTGGCCGTGAGGACGCGGCCGGACAGGCGTTGCAGCCCATCGGCATTGTCGTTCGACGTGCTGGCGAGCGCCGACAGGCCGCTGCGAATTTCCCCAGCCGATCCGACCATGGACCCGATCCGCTGCGCCACGGCTTCGCTGTTGTCGGACAGGCCCTGCATCAGCGTGCCGAGCCGGTCGACTAGCGCCTCGATATTCTTGGTGTCGTTGAGCGCGGTGCGCGCGGTCTGCGCGCCGTGGGTGATGCTGTCCAGCATGCCGCCCGCCTCGCCGGTCAGCGCTGCGATCGACTGTTCGATGGTGTGGGTCGCGGCGGCGGTTTCCTGCGCCAGCTTCTTCACCTCGGCCGCGACGACGGCAAAGCCGCGCCCGGCGTCGCCCGCGCGCGCCGCCTCGATCGTGGCGTTGAGCGCGAGCAGATTGGTCTGGCTGGCGATGCCGCTGATGACGCTGGTCACATGCGCGACCGTCTTGAGCGCTTCGCCAAAACCATCGAGCCGGCTGTGGACGCGGTTCACCTGTTCGATCAGGTCGACGAAATTATGGTTGGCGGCGGAAAGCTGGCGGCCCGAATCATCGATGATGGCGCGGGCGGCGATGGCCTTGTGCCGTGCGTCCTCCCCCGCGAGCGACACGCTGTCGCCGTCGCGCGACAGCTGCGTCGCGGCGCCGCTGATCGCTTCGATCGTGCGTGCCTGCTGCGTCACGCGTTCGGCCAGTTCGCTGATGTCCGCCTGCAGATCGAGCGTGCGGATGCCAAGGTCGCCAGACAGTTTGGCGACCTTCATGACCGCCTTTTCCACGGCGTGCGATTGTGCTTCGTTTCCCACGGATATGATCGCTATCGCACCATGGTAAAATAAGGGTTAGCGCTGTGGCCGCTATCCCATCATCACCAAGAAGGTGAAGAACAGGGAAAGCGACGCGCAGGCGAAGCCGTAGAGCAGCGGCAGCCGAAGCAGCGCCCCGGCGCGCGACAGCGCATAGGCATCCTTGAGCTGACGGTACATGTGCCAGGCGGCGAAGAGGATCAGCGCGGCGGTCACCAGTCCCGCCTCCACATGCAACGCGGATAGCAGCATCGACAGCGAAAAGAGCAACGACATGAAGGCGATCGAATAGGTCACGTAGATCGCATGGTCGTACATCTTGAACCGGCGGCTGAAGGGAAAGAGCAGCCAGAGGAAGGGCAGGGATATGAGGATGAGCGCCCAGGAGAATTTATAGGCGTTCGCCTTCAGCTTGTAATAGGCGAATTCGGGATTTTCGGCCGCTGCGTTCACGACCCGGCCCACCGTCTTGGCCACGCCGCCGTTCAGCCCCTCCGCCTCCAGCGACCGGCTGATGTCGCCGGCCAGGGTGATGCCCTTGCGGTCCTCGCGCGCATCTTCCAGCCTTTCGGTCAGCGTCTCCCGCCGCCTGTCCGAGAGGCCGCCCTGCGCCAGTTCGGTTTCGATCTTCCTGATACGCGCATCGACCTTCGCCTCTTCCTTGCGCAGTTCCGCCGTCGCGCCCTTGTCCATCGTGGGCCCCTGGGGCTTGGCTGAGCCGTGATGGCTGGTGAGCGAGAAGATCGCGTACATCAGGAAGGCGGAGAAGAGGAACAGGGCGAAGGGCGATACGAATTTCGCGCGTTCCCCATGGATATAGCGGCGCGTCAGCATGCCCGGCCGCAGCGCGAGTTCGGGCAACGTCTTCCAGATCTTGCCCTCGAAATGCAGCACGCCATGGGCGAGGTCATGGCCGATGGCGGCGAAGCTGCGGTGCAGATGCGCCGCCTGCCCGCATTGGCTGCAGTAGGTGCCATGGACTTGCGCGCCGCAGTTGAGGCAGGCGCCATGGTCGGCGTCCGCCTGGGCAGGCGCGGCCTCGCCGTGACCGGGCTCGACCGCCCGCGCCAGCATCGCTCCGGTGACGGCGTCTCCCGCCGCTTCGATTCCCCCTGTCATGCCGTGGGATTACCAGCCCTGCAGGGGGCTTTCCAGCCCGCCATGCAGCGCCTGCGACAGCCGCTGTGTTGCCGTAATGTCACGGCTGGCAATATTTCGACATGAAGCGGGGCGGGCCAGCCCGGATCGTCACCATCCCGCCACAAATCCTGCCTAGCCGCGCGCCATCGACCCGAAGGCCGCCGGCGTCATAGGAGAGGCGCGACGCGCAAGGCGGCCCGGATCGGACACATATCTCTTGCAAGGAATGACCTCGTGACCTTTTCGAAGACCGGCCGCGCGCTGCTGCTGTCCACTGCGCTTGGCGCCCTGTCCCTTCCCCTGGCCGCCGGCGCGCAGGACGCCGCGTCGGCCCCGGCGGCCGACGACCAGCTGAGCGAGATCGTCGTTACTGCCGAGCGTCGCTCCGAAAACCTCCAGAAGGTGCCGGTGTCGGTCGGCGTCGTGCAGGGCGACCAGCTGCGCAACTTCACCGCGGGCGGCGGCGACATTCTTGAACTGGCGGCGCGCGTGCCCGGCCTCTACGCCGAAACCACGACGGGCCGCATCTTCCCGCGCTTCTACATTCGCGGCCTCGGCAATATCGACTTCTACCTCGGTGCGTCGCAGCCGGTCTCCATCATCCAGGACGATGTCGTGCTGGAGCATGTGGTGCTGAAGTCCAACCCCGTGTTCGACGTCAATCAGGTGGAAGTGCTGCGCGGTCCGCAGGGGTCGCTGTTCGGCCGCAACACCACGGCCGGCATCATCAAGTTCGACACGATCCGGCCATCGATGGACTGGCAGGGCCGCGCGCAGGCCAGCTATGGCAGCTATAACACCGTCACCTTCGACGGCGGCGTGGGCGGCCCGATCGTCGCCGACAAGCTCGCCTTTCGCGTCTCGGGCCTCTATCAGCGCCGCGACGACTGGGTCGACAACGTCTATTCAGGCCCCAGCGCCGACGGCACGAAGACGGGCAAGGACGTGATGGGCGGCTTCGAGGAAAAGGATGCGCGGCTCCAGCTGCTGCTCCAGCCCAACGAGACGCTGTCGATGCTGACCAGCGTCCATGCCCGCGACTATTCGGGCACATCGACGCTGTTCCACCGCGCCGCGCTCAAGAAGGGGTCGAACGACGTGTCGGCGGAACCGCGCGGCGTCGTCGCCTATGACGAGGCGAACAACAATCCGCAGGCGTACAAGACCTACGGCGCGTCGGAGCATATCGCGATCGACATGGGTCCGGTGACGCTGACCTCCATCACCGCCTACGAAACCACCTCGGGCTACAGCCGGGGCGACACGGACGGCGGCGCGGCGGCGAACTTCCCGGTGAACGGGGTCGCCAACGGCTTCGGCCAGAGCCAGGGCCAGGTGCGCGATCTCGACCAGCTGACCCAGGAAGTCCGCCTCGCCAGCAACGGCAACGCGGCGTTCAAGTGGCAGCTGGGCGGCATGTATTTCGACAGCCGCGACACCACCGACTTCTACCAGCGCGCCTATTTCCTGACGACAGCCGCGAACAATCCCAACAACTGGGTGCGCCTGCGCAACAAGAATGACAGCTGGGCCGTCTTCGGCCAGGCGAGCTATGAAGTCGTTCCCGGCTTCACCATCACCGCCGGGGGGCGCTACACCAAGGACACGAAGGAAACGCGCCTCGTCCGCACCACCGCCAATGCGGCGGGCGTCGCCACCTATGCCGGCCGTCGCTATGTGAAGCTCACCGGCAAGGAGCCGAGCTGGGATCTGAGCGCGCTTTATGAAGTGAGCCCGGAAGTCAGCCTCTACGCCCGCGTGGCGCGGGGCTTCCGCGGTCCCACCATCCAGGGCCGCTCCGCCGTGTTCAACAGCGACTTCACCACCGCCGATTCGGAAACGATCATGTCCTACGAAGGCGGCATCAAGACCAACCTGTTCGACAATCGCCTGCGCTTCAACCTGACTGGCTTCGCCTGGCGGGTGAAGGACATCCAGCTGAACGGCAATGACGTCAACGGCAACGGCGTGCTGTTCAACGCGGACAAGGCCGACGCCTATGGCATGGAAGCCGATCTGGAAGCGCGCCCGTTCGAGAATCTGACGCTGTCGGCAGGCCTCAGCCTGCTGCACACGAAGATCAAGGACAAGAATGTCTATGCGCAGGTGTGCATCCTGAACGGCGTGGTGGTCTGCACGGTCGAGGATCCGACGATCCGCGTCGGCGCCAACACCTTCGCGCAGATCGACGGAAATCCGCTGCCCAATGCGCCCAAATATACCGCCAACGTCGCGGCGCGCTACGACATCCCGCTCGGCAACGGCGGCAAGCTGTTCGCGTCGACCGACTGGAACATCCAGGGCTATACCAACTTCGTGCTCTACCGGACGAAGGAGTTCTATTCGAAGGGCGACTTCGAGGGCGGCCTGAAGCTTGGCTACACCGCGCCGGACGGCAAATATGAGATCGCCGCCTTCGCCCGGAACATCACCGGCGAGAAGAATCTCAAGGGCGTGATCGAAAACTATATGGCGGCGGTGTTCAACGAACCGCGCATCATCGGCGTGTCGCTGAGCGGCAAGCTGTAACGCGGTTCTTCACTGCGTTCGTTTCGAGCGAAGTCGAGAAACAAGTCAGCGCGCCGTCCAGCCTGGGCGGCGCGCTTTTTTCAGGCGTCAGCTCGGATTGATGGGGGCGAGCGTCACGCTCTCCCAATCCGGCGCGGGCGGGGTCCGACCCATCGTCCAGTTGGTCTGCAGCCGCACCTTCGGATTGGGCGCACACCAGATCTCGCCGCTGTCGGACAGGCCCGTCACCCAGATCAGATTATGTTCCTGGCCGTAATCGATGACGGCGAAGGCGAAGCCCTTTCCCTTGCCCTCTATGTCGACGGGCAGGGGAGGGTCGAGTTGGGTGAAGGGCATGAGGCAAAGGCTCCGGCTAGGGGATGCCGGACACAATGCGGAAGATCAGCCCCCGTTCCGCTGAATCAGGAGGGACTGATCGAGGTTAGGCAGTTCCTGCGACGCGCTCCATTTGGCGATGGAGCGCGTCCCGGCGATCAGGCCTGCTCCAGCAGTCCCTCGCGCTTGATCTTCTCCTGCCACACCAGCGGGGCGAGGCGGTGGACATTCTGGCCTTCGCTGTCGACCGCGACGGTGACGGGCATGTCCTCGACCGTGAATTCGTAGATCGCCTCCATGCCCAGATCCTCGAAGCCCACGACCTTCGCCTCCTTGATCGCGCGGGCGACCAGATAGGCCGCGCCGCCCACGGCCATCAAATAGGCGCTCTTGTGCTTTGCGATCGATTCGGTCGCGGCGGGGCCGCGCTCAGCCTTGCCGACGCAGGCGGCGAGGCCCTGTTCCAGCATCATGTCCATGAACTTGTCCATGCGCGTGGCGGTGGTGGGGCCGGCGGGGCCAACCACCTCGTCGCGCACCGGATCGACCGGCCCGACATAATAGATGACGCGTCCCTTGAAATCGACCGGCAGGCTCTCGCCAGCCGCCAACATGTCCGCGATCCGCTTGTGCGCGGCGTCGCGTCCGGTCAGCATCTTGCCATTCAAGAGCAGCCGGTCGCCATGCTTCCAACTCTGGACTTGCTCCGGCGTCAGCGTGTCGAGATCGACGCGGATCGCTTCCTTGCTCGGCTTCCAGTCGACCTGCGGCCATTCGCTGAGCTTGGGCGCTTCCAGATAGGCAGGGCCAGAGCCGTCCAGCGTGAAATGGGCGTGGCGGGTGGCGGCGCAATTGGGGATCATCGCCACCGGCTTGCCCGCCGCATGGCAGGGATAGTCGTGGATCTTGACGTCGAGCACGGTCGCAAGCCCGCCAAGGCCCTGCGCGCCGATGCCGAGCGCGTTCACCTTGTCGAAAATCTCGATCCGCAGTTCCTCGATCTTGCTCTGGGGGCCACGGGCTTTCAGTTCGCCCATGTCGATGGGGTCCATCAGGCTTTCCTTGGCGAGCGCCACTGCCTTTTCCGCGGTGCCGCCGATGCCGATGCCCAGCATGCCGGGCGGACACCAGCCGGCGCCCATTTGCGGCACCATCTCCAGCACCCAGTCGACGATCGAATCGCTCGGGTTCATCATCTTGAACTTGGTCTTGTTCTCGGACCCGCCGCCCTTGGCCGCGACATCCACGATCACCTTGCTGCCCGGCACCATCTCGACGTTCAGGACGCAGGGCGTGTTGTCCTTGGTGTTCTGGCGCGAGAAAGCGGGATCGCGCAGGATGGAAGCGCGCAACCGGTTTTCGGGGTTGAGGTAGGCGCGGCGCACGCCTTCGTCGACGACCTCCTGCATGGAGCGGCCATTGTCGTCCAGGCGGCAGTCCATGCCCCATTTGATGAACACGTTGACGATGCCGGTGTCCTGGCAGATCGGGCGGTGCCCTTCCGCGCACATGCGGCTGTTGGTCAGGATCTGGGCGATGGCGTCCTTCGCCGCCGGATTGGCCTCCGCCTCATAGGCTTTGCCCAGCGCGCGGATATAATCCATCGGGTGATAATAGCTGATGAACTGGAGCGCGTCAGCCACGCTCTCGATCAGATCTGCGGTCTTGATGACGGTCATCTTACCCATTCCCTATAGCTTGCCGCCCGCCCTGCACGGCGGGTCGTCGCAAGGCGCGGCTATAGGGTTTTGGCCGATCGGGTCAATGCGCCGCCAGCGGCCCGTCCGCGAAGGGGAACATCGACCAATAGGGCTGCTTTTCTTCCAGAACCCGCGCGACGTTAGGCCGGGCCTTTAGTCGGTCGAGATAGGCGGTGAGCGCGGGGCAATCCTTGCCCAGCGGAACGATCGCGTCGGCGTAGAAGAGCGCGGGCGCCGCCGCGCAGTCGGCCAGGGTGAAGGCATCGCCCCCCGCCCACACCCGCCCTTCGATGCGCGACTCGATGAGGGCATAGGCCCTTTCCAGCAAGGCGCGCGCCTGCTCCACCGCCATCGGATCGCGCCGGTCCTCCGGCCGCAGCCGGTCGGCCACCAGCGCCTGCACCGGCGTCATCACATAATTGTCCAACAGCCGGTCCATCAGCCGTACCTCCAGCGCCGCGTCGGGATCGGCGGGGATGGGGCGGAAGGAGCCGGGATCGTGCAGCGCCAGATATTCGATGATGATGCTCGCTTCGGCGACCGTTTCGCCGCGCACCGGATCGCGCAGGATCGGGAACTTCCCCAGCGGCCAGAGCGCCTGCCATTCCGCCGCGGCCGCTTCGTCCGCCAATATCCGCCGCTCGAAGGGCACGCCGCTTTCGTAGAGCGCGACCAGTACCTTCCAGCAATAGGAGGAAAGGGGATGATAATAGAGGATCATAGCGGCTCCATCGGTAGGCATCCCCAAGCCATGGTGTATCGGCAGAATCGGACATGCCGCCTTTTGCGTGGCAAGGCTCAATTTATTTTTTCTTCGCGCAATCCCTCTTGCCTTTTGCAGGGGGCAGGGAAGTCCGCGCGTCGCTGCGCCGCAGCTCGATTAACGGAGTCATTCTGTCGATGAATCGAGTCTCTGAACCGTCATTTACCCTCTTGCGCCTTTGAGCGGCTATGGCACTATCCCTTGTATCGGGTTAACGGGGGTTACCCAATAGATTGTGATCGCAGCGTCAGGACATTATCTTGGCGACCGGACTTTCGTCCCCGCGATACCTTCAGTTGGGCCTTTTTCCGTCCCCCGGGCGGTGCGGTTCATGATAGGATGCGCGGCTCACTCCGCGACCCGCTTGACCGAATCGAACGAAACAGGAACATTCGGGGGCTGCGATGGATTTTCGAGATAGTGGACAAGGTGGCGACGTGGCGACTGTGATGGATGACCTGCTGGAAACGGCCCCGCTGGAAACGGCAAAGAGCAATGCGCCGGCCGCGCCTGCGAAGCCTAGCAAGAAAACGGCGGAAGTCATTTCCTCCTCGGCGATCCAGGCGCGCCGCTTCCATGTGGAGACGGACAGCTCGCGCGACGCGCTGCTGACCGAATTCGGCAAGGACACGCTGAACGATCGCTACCTGCTGCCCGGCGAAAGCTATCAGGATCTCTTCGCCCGCGTCGCCGCCGCCTATGCCGACAATGCCGACCATGCCCAGCGCGTCTACGACTATATCTCGAAGCTCTGGTTCATGCCGGCCACCCCGGTCCTGTCGAACGGCGGCACCGGGCGCGGCCTGCCGATCAGCTGCTACCTGAACAGCGTCGACGACAGCCTGGAAGGCATCGTCAACACCTGGAACGAGAATGTCTGGCTCGCCTCGCGCGGCGGCGGCATCGGCACCTATTGGGGCAATGTGCGCGGCATCGGCGAGCCGGTGGGCCTCAATGGCAAGACCAGCGGCATCATTCCGTTCGTCCGGGTGATGGATTCGCTGACCCTCGCGATCAGTCAGGGCAGCCTGCGTCGTGGGTCCGCCGCCTGCTATCTCGACATCTCCCACCCGGAGATCGAGGAGTTCCTGGAAATCCGCAAGACCAGCGGCGACTTCAACCGCAAGGCGCTGAACCTGCACCATGGCGTGCTGCTGACCGACGAGTTCATGGAGGCGGTGCGCGACGGCGCGGAATTCAACCTGCGCAGCCCCAAGGACCAGTCGGTGCGCGGCACGGTCAACGCCCGCGCCCTGTTCCAGAAGCTGGTCGAAGTGCGGCTCGCGACCGGCGAGCCCTATATCGTCTTCTCCGACACGGTGAACCGGATGATGCCCAAGCATCATCGCGACCTGGGCCTCAAGGTCTCGACCTCGAACCTTTGTTCGGAAATCACGCTCCCCACCGGGCGCGATCACCTCGGCAACGATCGCACGGCGGTCTGCTGCCTGTCGTCGATGAACCTCGAAACCTGGGACGAGTGGAAGGATCACCCGACCTTCGCGGAAGACATCATGCGCTTCCTCGACAATGTGCTTCAGGACTATATCGACCGCGCCCCGCCCGAAATGGCGCGCGCCAAGTACAGCGCCAGCCGCGAACGCTCGGTGGGCCTGGGCGTCATGGGCTTCCACAGCTTCCTTCAGGCGCGCAACATCCCGTTCGAAGGGGCCATGGCCAAGTCGTGGAACCTTCGCATCTTCAAGCATATCAATGCCAAGGTGAACGAAGCGTCGATGCTGCTGGCGCATGAGCGCGGCCCGTGCCCCGACGCCGCCGATCAGGGCGTGATGGAGCGGTTCAGCTGCAAGATGGCGATCGCGCCCACCGCGTCGATCAGCATCATCTGCGGCGGCACGTCGGCCTGCATCGAGCCGATCCCGGCCAACATCTACACGCACAAGACGCTGTCGGGCAGCTTCGCGGTCAAGAACCCGTACCTCGAAAAGCTGCTGGTCGCCAAGGCCAAGGACAGCACGGCCGTCTGGAACTCCATCCTGGAGCGGGGCGGATCGGTCCAGCATCTCGACTTCCTGACGCCCGAGGAAAAAGACGTGTTCAAGACCAGCTTCGAAATCGACCAGCGCTGGTTGCTCGAACTCGCGGCCGACCGCACACCCTATATCGACCAGGCGCAGTCACTGAACCTGTTCATCCCGGCGGATGTGGAGAAATGGGACCTGCTCATGCTCCATTTCCGCGCGTGGGAACTGGGCATCAAGTCGCTCTACTATCTGCGGTCGAAGTCGGTGCAGCGCGCGGGCTTTGCCGGCGGGGTGGAAGCGGACAACACGATCGACGCCCCCAAGTTCGAAATCGGCGAGACCACCGACTATGATGAATGTCTCGCCTGCCAATAAGCATGGCGCGGTGAGCGGCGCGGCGGAGCGATCCGCCGCGCCTGCCGCCTCATTCTTCCTCTTCGAACGTCACCGCGACGTCGGCATTGGCGCTCAGGCGCACGGTGCCGTCGCTCTCGACCTCCGCGATCAGGCCCTGGCTGATATAGTGATGATGCCCTTCATGGCTGCCCGTAGCGCCCTCGATCTGCGCCCCGCTGTCCTTCTTGGTCAGCTTGATGCGGTCTCCATCGACATGGTCGACGGTGCCCACATGGACGCCGTCGGCGCCGATGACTTCGGCATGTTCCTTGATTTGGCTGAGGTCGACCATCATTGCTCTCCTGTTGCTGAGGGGACGGCGACTGAACGTCCCGCCCTCGGCCCGGTTGCAACCGCCCTTCATTCGTAACGAATTCGCCCGGAGTATCCGTCATGCCTCTTCTCCAAGCCTCCAAGGTCTACAAGCCCTTCGAATATCCCTGGGCCTATGAATATTGGAAGCGCCAGCAGCAGCTCCACTGGCTGCCCGAGGAAGTGCCCCTGGGTGAGGATTGCCGCGACTGGGCGCAGAAGCTCTCCGATCACGAGCGCAACCTGCTCACGCAAATCTTCCGCTTCTTCACCCAGGCGGACGTGGAGGTGCAGGATTGCTACCACGAGAAGTACGGCCGCGTGTTCAAGCCGACCGAGGTCAAGATGATGCTGACCGCGTTCAGCAACATGGAAACGGTGCACATCGCCGCTTACAGCCATCTGCTCGACACGATCGGGATGCCCGAAACCGAATATAGCGCCTTCATGCAGTATAAGGAGATGAAGGACAAACACGACTATCTCGCCCAGTTCGGCGTCGATACGGACGAGGATATCGCCAAGACGCTGGCGATGTTCGGCGGCTTTACCGAAGGGCTGCAGCTCTTCGCGTCGTTCGCGATGCTGATGAACTTCCCGCGCTTCAACAAGATGAAGGGCATGGGCCAGATCGTCAGCTGGTCCGTCCGCGACGAAACGCTCCATTGCGAAGGGATCGTCCGCCTGTTCCACGCCTTCGTCAAGGAACGCGACTGCCTGACCCCGGCGGTCAAGGACGACATCATGGACATGTGCCAGAAGACCGTCCGGATCGAGGACGCCTTCATCGACCTCGTCTTCGAAATGGGGCCGGTGCCTGGCATGACGCCCAAGGACATCAAGAAATATGTCCGCTACATCGCCGACTGGCGGCTGGGGCAGCTGGGTTTGAAGCCCATCTACATGATTGAGGAGCACCCGCTCCCCTGGCTCACCCCGCTGCTGAACGGCGTGGAGCATGCCAACTTCTTCGAAACCCGCGCCACCGAATATTCGAAGGCCGCGACCCGCGGCCAGTGGAACGACGTCTGGGATGCCTTCGACCGCCGCCAGAAGATCAAGGGCACAGAAGCCGCCAACGCTGACGAAGAAGGCCCGGACATGTTCAAGGCCGCGGGGATCGCGGCGGAGTAGGTCGCGAATTTGGATCAGTCCGCATTTGCGGATTGATCCGCCCCTCCGCTTCTGCCAAGATCTCCTTATGTTCTCATCCGCCCACCTTCCCGACTCTCACGTCGATCTTCTCGCCACCGCGCGGGCCAAGCAATATGGCACCATCCTCGCCGATCCTCCGTGGCAGTTTCAAAACCGAACCGGCAAGGTTGCGCCGGAACATAAGCGCCTGAACCGCTATGGTACAATGACGCTGGATGAGATTTGCGCGCTGCCGGTATGCGATATCGCGGCCGATCCTTCGCATCTTTATCTCTGGGTGCCAAATGCGCTGCTGCCGGAAGGGCTTCAGGTGATGAACGCTTGGGGCTTCCGCTATATTTCAAACATCGTCTGGCACAAGGTCCGCAAAGATGGGGGATCGGATGGGCGCGGCGTGGGTTTTTACTTCCGTAATGTGACCGAACTGCTGCTGTTCGGCGTTCGTGGAAAAAACGCCCGAACGCTTTCTCCTGGCCGAAGCCAAGTGAATATGATCCAGACCCGCAAGCGCGAGCATAGCCGCAAACCAGACGAGCAATATGAAGTCATCGAGGCCTGTTCCTGGGGACCCCGGCTCGAAATGTTCAGTCGAGGCGCTCGTAAGGGATGGGACGTGTGGGGCAATCAGGCGGACGAGAGCTATAGGCCGACGTGGGACACCTATAGTTATAATAGTGCTATTGCAGCTGAATGATTGCTTTGATCCATGCTTGAGCGCCTCCGAGATAGTGGTTTCGAAATACAATTTACCAGTCATGCGGAAGCGATCATGCTTCATGACTTTCATGAACAGATTGGCGAGTTAGAGAGCGCGCTTCTGAATATATCGCTACCGATCTCCGAGGTTATCGGCGGAGGCGGCGGGGAGGCAAAAATGACGCAGCGGCTTCGCCGAGGGTTGGCTGCGCTCAATTGGACAAAGCATAACTTTGAAATGACCAAAACGGTCGATGGAGTGCCAAAGGAGTCCATCAGCCACGAGATCGATCATGTGAGGCGGGCCGCGAAGGGCACGATCGCTTTCGAAATAGAATGGAATAACAAAGATCCGTTCTTTGACCGCGATCTTGAAAATTTCAAACGACTTCACGCTGAAGGAGCCATCAGTGTCGGTGGTATCGTGACACGCGGCTCTGAAATGCAGGCCACCATGCGAGAACGGATAGAGCAATTTGCTTCAGATCGCACAATCCTAGATTTCAATGGCTTGGAGCAGTTTGGTGCAGGTTCACCCACCAAACCGCAAAGAGATCAAATCTGTAAGGACTTAGAGCGCGGGCTCCCGTTCGCCAAGGCATGGTCACGCAAGTTTACGTCTGACAAATTCGGCCAAGCAACGACTCATTGGTCAAAGTTGCAAGATCGGATCGCCAGGGGCGTTGGGAATCCCTGCCCATTGATCCTGATCGGTTTGCCTGGCTCCATTATCGATATGGCGGCCTGATTGCTCCCCACACCCCGTCTCCGCACCCTCTTCACCAGCCGCTGGTTCGCGCTGATCCGGGCGGTGCTGGTGATCCTGACGGCGATCAACTTCGTGGGAACGGCTGAGGACAAGCCCGCCGATGCCCCCAACGTGCCCGCCGCCGATGGCCTCACCAACGACCAGCGCGCTGCCATCGCCAACGCGCTCTGACGCTCGCGCGACGAGGGGCATCCCGACGCTGCCCCCTGTCCTATTCCGCCCTTTCAATGGCAAATAATGTGTCGGAGAACGCGGATCGGCCAAAGCTCCGTCCGCGCAACAATGATGCGCCGGTAGGAAAGAAAAGCCACGATCCTGCGGGAACTATGCGAAGTTAAGCGGGGGAAATCCTATTTTCGTGGCCGCCGCGTTGCTCCCTGACATTGGGCTGAACGGCCGGTTTTGTTCCGTTCATGCAACATAGATCACACCTGCGGGTTCTTGCCCTCAGAGCCCGATCCAAAAGTTGTTGAGCAATACCAGCATGTTATGATTCACGCCGTCCTTGCGAGAGATGGAGTGATCAATGGCATGGACTGGCATTGCTCGAGATGAGCATAGCCGCAAAGGACTGCG
>NZ_JBHTLS010000118.1:0-50477 GCF_042678845.1 Sphingobium olei | reverse complement strand
GGTCGGGCTCCGCCCTCCCTACGCCACGCGCAGCGCAAGGAGCGTTCCTCGACCGTCGTGCCATACTCGAAAGGGGGTCCCTTTTGCGCGCCGATCGGGGGTCCCGTTTGGACGCCGATTGACAGCTGCGGCCACCAATCAGGCGGCGAGTGCGCCCCAGAGCAGCGATAAGGAGAGCGAAACGCAGGCGCTGCGGGATGAGATTGCGCAGCTTCGCCGCGAACTCATGAGCGCACTTGCGCAGGTTGCGAGCAATACCGGCAAGACCGCGCGCATCCTTGACGATGTGACGGCCGATAGCGGTGGCCAGGCGATCAGCGTCGGGCAGGCCGCATGAAGCCGTTACTGTGGCTCCAAGGCCCTTTCTATCAGCTGCCGTATCGCTTCGGGGCGCGTGGGTCGGGGATCGGCCTGGCACTCGATCCAGCGATCGAGGGCGGCCAGCTGCTCGGGGTGCAGGCGCACGTTGATGCTTTCGCCCCGTCCGGTTGCAGGCCGTCCCCGTCTTTTTGTGGTGCCCGTAATTGACATTGCGAATAAGGGGTGCCATAAATTTCGAGCCGAAGCAAGGTTGCACCCTCGCTCCGGCTCTAACCATTCGACACGGAGCGAACCCATGTCTCAGGCTGACGCCGCCCCTATCACGGGCGAACCCGTTCTTACAGGCGGTAAATCCACTGCCGTTACCGTTTCCCGTCGCGCCGCGATTGGTGCGTTGGCGGTGCTTCCCGTGGCGACCGTAGCCGCGCCCTCGACCTCATCGCCGGCGGCGCTCTGGCGAGATGCGCTGCGCGCCTATCACTCCGCCGAAGCCGATTACCTCGGACATCTCAACAATGTCTGGAATCCGCTCATGGTGCGGCTTGAGCAGCTGTGCCCGATGCCCCCGATGCATGAAATTGTTGAGCGAAACGGAAGACCGTTGAAAGTCGTCTATAAATCGGCCGAGCCGGATAGTTGGATGAGGCTTCCTTCCGTCGAGGCGCGGGAAGTGGGACGGAAGCTCGCTGCGCAGTGGTCGACATGGTCGGAAGGCTACGGCGCACGGCAAGCTGAATACAACTTCTGGGAAATTGAGCAGGAGGATCTGCGCCTGTACGACCTCTACCAGGAGGCGCAGGATCGACTGATGCGAATGCCTGCTCCGGACGCAGCTGCCCTCCTGACGAAACTGGAGATCATTTGGGCTGATGAGTACCAGGATCGCCAGATTGAGAATGAGCGCCTGATTAGGCGCGACCTGCAGCGGCTAGCGGCGTGATCGTGGGAGCTTCGCCGGCCTTGGGAGGGTGGCACGTTTCCGCCCCAAAGGGGCGAGGAAAACGTCGCGGGTGGGATTCTGTATTATTACAGCTTGCGCCCGCATCCATTGCTGATAAAAGCACTGTATTGTTACAGGATGCCGCGATGAGCCAGACGATCGACTTCGATGAGCCAATATTTGCGCGCGACATGGCGCTTGCGATGTTGCGCGCTGATGAGACGACCCTCGATAACTGGCTTCGACATGGGCACGTGGTGCCCGCTGGGCCGAAAGGTAAGCGACTGTTCAGCCCGATGCATTTGATCGAAGCTGAACTGATCTATTCCCTTGCGAACACCTTCCGCGTGCCGCCTGGGATCGGGCGCGCCATAGCCCTGGACGCGATCGCGGAATATCGCCAGTTCGCTGACGCTGACATTCTCGATATCTGGAACGGTTCCGGCATCGGATCTTTGGCCGATGGTGGGGCCGGTCGAACCGTCATGAGCTTGGTTCGCGGATCAGACGGCGAGCTTCGGGCTTGGGAACGCGGAGACCGCCAAGAAGACGAGGTTACGTTGGTGTTGCCCACGAGGCTAATTGCTCGGTCTGTCTTCGCCAAAATGAAGGTGATGATGGAAGCCGTCACCAAGAAAGTGCCGGCGTGATGAGTGCAAGACGGGCCTCATTCAAGCAGGCTGATGCTACCCGCGCGCTCAAAGGAGCCGTGGCCGCTGGTCTAAGGCCGACAGGATTTCGGATTGATCCTTCGGGTGCGATCGAGGTGCAGTTCGAGGGTCAAGCGCGCTCGGCTGCCATCAACTCCTTTGACGACATACTAGGTCGGTGAAGAAGCGCTGGCTCCCCGAATGGGTCAGCGAATATCGCGACCGCCACGGCAAGCCGCGCTACCGGTTTCGTCGCAAGGGCTTCGCGCCTTACGCCTTCAAAGCAGCGCCCGGCACGGAAGCATTTCGTCAGGAGTACGCGGCTTGCTTGGATGGCACTGTCGCGCCGGCGATCGAGGCCGGAGCCGATCGCGCCGCACCGGGTAGCTTTGACGACCTGATTGCAAGGTACTATCGAAGCCCCGATTTCCTTGATCCGGGAGAGACGACGAGGGTTGTCTATCGCGGCGTCATAGAGCGATGGCGTAACCGTAAGCCTACAAACGGTCGCCGGTATGGAGAAGCGCTGGTTCGTGACCTTCAGCCCCGCCATGTCGAGAAGATGATGACGGATATGCTGCCGCACCGGACAGCAGCCAATATGTTGCGTAAGCGGCTGAAGGCGCTGATGCAATTTGCGATCAGGCAAGGTCTGGCAAAGACAAACCCTGTTGACGCCACGCGACCGTTCAAGGTCGAAGGCGAGGGCTTCCACACCTGGAGCGAGGATGAGATCGCCGCGTATGAGGCCAAGCATGCGCTCGGCACCATGGCACGCCTCGCTTTCGATCTCCTGCTATTCACCGGGCAACGCGGTGGCGACATTCGGCTGCTCGGCCCGGGACATGTCAAAGGCAAGCGCATTACGCTCACTCAGGAGAAGACGGGGGTAACGGTCAGCCTGCCAATCCTTCCGCCGCTCGCCGCGTCAATTCTCGCCACGCCCTCAAAGGCGATGATCTTCATAGTAAACGGCCTTGGGAGGCCATTTACCCGAAAAGGCTTTGGCAATCGCTTCCGCGTCTGGTGCGACGAGGCGGGCCTGTCAGAGTGTAGCGCGCATGGCCTTCGCAAGGCAGCCGCCCGCCGATTCGCTGAAGCTGGGTGTAGCAACCAGCAGATCAAGGCGTGGACCGGTCATACGACTGACAGCGAGGTCGCTCGATATACTTCAGCGGCCGATCAAAAGCTGCTTTCAGATGAAGCTGGCGACAAGCTGATGGCTAACCTTCGCAAAAGGTTAGCCAACGAAACTAGTAACCCGTTGGAAAAGGGCGCTTAAATGTCAAAGGTGGCGCACCCAAGAGGATTCGAACCTCTGGCCTTTGCCTTCGGAGGGCAACGCTCTATCCAGCTGAGCTATGGGTGCGTGACGCTGGTCAGGAGGGGCGGTTAGCAAAGTCCTTTGCGCCGCGCCAGCGTCAAATGCGCGCGCCGCGCATCTTTTCCCGCCAATCCTATTTGCCGGCGCGCGCCATGGGCTGGAACGGGCCGAGGCCGCAGCTTGCGCCCGGCTGCAGGCTGGAGCCGACATTGTAGAGCACGGTGATGATGTCCACGGAGCAGAGCTGCGACAGGCTGGTCCGGTAGGAGAAGCGCTTTTCGAAGCCCAGCGTGGGACAGCTGTTGGGCAAGATGTTCCGATAGACCTTGTTGCCGTTCATGATGAAATCGATGGTCCGGTCGTCGCGCACCTGCGTCGTGCGGATGGAGCGCAGTTGGATGCAGTCGACGGGCTTTCCCTTGGCGACATAGGGATCGGGCTTGGGCGGAGTCCGTCCGATGGCCGGGGGGGCGATGCCGGCCAGGGCCAGGCCGATGAACAGGGGGATCGAAGGACGGATCATGGATTTTCTCCAGCGTGTCTGTCGGCAAGAAGACGGCGAGGGCCGGCTGGTTCCGTCCCATCATAACATGGGTCGCATGGAGCAGGATAGCGGCGATCAGGCTGCGGGAAGCGTTGAGGGAACAGCGCCCTTGGGCGGCGGCGTCTTGGGCTTGTAGCGGCACAGGTCCGCGACGATGCAGCGCCAGCATTCGGGCCGCCGCGCCTTGCACACATAGCGGCCGTGCAGGATCAGCCAATGATGCGCGTCGCGGCGGAACGGGGCGGGGACGCGCTTGTCGAGTTTCTGTTCGACCGCCAGCACCGTCTTGCCCGGCGCAAGGCCGGTGCGGTTGCCGACGCGGAAGATATGGGTATCGACCGCGAACGCCTCCTGCCCGAAGGCGGTGTTGACGACGACATTGGCGGTCTTGCGCCCGACGCCGGGAAGGGTGGTGAGCGTATCGCGATCCTGCGGCACCTGCCCGCCGAAGTCCCGTACCAATATCTCCGAGAGGGCAATGACGTTCTTCGCCTTCGCGTTGAAGAGGCCGATGGTCTTGATATGCTGCTTGAGGCCGTCTTCGCCCAGGTCGACCATCTGCTGCGGTGTCGTCACCTCGCGGAAGAGGGCGCGGGTCGCCTTGTTCACCCCGACATCGGTCGCCTGCGCCGACAGGACGACCGCGACCAGCAACTGATAGTCGTTGCCATATTCCAGCTCGGTCTGCGGCGCCGGGTTCGCCTCCGCCAGGCGGCTGAAGAAGTCGAAAATCTGCGCCTTGTTCATCTACAGGCCCAGTACGCCCTTCATGTCGTAGCGGCCGGCGGGCTGGGCGGCGAGCCAGCGCGCGCCCTTCACCGCGCCGCGCGCGAAGATGATGCGGTTTTCGGCGCGATGGCCGATCTCGATCCGCTCGCCGTCTGTGGCGAAGATCACCTGATGGTCGCCCGCGACCGATCCGCCGCGCAGTGCTGCAAAGCCGATCGCGCCCGGCGCGCGCGCGCCGGTGATGCCGTCGCGGCCCCGCTCACTATGGTTCGCAAGGGCAATGCCGCGCCCGCGCGCCGCCGCTTCACCCAGCAGCAGGGCGGTGCCGGAGGGCGCATCGACCTTGTGCCGGTGGTGCATCTCGACAATCTCTATGTCCCAATCGTCGCCGAGGGAGGCGGAAGCGCGCTCCACCAGAGCGGCGAGGATGTTGACGCCGAGCGAGGTGTTGCCGGTCTGGAGCACGGGGATGTGCGCGGCCGCCTGGTCGATCAGGGCATGGTGAACGGGTTCGAGGCCGGTGGTGCCGATCAGGATCGGCGTCTTCGCGGCCACGCAGGCGTCCAGATGCGCGGACAGCGCGCCGGGCACGGAAAAGTCGATGAGAACGTCCGCCGCCTCCGCCAGCGTCAGGGGATCGGCGGTCATGGGGATGCCGGGCGCAATGTCTCCGGCAGGATCGCGATCGGTGCCGCCGGCAATGGGCAGCCCGCCCTCCGCGGCCACCTGCGCAATGGCCCGTCCCATGCGCCCCGCCGCGCCGAAGATACCGATGCTGGTCATCCGATGTCCGTCCTTATCCTGTGACCGCGCCAGTGCCAGAGCGGCGCGTCCTTGTCATCCCCAGGGGCGCAAGCAGGCGCCACGAAATGCGACAGGTGAAGTTCACACCGTTGTGCAATATTTTTTCGGCGGAAGCACTCGCGACGCGTTCGCGAAGCGGCTGCCGTGCACGTCCGGCGCGCCATCGGAGCGGCATGCGCGCGACAAGTAGGTCATGGCAAGGGCACGGTCGCGCGACAGGAACGGGACAGCGCGAATGGAGCGACAAGGGCGGGACGGCGACGGGCATCGGCCGAATAAAACAGAGGCGCGGAGGTTAGGAAAGCCTACGTCGATGCCCTTCAATCAATAGCTGTCCCCACCGCAGGTCACTTGCCCGACGCCGCGATTGTCGACGGTGCAGGCGGCTTTCCCTGCGATGCTGATCGTCCCCGATCCGGTCGAGACCAGCTTTGCAGCGACATCGGCGGTCAGCGCGACGCTGCCCGCGCCCTCATTGCCGACCGTCGCCTGGCGCACGCGCAGCGGTTCGGCGGCGACGGAGCCGGGGCCGGTCACATGGATCGTCGCAACGCCCGCGCGCCCCGCCAGGTTGACCCTGCCGCCGCCCGCCAGATTGACGTCGATCCGGTCGAGCTGCACGTCCGCGATCGCGATGTCGCCGCTGCCGCCCACCGCGATCCGCGCGCCCAGGCCTTTCAGCCGGTTGACCGCCACGGACCCGCCGCCGGTCAGCATCACCCGGTCCAGCATGCCGGTGGACAGGCGCAGCGTCGCCGCGCCGCTGCTCTTTTCGCCGGTGGTCAGCCGGTCCATCGACACGATGAGCAGGCGGCCCGAAACATCGACCTTCAGCCGGTCAAGCGCGGCCTGATCGCCCTCCGCCCGCGCCGACACGCCGACCCCGGTGGTGATGACGACGCTGACCGGCGCATCGACGCGGATCGCGTCGAAACTGTTGATGGTGAAGCTGCGCGTGGCCGCGCTGGCGGGCTGCGCGCCCAGCGCCGCCACCAGCGCCGCCACCTTTAGGGCCGACAGCGCGCCTCGCCCGATCCCATGATGCTCGTCTTGCACTGCGCCTTGCCCTTTACCGTCACGTCGCCCGATCCCAGGATGCTGATATCAAGCACGCCGTCGGAGGCAAGGGAGGCATTGCCCGATCCCAGCACGGACACCTCGCCGCCGCCGGCCTTCAGCCCTTCGCCAGAGAAATTGCCGGAGCCGGTCACGGACAGGTCCAGCTTGTCGGCCGATCCGGTCGCGCTCATGTCACCCGAGCCGGTGATTTCCGCCTCCAGCGACTGGACCGCCATGGCCGCGATCCTGACATTGCCCGATCCGGTCAGGTCGGCGTCGAACGATGCGCCGTCGACCCGGTCCACATCGATATCGCCCGATCCGGTCGCCTCCACGGCGCGGATCGCCGGCATCGAAACACGGATGGTGACGCCCTTGTCGTCGCTCCAGTTCATGCCGTACCGCCGCTTGCGCCCGATCTCCAGCGTGTCGCCGTCGCGCCGGATCTCCAGCCGGTCGAGGATCTTCTGGTCGCCCTCGGCCTTCACGGAAAAGGCGCCGCGCGTGATGATGACGGTGTCCGGCCCGGTCGCCTCGACCTTCGTGAAATCCTTGATCGCGGCCCAGGCGGCGGGATCGGCCGGCGTGGACGCGTCTGAATCGCTGCCGCCGCCCTCGCGCGAGCAGGCAGCGGGGATCAGCGCCAGCGATGCGATCAGCATGGCAGGGGCCAGAAGGGGTCGAGCGGCGGGGGCGCGCATGTCAGTCTCCTCTCGTGTGTTGCCTGCATAATACACAAGAGGATGGCGGTTCCAAGCCCCCTTGTTCGTCGCACCGCTTCAGGCAAGATCATTCCGTCATCGCCTGTGAATTTGGAGCGTCCTTCATGCGTCTGTCCCAGCTTGCCCGGCCCTTGCTGGCCCTGCCGTCGATTGCCCTGGCGCTGCCCGTAGCGGCGCAGCAGGATGCGGGCGCGCGCTGGTGCAGCCATGTGCAGGCCATCGCCAATGACGGGATGGAAGGGCGCGGTACGGGGACGCCGGGCTATGACCGGGCGGCCGACTATGTCATCGGGCAGTTGCGGGCGCTGGGCCTGAAGCCCGCCGGGATCGAAGGCTACAAGCAGCCGGTCGCCTTCGTCGAGCAGGTGGTGCAGTCCGACCGGAGCAGCGCCGCGCTGATCGGCGCGAAGGGCGAGACGAAGCTGGCGGTGCCGGGCGACCTGATCTTTTCGGGCGGGGGCGGGCCTGTGCCGGACGCTATGGAAGCGCCGATGGTGTTCGCGGGCTATGGCCTGCACCTGCCCGAGGCGGGGCATGACGATTTCGCCGGGCTGGACCTCAAGGGCAAGATCGTGGTGGTGCTGTCGGGCGGGCCGTCCACCCTGTCGGGCGCGCTCAAATCCCATGCGCGGTCGGAGCGGGCGAAATGGCTGGCCGAGCAGGGGGCGGTGGGCCTTATCAGCCTGGTGACGCCCAAGCAGGTGGAGATACCGTGGGATCGGCGGGTCGCGCTCGCCAGCGCACCTGCCCTCTATTATGCCGACGCGCAGCTGCGCGAGACGCGCGCGCCATTCCTCAGCGCGCAGCTCGACCCGGCGAAGTCGGCGCTGCTGTTCGAAGGGTCGGGCAAGGATTTCTCCGCGATCGCCGCGGCGGCGGACGCTTCCGCCCCGGTGCCGGGCTTCCCTCTGGCACAGCGGCTGAAGGCGAGCGTGGCGGCGACCCGGCGCGACCTGTCCTCGCCCAACCTGATCGCGGTGATGCCGGGCAGCGATCCGAAGCTGCGGGGCGAATATGTCGTGCTGTCGGCGCATCTGGACGGCTATGGCGTCGGCACGCCGATCCGGGGCGATGCCATCTACAACGGCGCGTTCGACAATGCGTCGGGTGTCGCCAGCCTCCTCGAAATCGCCCGCGCGCTCAAGAACGGCAAGGTGAAGCCGAAGCGCTCCATCCTCTTCGCCTTCGTGACGGCGGAGGAGAAGGGGCTGCTGGGATCGCGCTATTTCGCGCGGCGGCCGACCGTGCCGCAGAGGAGCATCGTCGCCGACCTGAATTTCGACATGGCGCTCCCCATCTTCCCGCTGACCAGCGTGACGCCGGTGGGTTACGACCAGAGCAGCCTGGGCAAGGACGCCGCGGCGGTGAGCGCGGCGATGAAGCTGCCCATTGTTCCCGATCCCTTCCCCGACCGCAACGTCTTCATCCGTTCCGACCAATATGCCTTCATCCGCGAAGGCATCCCTTCGCTCTTCTTCAAATATGGGTTCAAGGCCGGCACGCCGGAGGCCGAAACGGAAAAGGCATGGCGCGCGAACATCTACCACTCGCCCTTCGACGACCTGAACCAGCCGGTCATGCCCGCGGAAAGCGCGAAGCTGAACGACTATGTGACTGCGGTGACCCTGCGCGTCGCGAACAACCCGCAGCGGCCGTCATGGAACGCGGACAGCTTCTTCAGGCGCTTTGCGCAGTGAGGCGCTCGTAAAGCTCCAGCGGCAGTCCATCGGGGTCGGCGAAGAAGGTGAAGCGCTGCCCCGTATATTCGTCCACGCGGATCGGCTCGCACACGACGCCCGCCGCCGAAAGCCGAGCGACCTCCCCGTCGAGATCATCGACGTTGAACGCCAGATGCCGCAGCCCCTGCGCTTCGGGGCGGCTGGGCCGGGGCGGCGGCGCGGGGAAGGAAAACAGCTCGATCTGCGCCTTCCCCGCATCGAGATCGCACTTCCACGAGTCCCGCTCCGCCCGATACACTTCCCGGATCACTGGGAAGCCCAATATGTCGCGGTAGAAGGCGCGGGACCGCTCATAGTCGGAACAGATGATCGCGATGTGGTGGATACTGAGCATGGGGTTGAAGGTAGGGAATGCGGGGGTGAGGGAAAGGGCGGGTTGGGGAAGAGGTCGCGTGTGGTAAGTAGCAATCAGTTTGATTGTCTCTCTTCATGTCGCCGCTGCAACTCTTCTTGCGTTTCAAAACATTCAATGGGCATCGCTTGAAAGTCTATCCGGCCGCGTTCAGTTGATGTGCCGGATAGACCTTTCCAGCCCCCTAAAAAACAATAATCTTCTGAGAATTTATGGTTGAAAACATCAGAGAATATAATGCTGATAACCAGAGAAATAGATAAGCCGGCGTCCAGAGTATTCAAAGCTCTGTGTTCAAATTCTGATAGGGAAAACATTAATGTCGTGTCATAAGAAAGTTCGCCAGATGCTGGTATTATCTCGCCCCAATCTTCCGTATCATCAACATCTCTAGGGAACCGACGTTCACTCTGACGTTCTTGCATATAGTGGGAGCCATCCTTGAGAAAGTGGCTCATAAACTTTATCGAAAAATTGAATGACACTCCCATAGCAGGGCTATTTCCGTGGTTGCGAACCTTGAAAAAAATATTGGGATAAATTGAGTCTTTTTTGTTCGGATCATTCGGTTCGAACGTCGTTATCGAACTAGTTTCAGATTCTCGGCTGAGAGAAACCTGTACATTTTGGATGCTGAGGTAGCATCTCACTTGGGCTTCACCAGTCTGCTGTGCGATTTTGTTCGCTTCACGTGCTTCGGTAACGGCTTCCGAAGCCGCCGATGCGCTCTTTTTAGTCTCGTTAGCAGCCTGCTTAGCGAAAAACGCAGCGGCTATAGCGGCGCCCATTGTCACTATGCCGACCAACAAGCCACCCCCGGCGATTAGCATCTGCCACCATGACCAAGAAGCCGAACTGCTAGCTGCGTCTGCGGCCTTCCATTGAGCGCAGAGATCATCTTTGCTCTCATACTGCCCCGGTCCGCAGGGCGGCGGCATTATCGCGGGCTGCGTCATTAGGACGGGAGCGGCAATTGAAACTGCGAGCGGTTGCGTGCGCTTAATTATCTTAGTTTCGGGTGTCGCCTCTTTGGGTTTGGCCGCCGTGTTTTGTTCGGGGCTAGCGGCGAGGGTCAAGGTCGCAGCGGCTAACAAGATAATGCTGCGGCAAATTGCGTCGATTCGCTTGGAAAGGTGCCTGACCATTTAAGGATCATAGCGAAGCTTCCGCCGCTGTCATCTGGCCGCTAATGGAAACTCAACTGCCCCCCTGTCCTACACGCCCGCCGCATGATCCACTTGCGTCATGTCCTGCCGCCGCTCCGCTCGCCCGCGCCTCACTGTCGCCTCACTGGCGCGACCCCGTCGCCTCGCTGTCGCCTTCGCGTCGCCTCGCCGCCGCCTCGCAGCCGCGTCGCAGTCGCCTTGCGCCCGCAATCCGCGCCGAAAACCGCCATTCGCTTATTCCAAGAATGGTGTGAACTTCGCCCCTGTTGCCACTGACGCGTCAGTGTCGCGCCGCGCCTTGATCCGCTGCGCCCGCGCGCTTACACCCGCACCCCATGACCCAAGCCCCCTATCCCGCGCTTCGCCTGCGCCGCACGCGCGCCACGGCGTGGAGCCGGGCGATGCACGCCGAAAACCGCCTGTCGCCCGCCGACTTCATCTGGCCGCTGTTCGTGACCGAGGGGGAGGGCGTAGAGGAGCCGATCGTCGCGCTCCCCGGCGTGTCGCGCTGGTCGGTGGATAGGATCGTCGACCGCGCGAGGGAAGCGCGCGACGCGGGCATTCCCTGCCTCGCCCTCTTCCCCAACACGCAGGCCAATCGCCGTAGCGATGACGGGGCGGAAGCGCTCAATCCAGATAATCTCATGTGCCGGGCGATCCGCGCGATCAAGGATGCGGTGCCCGACATCGGCGTGCTGACCGACGTCGCGCTCGACCCTTATACCGCCCATGGGCAGGACGGGTTGCTCGATCCCAACGGCTATGTCGTCAACGACGCGACCGTGGACGTGCTGATCGGCCAGTCGCTCAACCAGGCGGCGGCGGGTGCGGACATCATCGCGCCCAGCGACATGATGGACGGGCGCGTCGGCGCGATCCGCGAGGCGCTGGAGGAGGAAGGCCATGCCAATGTGCAGATCATGGCCTATGCCGCCAAATATGCCAGCGCCTTCTACGGCCCGTTCCGCGACGCGGTGGGATCGCGCGGGCTGCTGAAGGGCGACAAGAAGAATTACCAGATGGACCCCGCCAATGGCGAGGAAGCGCTACGCGAAGTCGCGCTCGACCTGGCCGAAGGGGCCGACAGCGTGATGGTGAAGCCGGGCCTGCCCTATCTCGACATCGTGGCGCGGGTGCGCGACCGCTTCGCCGTGCCCGTCTTCGCCTATCAGGTGTCGGGCGAATATGCGATGATCGAACATGCGGCGGCGGCCGGCGCGGGCGACCGCGACGCCCTGATCCTGGAAACGCTGATGGCGTTCAAGCGGGCGGGCTGCTCGGGCGTGCTCACCTATCACGCGCTCCACGCCGCCCGGCTGCTGAATGGGTGAGGGCGGATGCATGACGCGGGCGGCATGATACATCCCGGAACCCGCGCCCGTTTCGTCCTGACGATCTGTGCGGGATCGTTCCTGCTGTTCCTGGTCCAGCCGATGATCGCGCGGATGGCGTTGCCGCGGCTGGGCGGATCGCCGGCCGTGTGGAACAGCGCGATGCTGGTCTATCAGGCGCTGCTGCTGGGCGGTTATGCCTATGCGCACTGGCTGGGCCGCTTTCCCGCGCGGCGGCAGGCGGTGATCCATCTCGGCCTGTTCCTGCTGGCGGCGATCTTCCTGCCGATCGGCCTGGCCGACTGGCAGCCTGCCGCGGACATCGAGCCGGCGCTGTGGGTGCTATGGCTGTTCGGCGCGTCGATCGGGCCGCTCTTCTTCGTGGTGGCGGCGCAGGCACCGTTGCTTCAACGCTGGTATGGGGAAACCGGGGAGGGGGATCCCTATCCGCTCTATTCGGCGTCCAACCTCGGCAGTTTCGCGGGGCTGATCGCCTATCCGCTGCTGGTCGAGCCGCTGATGACCCTCCATGCCCAGAGCATCCTCTGGTCGCTCGGCTATGCTGCGCTCTTCTTCCTCGTCTATGCGAGCACGCGGCGATTGCCCGCCGTTCCGGTCGAGCGCGAAGAGGCGAAGGACGCATCTGCCCCCGCGCCACATGCTCGGACGATGCTGCTATGGACGGTCCTTGCCGCCGTGCCTTCGGGCCTGATGCTGGCGACCAGCCTCTACCTCACCACCGACATCGTCGCGATGCCGATGCTGTGGGTGCTGCCGCTTGGCCTTTATCTGCTGAGTTTCTCGGTCGCCTTTGCCACGCGGCGAGGGGGCGCGGACCTGTGCGTCCTGATCGCCCCGCTCATCCTGCTGATCGGCGCGTGCATCGCCTTTACCGGGGGCGTGCATTTTCCCGTGTTCATCGCCATCGGCATCCTGGCGGTGCTGTTCGTCAGCGCGACGGCGCTGCATGCGCGGCTTTACGACCTGCGCCCCGCGCCCGAGCAGCTGACCCGATTTTACCTCGTCATGTCGGTGGGGGGAATGGTTGGCGGGCTGTTCTGCGCGCTGGTTGCGCCGCTGATCTTCGACTGGACCTATGAATATCCGCTGCTGCTGCTGGCCGCGTCGCTGCTGTTACCCGACCGGGAGGCGATGCTGCGGCTGCCGCGCCTGTTGTGGGACGATCCGCGGCGGCGCATCTGGCTGGCGGCGGCGATGCTGCTGCTGGGACTGCTGCTGTCGGCGGTGGGCGGCGGCCTGCTGGGGCCGGAATGGAATGCGCCGCCGATCAAGTCCATCTGCTTCGTCACCATCATCGCCATGGGCGTGATGGCGCTTGGCCACCGCATCCTGTCCGCCGGGCTGTTGCTTTATCTGATGCTGTGCCTCAGCGGCTGGGAGAAGCTGTCCCAGTCCGCGTCGGGCATGCTGACGCGCAGCTATTTCGGCGTCTATGGCGTCGCGAACCGTAGCCCGACCGAGCGCGTCCTGTTCCATGGCACCACCCTGCATGGCATTCAGGACCGCGCACCGGGTCGGGAGCGGAACCCGACCAGCTATTATGCGCCGGGATCGGGCGTGGGGCTGGCGTTGCGGGCCGCGCCCACGCTGTTCGGGCCACATGCGCGAATCGACATCGTGGGCCTGGGGGCGGGCACTTTGGCCTGCTACATGCGGCCGGGGCAAAGCTGGCGCTTCTACGAGATCGATCCGGCGATGGCGCGAATCGCCGTCGATCCTGCGCATTTCACCTTCCTGTCGCTGTGCCAGCCGCGCGCCGACATCGTGATCGGGGACGCGCGCATGACGCTGGCGCGGCAGCCGGCGGGCGGGGCCGACATATTGGTGATCGACGCCTTCTCCTCCGATTCCATCCCCACGCACCTGCTGACGCGGGAAGCGCTGGGCGTCTATGCCCGCAGGCTCTCGCCTGACGGGCTGCTCCTGATCCACATTTCCAACCGCTATCTCGACCTGCGGCCGGTGCTGGCGGCGGATGCGAAGGCGGAAGGATGGCGCGCCATGCTGCGCCACTACCGGCCCAGCGTGCGCGAGGCGGAGCGCCATTATTCCGCGTCCATCTGGGTCGCGCTGTCCCGCGATCCCGCGCAGCTCGCGCGGCTGGAGACGCGCAGCAAGCCCGCGCCGTGGCAGGCGCTGGAAGGACGGCCGGGCTTTTCGCCCTGGACCGACGACCATGCCAGCATCCTGCCGATCCTGAAAATCAGACCATAGGAGAGACGCATGTCGCACCCCGACTACCCCGATGTCAGCATCATCCCGTTCAACGGCAAGACACCGGTCATCCACCCCAGCGCCTTCATCGCGCCGGGTTGCCGCATCATCGGCGACGTGGAGATCGGGGAGGACAGCAGCGTCTGGTATAATTGCGTCATCCGGGCGGACGTGAACCGCATCCGCATCGGCGCGCGCACCAATATCCAGGACGGCACCGTCATCCATTGCGACGGCGCGGGCGAGCGGCAGGACGGCCGGCCGCTGGACGGATGGCCGACGATCATCGGAGACGACGTGCTGATCGGTCACATCGCGATGGTGCATGGCTGCGTGCTGCACGACCGCGCCTTCGTGGGGCTGGGCGCGGTGGTGATGAGCGGGTGCACCGTGGAAAGCGATGCGATGCTGGCGGCGGGCGCGATGCTGACCTCGGGCAAGACGGTGGGAAATCGCCAGCTTTGGGCCGGGCGTCCTGCAAAGTTCATGCGCGACCTGTCCGACGAGGCGCTGATCGATATGCGCGAAGGCGTGGACCATTATGTCCACAATGCCAAGGCGCATAAGGGCGCGGTGAAGGGAATGGGGTAGGGCAGCGCTACCCCCGCTTTCGTCACCCCGGATCAAGTCCGGGGTGACGATAAAGGCGGCCAGACTGCTGGCGGCTCCGCTCGCCCTTCAAGGCTGGGGCAGGCGGGCCTTCATCGCGTCGATGCGGTCGTTTTGTTGATCGACTTGGGCGAGCGCTGCCGTGCGGGCGGCGTCGATTTCCGCCAAGCCGCCGTCCGCCTTGCCATCCGCCACGCTGTTGCTGCGGCTGACATAGAGGGTGTCGAGGCTGGCGAGTGCGGAGACGCTGTCGTTGCGAGCCGCCTCCAATGCGCTGATCGCGACTTGCGCCGCGACCCAGGCGTCGCTGGAAACGGCGGATCCCTTCGCTGCGTCGACCGCCTTGTCGGCCTTGGCATAGGCGGCGTCGAAGGCTGCGGCGCCCTTGTCCGCCTGCGCCACGTTGCGGTCGATCTCCTGCTTGAGCGCCGGATCGGCGGCGGCAGGGGCGGAGGGCGGAGCGGCCTCCGCTACCGGCGCGCTTTCGATCGGGCGTTTGGCGAGCGAGGGGTAGCTTTGCGGCGCGCCGGCGCAGCCCGACAGGAACAGGGCGAAGGCGGCAAGGAGGCGGCGCGGAGTCATGGCTTGCATCTAGGGCGGCAGGCCAGGCGGCGCAACCGGGTCAGCGCGCCGAACCGTGCCGGGGCAGGGCGGCAGCCTCGCGGGCCAGGGCCTCGATCTTTTCCGCGTCGACTGGCCCCTTGGGCACGACCCAGCTGCCGCCCACGCATTTGATGAAGGGCTGGGCCAGCCATTCGGGCGCGTTCTGAGGCGTGATCCCGCCGGTGGGGCAGAAGCGGGCGGTGTGCAGCGGCGCGGCGAGCGCCTTCAGCGCGGGAAGCCCGCCCGACGTTTCCGCCGGGAAGAATTTGAAGTGGGAAAGGCCCATGTCCATGCCGCGCATGATGTCGGCGGCGGTGGCGGTGCCGGGCAGGAAGGGAATCCCTGCGTCGAGCGCCGCCTTGCCGAGAGGCTCGGTGAGGCCTGGGCTGACGACGAACCGCGCGCCCGCCTTCATGGCAGATTCCAGTTGCGCGGGGTTGAGCACCGTGCCCGCGCCCACGACAGCGCCTTCCACCTGCGCCATTTCGCGGATCACGTCGAGCGCGGCGGGGGTGCGCAGCGTCACTTCCAGAGCGGGCAGGCCGCCCTTCACCAGCGCTTGCGCGATGGGGAGGGCATCCTCCACCCGCTCGACCACCAGCACCGGGATCACCGGGGCCAGTTCCATCACCTGCGCGACGGTCAGGTTGCTCATCTTCACTTCTCCCTAAAGGCTGCGGCGGCGCCGAACAGCCCGATTTCTTCGTGGATGGCGCAGCGGATCGGCACGGTCGCCATCAGGCTTTCGAACCGGCCCTTCGCCTTGAAGCGGGTATGGAAGCCGCTTTGCGTCAGAAAATCCTTCATCCGCTGGGTGAGGCCGCCGGCCAGCACCACGCTATGCGGGCCATGGGCCAGCGCCAGGTCGCCCGCCACCGAGCCGTAGCACATGCAGAAACGCTCCAGCGCGCGGCGGGCGAAGGGGTCGCTGCCGTCGAGAGCCGCCTGCCACAGTTCGGGATCTTCCATCAACACGACCCGCTCATGGCCGATCGTCGCCAGCGCCTTGTAGATATAGTTGAGGCCCGGCCCGGACACGATGCGTTCGGTCGATACGCGCAGGAACTTGTCGCGCAGATAGGACAGGATGCGTTCTTCGATATGGTCGAGCGGCGCGAAATCCAGATGGCCCCCTTCGGTCGCGATGACATGCGGCTCGCCATTGTCATAGGCGATCATCGCCACGCCCAGGCCCGTGCCCGGTCCCATGACGGTGACGCCGCCATCATAGGGGAAAGGCCGGTCCTCACCGAAGAGCAGCGGCAGATTTTCAGGAGGCAGGCGCGAGACAGCGAAAGCGACAGCCTCGAAATCATTGACCAGGCGGACGGTGCGGACGCCGATATCCTGCGCCAGCGTGTCGGCGCGGATCACCCAATTGCTGTTGGTCAGCTTGATGACCTCGCGCCCGATCGCGGTGGCAAAGGCGATGGAGGCCGCATCAGGCAGGTCGCCCGCGCCGGCCTTCTTCTCATCCTCCGCAAAGGCGGCCCAGCAAGCCTGGAGGCTGGGATATTCCTCCACCTTATATTTGCGCACCGTGCCGAGCGTGGGCACGCCCTTTTCGTCCAGCGAGGCGCGGGCGAACCGGGCATTGGTCCCGCCGATGTCGGCGGCGATGATATCGGTCATCAGGGCATCCATTCTTTTACTCGTCATCGCAGCGAAGGCTGGGATCTCAGGAGGGCCGGGTCGCGCCGTGCCGCTTGAGATGCCAGCCTTTGCTGGCATGACGATGATTATTGAAGCTCAGTTTCCATCGCCGCCAGGATCGGCGACGCGCCCTGTTCGGCAAGGTCGCTGTGATGGCGGAAGAGGGCGAAGAGTTCGCGGCCGGTGTCGTAGGGCGGCGGCGGCGGGACGGGATGATCGCGCGCCTCCCATTCGGCCGCATCGACCAACGCCTCCACCACGCCCTGCTGCGCGCAGACGCGCACCATGTCGCCGTCGCGCAGCTTGCCGATGGGGCCGCCGCCGAGCGCTTCGGGCGACAAATGGATGGCGGCCGGCACCTTGCCGGAAGCCCCCGACATGCGGCCATCGGTCAGCAGCGCGACCTTGAAGCCGCGATCCTGAAGCACGCCGAGCGCCGGGGTCAGCTTGTGCAGTTCCGGCATGCCATTGGCGCGCGGCCCCTGAAAGCGGACGACAACCACGACATCCCGCTCCAGTTCGCCCGCCTTGAAGGCGCGCAGCACGTCGTCCTGGGTGTGGAAGACGGCTGCGGGCGCCTCGATCGTCCAGCGCTCCTTGTCCACCGCGCTCACCTTCATGACGCAGCGGCCCAGATTGCCCTGGAGCAGCTTCATGCCGCCGTCCGCCTGGAACGGATTGGACGCGGGCCGCAGCATATTTTCGTCGCGCGAGGCTGGAACGTCGCGCCATTGCAGCGCCTCGTCCTCCAGCACCGGCTCCTTGCCATAATCGGTGAGGTCGGCGCGCGCGACGGTCATGATGTCGCGGTGGAGCAGGCCGGCGTCGAGAAGCTCGCGGATCACGTAGCTGATGCCGCCAGCGGCATGGAAATGGTTCACGTCGCCGGAGCCATTGGGATAGACCCGCGCCAGCAGCGGCACGACATCGGAAATCTCCGCCAAGTCGGTCCAGTCGATGCTGATCCCCGCCGCCCGCGCTATGGCGGGCAGGTGGATCGCGTGGTTGGTCGAACCGCCCGTCGCCATCAGCCCGATCATCGCATTGACGATCGCCTTTTCATCGACGCAGTGACCCAGCGGGCGGTAATCGTCGCCATCCCAGCCGATGCTCGCCACCCGATGCACCGCCGCGCGGGTGAGTTCGGTGCGCAGCTTCGTGCCCGGGTTGACGAAGGAGGCGGCGGGCATGTGCAGGCCCATCATCTCCATCATCATCTGGTTGCTGTTCGCCGTGCCGTAGAAGGTGCAGGTGCCAGCCCCATGATAGGAGGCGCTTTCGGATTCCAGCAGTTCCTCGCGCCCGACCTTCCCTTCGGCATAGAGCTGGCGGATGCGCACCTTCTCCTTGTTGGCGAGGCCAGAGGGCATTGGCCCGGCGGGGATCAGTATGGTGGGCAGATGGCCGAAGCGCAGCGCGCCGATCAGCAGGCCGGGCACGATCTTGTCGCAGATGCCGAGCAGCAATGCGCCCTCGAACATGGCGTGGGACAGGGCGACGGCGGTGCCGAGCGCGATGGTGTCGCGGGAAAAGAGCGACAGGTCCATGCCCGCCTGCCCCTGCGTCACGCCGTCGCACATGGCGGGCACGCCGCCCGCCACCTGCGCCGTCGCGCCGACTTCCCGCGCGGCGATCTTGATCTGCTCGGGGTAGCGGCCATAGGGCTGATGCGCCGACAGCATGTCGTTATAGGCGGTGACGATGCCGATGTTCATCGCCTTGCCGGTGCGGATCACCGGCTTGTCCTCGCCGCTCGCGGCGAAGCCGTGGGCCAGGTTGCCGCAGGACAGCTGGTCGCGATTGGTCCCCGCGTCCCTGCCGCGCTCGATCAGGTCCAGATATTGGCGGCGGCGCGGTCGGCTGCGCTCGATGATGCGCTCCGTCACCTTGGCGATGGTAGGGTGAAGATCAGTCATGCCAGCTTGCTCCGTCGCGTTCGATCAGGGCAATGGCCGAAGACGGCCCCCAGTTCCCCGAACTATAGGGGGAGGGCTTCATGTTGGCGTCCTTCCACCCTTCGATGATGCTGTCGATCCAGGTCCATTGCGCCTCCACCTCGTCTCGGCGGACGAACAGGGTCTGGTCGCCGGCGAGCAGGTCCAGGATCAGCCGTTCGTAGGCGATGCGGCGGCGCTGCCCGGCGAAGGCGGCGGTCAGTGACACGTCGAGCGTGACTTCCTCCAGCCGCACCTGCCGTTCGAGACCCGGCCGCTTCGACATGATCTGAAGCCGGATATATTCCTCCGGCTGAAGGCGGATGACCAGGGTGTTGGGTTCAAGGCCAGTGCCATGCCCGTCGCGGCCGAAGATGCTGTGCCGCACCGGCTTGAACTGGATCACGATTTCCGACTGGCGCGCTGGCATCCGCTTGCCGGTGCGCAGATAGAAGGGAACCCCCTGCCAGCGCCAATTGTCGATATGCGCCTTCAACGCCACGAAGGTTTCGGTATCGGACGGTTGGCCCAGCTCGTCGGCATAGCCGGTCACGATCTCTCCGCAGACCGCGCCTGGCGTATATTGGCCGCGCACGCTGTGGGTCTTCACCGTCTCGTCGGTCATGGGGCGGAGCGAGCGCAGCGCCTTCACCTTCTCGTCGCGCACGGCGGTCGGGTCCATCCGCGCGGGCGGCTCCATCGCGATGATCGACAGGATCTGGAGCACATGATTCTGCACCATGTCACGCAGCGCACCCACGCCGTCATAATAGGAGACGCGCCCCTCCAGTCCGACCGTCTCTCCTACGGTGATCTGGACATGGTCGATGGCGGTCGCGTTCCACAGCGGCTCGAACATGACATTGCCGAAGCGCAGCGCGAGAAGATTCTGGACCGTTTCCTTGCCCAGATAATGATCGACGCGGAAAATCTGGCTTTCGTCGAACAGCGCGCCGATGCCGTCATTCACTTGGCGGGAGGAGGCGAGATCCTTGCCAATCGGCTTTTCCATGGCGATGCGGGTGTCCGGCTGGATCAGGCCTGCGTCCGCCAGTCCCTGCGCCGTCGGGGCGAAGAGCGAGGGCGGGGTGGACAGATAGACGGACAGGCCGCGAGCCGCCCGGCCGTCCAGCCGCTCGGCCAGCGCCTTGAACTGGTCCGCATTGCCGGCCTCGACCGGCTGATACTGGATCATCGGCAGGAAGGCGGAAGCGATCGCCTCGTCATAGCGGTCGGCTGCCAGGAACTTGCGCAGCGCCGCGTCCACATCCTTGCGGAAAGCCTCGTCGTCCATTTCCGAACGGCCCGACGCGACGATCAGGAAGTCGTCCGGCAGCAGCCCGTCCGCGTGAAGATTGTAGAGCGAGGGGAAGATCATCCTGCGCGCCAGATCGCCGGTGGCGCCGAACAGCAGGAACGTGGCAGACGGTTCGGTCAAAGGATGGTCCTTCTCCGTTTGGGTCACAACGATGTCTGCACGAGGCCGTCTTATAGCGGGGACGGTTCGTTACGCAAGCAGGCTATCGTGCTGGCATCGCGGCCGCAATGCTGCGGAACTTCGCTCCCTTTCGCGCGCTTCAAATTGCGTCTGCACGATCATTTTTCCCATCCATTCCTTGAAAGGAGCGTCCCATGCTGACGGCTCAGCCGCTCAACTGTACCCTGAAGCGCGGCACGGGCGAGCCCAGCTCGACCGACGCGATGATCGCCGTCCTGGCGGAGCAATTCGCCGCGCAGGGCGTAGAGGTGGCCGACACGATCCGCATCGCCGCGCACAATGTCTTGCCCGGCGTCACGTCCGACGAAGGCGAAGGCGACGACTGGCCCGCCATTAGGGAGAAGATATTGGCGGCCGACATCCTGATCCTGGGCACGCCGATCTGGATGGGACAGGCGGGCAGCGTCGCCAAGCGGGTGCTGGAGCGGATGGACGCCTTCCTTTCCGAAACCGACGGGCGCGGGCGGATGCCGAGCTATTCCAAGGTGGCGGTGGCGGCTATCGTCGGCAATGAGGATGGCGCGCACGCCGCATCCGCCCAGATTTTCCAGAGCCTGAACGATGTCGGCTGGACCATTCCCGCAGTCGCTGCCTGCTACTGGGTGGGAGAGGCGATGGGATCGACCGACTTCAAGGATCTGGAAAAGACGCCGGACAAGGTTCTGGAAACGGCGAAGATGGTGGCTGGAAATGCCGCGCATCTGGCCGGCGTGCTGAAGGCGCATGCCTATCCGGGGCAAGCGCAGAAGGACTGACCGGGGAACCGGCGCGTGCGTCCGGCCGTTAAGCAAGCGGAATGAAAGCCCTTGCCGCCAGTCTCCTGATCGTCCTTGCCGGATGCGGCGCCATGCCCCGTGATCCTGAAGGAACGAGCGAGGCGATCGCTCGGTCACGGCAGATCAGGGTCGGGCTGGTGCAGGGCGACAGCGACTTTGCCCGCCCGGCCGCCGCTCGGCTGCTGCGCCGCCTTGCCCACGAGACCGGCGCGCGGCCCGTGCTGCGCGCCGGATCCACCGAGACACTGTTCAAGCAACTGGAACGGGGCGATCTCGACCTCGTACTCGCGCCGCTCGATCCCAAGAGTCCATGGATGATCGACGTGACGCCCGGCCCACCGCTGGCCGCGACGGGGCAGGGGGAAGCGCGGATCGAATATTACCCGGTGCTGCGCAACGGCGAGAATCGATGGATCATGCAGGTGGAGCGGATCGCGCGTACCGTCGCCGAGTCGGGGGCTGAGCAATGACGGCCACCGCCGATGCCCTGCCCGATGACGTCCTGCACGCGCTGCGGCGGGCGGAACGCCTGGAATATTGGAATATCGGATGGACCATCAGCATCGTCATAGTGATGGGCGTCGTCATGGGGCAGAGCCAGACGATGAAGACCGCCTGGACCGAGGATATGCTCGGCCTTGTGCCACCCATCGCCTTCCTCGTGGCCGCACGGATGGAACGCAAGGCGCGGCGGACGAAGCGCTTCCCCTTCGGATTCGAGCGGGTGAATGGCCTTGGCTTCTTCATCGCCGCCATCTCACTGGCTGCGACGGGGGCGCTGCTGCTGTGGGATTCGATCATGACGCTGATCCGCGCCGAACATGCCACGGTAGGGTCGGTGCGGCTGTTGGGCCGCGACATCTGGCTGGGGTGGCTGATGCTGGCGGCGCAGTTTTATGCCCTGGTCCCGCCGCTCATCATCGGGCGGAAGGAATTACCGCTCGCGGAAAAGCTGAGCGACAAGCTGCTGCATACCGACGCGCTGATGAACAAGGCCAACTGGATGACCGGCGCGGCGGGGTTTGCCGGGATCATCGGCCTCGGCCTTGGCTGGTGGTGGGCGGATTCCGTCGCCGCCGCGATCATATCGGTCGACATCATCCATGACGGGATCAAGGCGTTGCGGTCATCGACGGCGGAACTGGTGGACGGCGCGCCGCGTGCCCTGTCCGGCCCGGACCTGTCGCCGGATGCGGAAGCGCTGCGTTTGCGGCTGGAGCAGCGCTGTCCCGGCGCGACCGTGCGGCTGCGCGAAACCGGCCGCCTTATCCGCGCGGAAGTGCATGGCCATGCAGGCCCGCAGGAGCCGGTGGATATCGATGCCCTGTGGCCCGGCGAGCCGGATCAGGCATGGCGGCTGGCGCAAGTCAGCTTCGCGCCGCCGACCCGGCGGGACGATTGAAGCAGGTCAACGGGATTTTCGGCTGGACGCTGCGCGCGGATTTTGCCATTTGGCCTTTCCCAGCCGTGCGGGTGTGGTGAAACTGGTAGACGCGCCGGACTCAAAATCCGGTTCCGCAAGGAGTGTCGGTTCGAGCCCGACCACCCGCACCATCTTTTGTCAGTCCTCAATCGCCGGCGGCGGCATCCGCCGCCTTGGCTTCCTCGCATAAGCTCGGGTGGCCGTTCGGCCTTGCGGCCCCTCCGGGACCGGTCGCTATCTCTGCATGCCTTGCGCCTGAAACCAAGGCGTCATGCGTGCGATGGCGTCTTCCACCCGATCGGTCGACACCGCGAAGCTGAAGCGGATGAAACGGTGGCCGTCCACCGGATCGAAATCCACGCCCGGCGCGGTCGCTACGCCGGTTTCGCGGAGCAGCTTCTGGCAGAAGGCGAGGCTGTCGTTGGTCAGGTGGCTGATGTCGGCATAGATATAGAAGGCGCCGTCGGGTGGCGCGATCCGGGCCAGGCCGAGCGCGGGCAGCGCGTGCAGCAACAGCTTCCGGTTGCGGCGATAGGTATCGACATGCCCCTCCAATTCGTCAACGCAGTCGAAGGCGGTGAGGCCGGCCCGCTGCGCCAGCACCGGTGGCGTCAGGAACAGATTGCCCATCCGCGCCCGCGCCGCGCCGATCACGTCCGGCGGCACCACGATCCAGCCGAGCCGCCAGCCCGCCATGCTGTAATATTTGGAAAAGCTGTTCACGATCACCGCGTCCGGCGCATATTCCAGCATGCTGTGGGCCGGCTCGCCGAAGCTGAGGCCATGATAGATTTCGTCGGAGACGATGCGGATGCCCCGTTCGGCGCAGACGCGGGCGATCGCGGCCAGTTCGTCCGGCGGGATGATCGTTCCGGTGGGATTGGCGGGGCTGGCGAGGATCAGGCCATCGGGCGCGGGATCGATCCCAGCCAGCGCGTCGGCGCTGATCTGATAGCGTTCGGCCGGGCCGCAGGCGATCTCCAGCGGCTCAAGATAGAGGGCTTTCAATGTATTGCGATAGGCGACATAGCCCGGCCGCGCCGTCGCCACCCGCGCGCCCGGCGCGAACAGGCAGGTGAGCGCCAGCACTAGCCCGGGCGACGCGCCGCAGGTCAGCAGCACCTGTTCGGGATCGACCGCGACGCCGTGCCGGTCGGCATAGAGCCGCGCGATCCGTTCCTTGAGCGCCGTGCTTTCCCAATAGCCCATCGGATCGGTGTCGAGCACATGATGCGCCTGCGCGATCGCCTTGGCCGGGGCGCCGGTGGACGGCTGGCCGAATTCCATGTGCAGGATCGACCGGCCCTGCGCCTCCAGCGCGTGGGCCTCGCGGCTGATGGCGATGGCGTGGAAGGGAGAAATCTCGGCGATCATGAACCTGACTAACCTATGTGCGTTTCGGCAACGGGCGCGGGCTGCCCCGCGTTGGGAAGGACATGAACCAAAACATGCTCACCGTCCTGCAATATTATGGCGCGGGGGCGGCGACGCTCGCGGCGCTCATTGTCTCTCTGAACCTTGGCCGCCGGATTACCGGATGGGCGTTCGTGCTGTTCGTCACCAGTTCGCTGGCGCTGACGGCTTGGGGTTTCCTGGACAAAAATAGCGAGGGGATCGGCTGGCAGAATGTGGCCCTTCTATTCATCAACGCGACCGGCGTCTGGCGCTACCTGATCTCAAAGCATGCGCCGGACGCCTAGCTTTCCGCGATCCACACCTCCACCGACGTTTCGTCCTGCAGCAGGGCTAGGCGGATGGGCAGTTCCTCGACCGGCCCGCCGGCAAGCGCCCGGTCATAGACCGCCTTCTTCGCCGCGCCGCCGATCTGGAGGAAGATATGGCGGCTGGCGAGGATCGCGCTTGCGGTGAGGGACAGGCGCTGGTGCGGCGCGGCGGGCGGCGTCACGGAGATAATGCGTGCGGGCGAGGAGAGACCATCGGCCAGTTCGGCGGCCTGCGGGAAGAGCGACGCCGTATGGCCGTCATCGCCCATGCCCAGCAGGACGATGTCGAGCGGCCAGGGGAGGGCGGCGAAGGCCTGCTCCACCTCCGCCTGGCCCGCATAGGCGTCGGCCGCATGGGTCTTCATCGGCACGAAACGCGCCTCTGCCGCCGGGCCCTGCAACAAGGTCTCGCGCACCAGCCGTTCGTTGCTGTCGGCGCTAACGGGATCGACCCAGCGTTCATCGACCAGCGTGACGATCAGCTTCGTCCAGTCGATGGGTTCCTTCGACAGGGCCTCCAGCACCGGGCGGGGCGACCGTCCGCCAGACACGGCGAGGGTGGCGACGCCCCGCTGAGCGATGGCCTCCGTCAGCAGGATGGCGATGCGGCGGGCAAGGTCGGCGGCGGCCTCTCCGCCTGTCTGAAAAAGATGTTCGGTCGGCATGGCTCATTCCGTGTCCTGGGGAAGGGTGCAGATGTCCACCCATTGCGCTCCGGTCAAGGCCGCGAGCCGATCTGGCGTCAGTTCGACCGAGGCGGTGCGCGATCCGGCGGCCGGAAAGACCGTCTCGAACGCCTGGAGAGAGATGTCGCAATAGACGGGCAGGGGCGTCGCGAGGCCGAAGGGGCAGACGCCGCCGACCGGATGGCCAGTGATCTCCTCCACCTCATGCCCGCCCAACATCCGGGGCTTGGCGCCGAGAGCGGCCTTGGCCTTGCCATTGGAAAGCCGCGCGTCGCCCCGTGCGCAAAGGAGAACGACCTGCTCCCCGATCCGCAGCGACAGCGTCTTGGCGATGCGGGCCGGCTCCACGCCAAGGGCAGCGGCCGCGTCCGCCACCGTCGCGGTGCTCACCCCCTGATCGATGATCGCGATATCGGGCGCGTGGTCGGCGAGGAAGGCGCGGACGCTCTCCTCGCTCACGCGCCCCGCCGGTCGCTCAGCTTGCGTTCCCAGGCCAGCGCGTGGGTGACGATCTCGTTCAGGTCGTCATGGGCCGGTCGCCAGGGGAATTCCGCCATTATGGCGCGATTGTCGGAAATCAGGGAATCCGGGTCGCCCGCGCGGCGGCCCTCGATCCGGCGCTCGATGGTCATGTTGGTGACGCGATCGACCGCATCCAGCACTTCCAGCACGGAAAAGCCCCGGCCATAGCCGCAGTTCAGCATATGGCTGCGCGAAGGATCGGCGATCAGCGCCTCCAGCGCCAGCACATGCGCGGCGGCAAGGTCGGTCACATGGATATAGTCGCGTACGCCCGTGCCGTCCGGCGTGTCGAAATCGGTGCCGAAGACGCCGACATGGCTGCGCTTGCCGAGCGCCGCTTCGACCGCGACCTTGATAAGGTGGGTCGCGCCCGCCGTCGACTGGCCGCTGCGTCCCTGCGGGTCTGCGCCTGCGACGTTGAAGTAGCGCAGCGCGCAATAGTTCATCGGGTGCGCGGCCGCGACGTCTCGCAGCATATATTCGGTCATCAGCTTCGACATGCCATAGGGATTGATCGGCCGTTGCGGCGTGGTTTCCCTGACCGGGCTTTCCTCCGGTATGCCGTAGGTGGCGGCAGTGGAGGAAAAGATGAAGTGCGGCACGCCCACACGCACCGCGCTCTCGATCAGGTCGCGGGTCTTGGCACTGTTGTTGTGATAATATTTGAGCGGGTTTTCGACCGATTCCGGCACCACGACCGATCCGGCGAAATGCATGATCGCCCGCACGCCATGCTCGCGCAGCGTCGCTTCCACCAGCGGCTGGTCGGCAATGTCGCCGCGCACCAGCGGCACGCCCTGCGGCACAGCCCAGTCGAACCCCGTCACCAGATTGTCGATCACGACGACGCCATAGCCGGCGTCCTTCAGCGCCAGCACGGCATGACTGCCGATATAGCCCGCGCCGCCCGTCACCAGAACCGTAGGCTTGTCGCTCATAAACCAAAGTCTCCCCAGCAGATGCCGGGGAGACCTAGCTTAGTATCATGACGATTTACAGGGGCGATCAGGCCGCTTTCGCACTCGCCTTGCCATAGAAGGTCGCGCCGCTCGCCGCCATGTCGCGCAGCTGTTGCGTCGGGGCGAAGCGCGGGCCATGCTCGGCCGCCAGCCGGTCCAGCGTCTCGACTACCTGCGCGATGCCCACCGTATCCATATGGCTGAACGGCCCGCCGGTGTAAGGCGCGAAGCCCCAGCCGAAGATCGCGCCGATGTCGCCATCCTCGGGCGTTTCCAACACGCCTTCCTCGAAACAGCGGGCGCATTCGATCAGCTGGCGATAGAGCAGCCGCTCCTTCACCGCCTCGACATCGGGCTGGTGCAGCGCGCGCGGAAACATCTCGCCTATGACGGGCGACAGATGTTTCTTCCCGCCTTCAGGATAATCGTACCAGCCCTTGCCGTTCTTGCGGCCCAGCCGCCCGGCCTCGACCATCTTCACCGCGACATCGTCGGACGCCTGGTGGACGTAGGCGTCGCCCAGCTCCTTCTTGGCGGCGGTCATGATCTTGACGCCAAGTTCGATCGACACTTCGTCACTCACCGCCAGAGGTCCGGTCGGCATGCCGAGCTGCTTGCCGGCATTTTCGACCAGCGCCGGATTGACGCCTTCGCCAATCAGCTCCGCGCCTTCCTGCACATAGGTGCCGAAGCTGCGCGAAGTGTAGAAGCCACGGCTGTCATGCACCACGATCGGCGTCTTCTTGATCTGCGCCACGAAATCCAGTGCCTTGGCGATCGCAGCCGGCCCGGTCTTCTCGCCCAGGATGATCTCGACCAGCGGCATCTTTTCCACCGGCGAGAAGAAATGGACGCCGATGAAATTCTCGGGCTTGCTCCACGCCTGGGCCAGTTTCGTGATGGGAAGGGTGGAGGTGTTCGACCCGAAGATCGTGTCCGCGCCCAGAACCGCCTCGACCTGTTTCGTGACCTCCGCTTTGATCGCTACATCCTCGAACACGGCTTCGATCACGAAGTCGCTTCCGGCGAGCGCCGCATAGTCGGTGGTCGGCGTCACGCGCGCCAGCGTCTCGGCCATCTTTTCGGGCGTCATGCCCTTGCCGATGCGTTTCTTGAGCTGCTCCTCGACATGCGCCTTGCCCTTTTGCGCATAGGCGAGGTCGCGGTCGAACAGCACGACCTCCATCCCGGCCTGCGCCGCGACGGTGGCGATACCGGCACCCATCATGCCAGCGCCGAGCATCGCGAGCTTGCGCGTAGGCGCCTTCGCCTCATCCTTCGGCCGGCGCGCGCCGCGCTCGGCCGCCTGCTTGTTGACGAAGAGGGTGCGGATCATGTTGCTCGCCTGGGGGTCGGCGGCGACCTTGGCGAAATATTTGCTTTCGATCTGGATCGCGCGGTCCATGGGCAGGGTGATGCCTTCATAGACAGCGGACAGCAGGGCGATCGGCGCGTTCATGTTCCGCTGCGTCTGCTTGAGCGTCATCGGCAGCGCACCGGCCATCGTCTGCACGAAGGCGGGGTTGAAGCCGCCCGCCCCGCCGGGAACCTTGAAGCCCTTGACGTCCCATGGCTGCGTGTTGGCGGTCGGGTTCGCCTTCACCCATTCGCGCGCGGCGTCCAGCGCCGTGCCCTGCGGTACGACGGCGTCCACGACCTTCAGCATCGCGGCCTCGGCGGGGCGGAACAGCTTGCCCTGGAGCATGTACATCAGCGATGCCTGCACGCCCATGATGCGTGGTAGCCGCTGAGACCCGCCGCCACCGGGGAAGAGGCCGATCAGGATTTCGGGCAGGCCAAGCTGCGTCTTGCTGCTGTCGCCCACGAAACGGCGGTGGCAGGCCAGCGCCAGCTCGAAACCGCCGCCGACGCAGGTTCCTTCGATGGCGCAGGCGACCGGCTTGCCGCAGGTTTCCAGGCGGCGGAGCAGCTGGTTGAGGACGAACACCTTGTCGAAGATTTCGGCGGGGGCAGGACGCTCGCCGGTGCCGGTCGCCAGCATCGACCCGAAATATTTGAGGTCCATGCCGGCCATGAAGCCGCTGTCCTTGCCGGATGCGATCACCGCGCCCTTGATGCCGTCTTCCGATCCGATGCGCGTGATCGCGGCATCCAGATCGGCAAGGAGGTCGGGACCGATGACGTTCATCGACTGGCCCGGCACGTCGATCGTCAGGGTGGCGATGCCGTCGCCGTCGATGTCGAAGCGGATGGTTTTCATGTCAGTCTCTCCTAATCCGCTGCTTACACGCGCTCGATGATGATGCCGGTGCCCATCCCTGCGCCCACGCACAGGTTGATGAGCGCCGTGCCCTTGCCCGAGCGTTCCAGCTCATCCAGCGCGGTGCCCAGCACCATCGCGCCGGTCGCGCCGAGTGGGTGGCCCATGGCGATCGCGCCGCCGTTGACGTTGATCTTCGAATGGTCGAGGTCCATCGCCTGCATGTAGCGCAGCACAACGGACGCGAACGCTTCGTTCAGTTCCCACAGGTCGATGTCGCTCTGTGTCATGCCGGCGCGGGCGAGCAGCTTGCCTGCCACGAATTCCGGCCCGGTCAGCATGATCAGCGGTTCGGACCCGATGGAAGCCATCGCCTTGATCCGGGCGCGGGGCTTCAACCCATATTTCTCGCCCATCTGCGCGTTGCCGACCAGCACGGCTGCCGCGCCGTCCACGATGCCGCTGCTGTTGCCGGCATGGTGAACATGGTTGACCTTCTCCAGCTCCGGGTAGCGCAGCAGGGCGACGGTGTCGAAGCCCGGCATCTCCTCGCCCAATGCCGCAAAGCTGGGCTTCAGTGCGCCCAGCGACTGCATCGTCGCGTCGGGCCGCATATGTTCGTCATGGTCGAGGACCACGCGGCCGATCACGTCCCTCACCGGCACGATGGACTTGGCGAAGCACCCTTCGTCCCACGCCTGCTTCGCGCGCTTCTGGCTCTCCACGGCATAGGCGTCCGCATCGTCGCGGCTGATGCCGAACTTGGTCGCGATCACGTCGGCGCCGATGCCCTGCGGCGCGAAATAGGTCTTGTAGGCGACCGCCGGGTCCATCGCCCATGCGCCGCCGTCCGACGCCATGGGCACGCGGCTCATGGATTCGACGCCGCCGCCGATGGCGAACATAGCCTCACCCGAAAAGACCTTTGCCGCCGCCATGTTAACGGCTTCGAGGCCGGACGCGCAGAAGCGGTTGATCTGAACGCCCGGTACGGTCTGGGCATAATCGGCGTTCAGCACCGCGACGCGCGCAATGTCCGCGCCCTGTTCGCCCACCGGGCTGACGCAGCCCAGGATCACGTCGTCCACGTCGGCTGTGTCAATGGCGTTGCGGTCGCGCACCGCTTCCAGCACCTGCGTCGCAAGCTGGATCGGCGTGATTTCGTGCAGCGACCCGTCCGCCTTGCCCCGGCCTCGCGGCGTTCGGACGGCGTCGTAAATATAGGCTTCCATGTTCATTCCCTCTCCGGTGAGGCCATTGAGGCGCGTCGGATATGCAGAGGAATGTATTTACGTTTACGTAAAGTGCAAGTGTCTATTGCGTTGTTCGGTCCAGCCCCGCCGCGCCGTAGGGGCGGATGATCGGACAGGGTTTTGGCTGTCTACTTTGCTGTCGCATTTCGCCCGCGAATCCCCTGAGCCGGAGCAACATCCGGTGGTCGTACGGTATCGGCGTTGCGCCGGGGGGCGAGTGGCCTATATCGATCGCCATGGATGTCGCGACCCAAGCATCGGCGGAAAAGCTGCCTTCGCCTTTTTCCATCCCGGTGTTCCGCGCCATCTGGCTTGCCAGCCTTGCCTCCAATTTCGGCGGCCTGATCCAGTCCGTCGGCGCGGCGTGGATGATGACCTCATTGTCGGCTTCCCCACTGCTGATCGCGCTCGTGCCGGCGGCGACGACCCTGCCGATCATGCTGCTATCGTTGTGGGCGGGGGCGGTCGCTGACAACCTGGACCGGCGCAAGGTGATGATCGCCTGCCAGTCCGCGATGCTCGTCACGTCGGCCGCGCTTGCGGTAACGGCCTGGATCGGGTGGATGACGCCGTGGCTGCTGCTCGCCTTCACCTTCTTCATCGGCTGCGCGACGGCGGTGAACGGCCCTGCCTGGCAAGCGTCGGTCGGCGACATGGTGCCGCGCCCGGTGCTGCCGAGCGCGGTGGCGATGAACAGCATGGGCTTCAACCTTGCGCGCAGCATCGGCCCGGCGCTGGGCGGCGTGATCGTCGCGACGGCCGGCGCGGCGGCGGCGTTCCTCACCAACGCGTTCAGCTATGTCGCGCTGTTGGCGGTGTTGTTCCGCTGGCGGCCGACAATCCCGCCCAAGCTGCTGCCGCGCGAGCGCATCGGCTTCGCCATGCTCGACGGCATCGGCTATGTCGCGGCTTCGCCCAAGATCAGGCTGGTGCTGCTGCGATCCGGCGCGTTCGGGGTGGGGGCGAGTGCCGTGTCGGCGCTGATGCCGCTGGTCGCGCGCGATCTGCTGGGCGGCGGCGCGCTTACCTTCGGCATCACCAGCGGCGCGTTTGGCCTCGGCGCGGTGCTGGGCGCGCTGTCCTCGCGCCGGTTGCGGGCGCGCGTTTCGGTCGAAACCCTCGTGCGCTGTTCCGCCCTTGCCCTTGCGCTCGGCACCGCGCTCACGGCGGCGAGCCCCTGGCTCGTCCTCGCCCTGGTGGGTTATATGGTGGCCGGCGCCGGTTGGGTGCTGGCGCTCTCCACCTTCAACGTGTCGGTTCAGATGTCCGCGCCGCGCTGGGTGGTGGCGCGGGCGGTCGCGCTTTACCAGATGGTCGCATTCGGTGGCATGGCGCTGGGCGCGTGGCTGTTCGGCTGGGTCGCCGAAAGCCATGGCGTGGCGGCGGGCCTCTATGCGGCGGCAGGCGCGCAGTTCATCGCCGCTATCCTGGGCTTCTGGCGTGCCCTGCCGCAGATCGGCAACGACAATCTGGACCCGCGCGGCGATTGGCATGAGCCCGACACCGCCGTCCCGGTCGAGCCGCGCAGCGGCCCCATCGTCATCACCATCGAATATCGCATTCCGGCCGGATCGGTCGTGCCCTTCCTGACCGCGATGAACGAGCGCCGCCGCATCCGTCGGCGGGACGGTGCGCATGGCTGGCAACTGCTGCGCGACCTAGGCGAACCCGACCTGTGGGTCGAGCGCTATCACGTCGCCACATGGCTCGACTATGTCCGGCACAACCAGCGGCGCACGGTAGCCGACATCGCCAACAGCGACGCGATCCACGCGCTGCATGCCGGGCCTGACGCGCCGGTCGTGCATCGCCGGATCGAACGGCAGACGGGATCCCTGCCGCTCGGCCGCGCACCCGACGCGCGCGAGATGGGGGAGGGGTGGATCGACCCCACCCGGTCGAGCTGAGTCCAGATTTCTGGTTTGCCGCCTTTTCCGAGCCGGCAGACGATGCCGTCTGCCTGGAAAAGGCTCAGCCCGGCGTGACGGACCGCCAGGATTGCAGGTCTTCCACCGTGTCGATGTCGTGCAGCACCGCGCCGCTCGTCTCGATCTGGATGCCGTGGCTCAGCAGCGCGCGCGCGCCCTGGTCGCCCTTCAGCGCCAGCAGTTCGGGAAAATGCTTGCGGCCGATGAAGGCGGGCGGCGAGGAGGAGAAGCCGTCCGTGCTGGCGACCACCGAGCGAATATCCTCCGCCGCCAGGCAGACGCGATTATAATGGCTGGGCGGGATGTTCGGCATGTCGGCCAGGCAGATGAGGATGCCCCGCACCCGGCGCAGCGGCATCACATGCTCCACCGCACGGACGATGCTGGCCGATATGCCTTCTTCCGGCTTGTCGTTGACCAGGATCGTGTAACCGCGCCGCTCCAGCTTGCGGTGGATGACGGGCGCCAGAGCGATCGGACGTGCCACCGCGACCAGCTCGGCAAAGGCCATGGAAGCGACCGTCTCAAGCGTGTGCGCCGCCACGGGCTTGCCGCGCAGATCGGCCATCAGCTTGTCGTCCTCGCCGAAGCGGGACGACGTGCCCGCCGCAAGCAGGACGGCGGCGATCCGTTCAGTACGCATGATGTGAAGGCAGGGGATGCATCGATTTGGCCGGTCCGGTAGGAGAATCGATGTGCCACCAGCCGGCCATCCTGTCCAGCGGGCCGAAAAGCCGCTGGCCATTGCGGGGCCGACCCGCCATATGCGGCCCAAAGTCGGAAGGAGGCGCCAGTCCATGGCACATGACATCGATGCGGAAACCGTTGGAGAGGGCAAGGAGCCGGTTCCGGCCGAAGTCAGCGACGCCATCCGCACCCTGATCCGCTGGGCGGGCGACGAGCCGGCTCGCGAGGGGCTGGTCGAGACGCCCGAGCGCGTGGCGCGCGCCTGGCGCGAATATTGCCGCGGCTATGGCGACGATCCCGCCTACCATCTGTCCCGCATCTTCCACGAAGTGGGCGGCTATGACGATGTCGTGCTGTTGAAGGACATTCCGTTCCAGTCCCATTGCGAACATCATATGGCGCCGATCGTGGGCAAGGCGCATATCGCCTATCTGCCCGGCCAATATGTCGTCGGCATATCCAAGCTCGCGCGGGTGCTCCATGCCTTCGCCAACCGGCTTCAGGTGCAGGAACGGCTGACGTCGGAAGTCGCCAATTGCATCTGGGAACATCTAAAGCCCCAGGGCGTGGCCGTGGTGATCGAGGCGACGCATGGCTGCATGACCGGGCGCGGCGTGCGGACGCCCAACGTGATCATGAAGACGAGCCGCATGTTGGGGGTATTCCGGGACGATGAAAAGTCGCGGGAGGAAGTGCTGAAGCTCATCGCTTCATGAGCGAGCCGCAGGAACCCTCCTATCGCCCGCTGGGCAAGGCGCGGACGACAGCCGAGCCGGTAGGCGCGCCGCTCGCGCCCAAGCGGCTGGCGCTCGTCACCGGCGGTCACCGCCGGCTGGGCGGGATGATCGCCGGCGCGCTGGCGCGGGCGGGCCATTCGCTCGCCATCCACGGCAGTCATGACACGCGGCTCGATTCCCATCTGGCGCTGACCTTCGAGAAGGAGGCGACCGAGTGGGAGGGGTTCGTCGTGGATTTCGCCGATCCGGAGGGCGCGGAAGAATTGGTGGCGAAGGTCGCCGAACGGTTCGGGCGGCCGCCCGACATCCTGGTCAACAGTGCGGCGATTTTCGGCCAGGACCGGCTGGAGAATGTGACTGCCGACGACCTGATGCGCCACTATGCGGTGAACTGCGCCGCGCCGGCGATGCTGACCAAGGCGTTCGCCACCATTCCTGCGGGCGTGGGCGACCGATGCATCGTCAACATCCTGGACCAACGGATCGACCATCCCCACGCCGACCAACTGGCCTACACCCTCTCGAAGGTGGCGCTCGCCGGCCTCACCCGCACCGCCGCGCACAGCCTGGCCCCGCGCGTCCGCGTCAATGCCGTCGCGCCGGGGCTTACCATCGCCACGCCCGATTATGACGAGGCGCAGATGGAAAGGCTGGCGGACCTGATGCCGCTCCAGCGGCTTCCCCAAGCCGAACAGATTGCGCAGGCCGTGCTGTACCTGACGGAAGCGACCGCGACGACGGGCCAGACGCTCTATGTCGATGGCGGCGCGCATCTCAAAAGCTACGACCGGGATTTCATGCATTTGTGCCGCTAGGTGCTGCATTTTTGCTTGCGGGCCAGGCTGGCGAATGGGCACTTCGCCGCATAAGGTCCGCCGAAAGGATAAGGGGAGACGGCAATGACTTACGAAACGATCCTGGTGGAACAGCGCGATGCGGTGACGCTCATCACGCTCAACCGGCCGCAGGCGCTCAACGCGCTCAACAGCGATGTGCTGGCCGACCTCAGCGCCGCGTTCGCCGCCTTCGACGCCGATCCGGGCCAGCGCTGCGCGGTGCTGACCGGCAGCGGCGAGAAAGCATTCGCTGCCGGCGCGGACATCAAGGAAATGGTCGAGAAGGACGCGGCCGACTTCTTCCTGCAAGACTTCTTCTCCGGCTGGCAGACCGGCGTCGTCGCCACGCGCAAGCCCTGGATCGCCGCGGTGCAGGGCTTTGCGCTGGGTGGCGGATGCGAGCTGGCGATGATGGCCGACTTCATCATCGCCGGCGACACGGCGAAGTTCGGCCAGCCCGAAATCAAGCTGGGCGTTGCGCCGGGTATGGGCGGATCGCAGAGACTGACCCGCGCGGTGGGCAAGGCGAAGGCGATGGAGATGTGCCTGACCGGCCGCATGATGGATGCCGCCGAGGCGGAACGCGCCGGGCTTGTCAGCCGCATCGTCCCCGCCGCTGACCTGCTGGACGAAGCGCTGAAAACGGCGGCGACCATCGCCGCGCTGCCGCCCATGGCCGCGATGGTGAACAAGGAAATGGTCAACATCGCGTTCGAAACTGGCCTGTCGCAGGGCATCCTGACCGAACGCCGCCTGTTCCAGATCCTGACCGCGACGGAGGACCGGAAGGAAGGCATGACCGCCTTTATCGAGAAGCGGCAGGGCGTCTGGAAGGGGCGCTGAGGCCCTGCGGCTTATGAGCCGCGGCGCGGACGGCTGAGAAATCGTCATTGGTCGGTGGCGGACTCCGTCGCCATTCTCGTTTCACAAGAAAACTATAATGCGCCGGCCGCCTTGGCTCGTGCGCGCAGGAGGGGTGTGGCGCGACCGTGCGCCGCCTGATCGGCTCGTTGTGAAACAGGGAGCCAAATTTCGATGTTCGTATCCTCCACCGTCCGCCTGTCCTCCCGCGCCGCGCTGCTGACCGCGTGTGCCGCCGCCGTCATGGGCATCGCCCATGCGCAGGAGCCGGTGGAAGGCGACGAAGGCCTCATCACCGTTACGGGGCGGCGTATTTCCCAGTCTTCCGAAGCGATCGGCGAGGACAAGGTCACCAACGTCGTGGCGGTGACGCGCGAAGCGCTCCTGTCTGCGCCGTCGGGTATTTCGGGCCTAAAGATGCTGGAGCAGCTGCCGGGCTTCAACGTGCAGACCGACGGCGCGCTCGGCCTCTACGAATTCGGCAACAGCGTGCAGACGCGCGCCTTCAACCTGGACCAGATCGGCTTCGTCGTGGACGGCATCCCCACCGGCCGCAGCGACGCGTTCGGCGGTAGCCCGGTGTTCCGTTACGTCGATAATGAAAATCTAGGCGTGGTCGAAGCTGCGATCGGCGCGGGCGACGTGTCGCTGCCCAGCTATTCGACGCTTGGCCCGGTGGTGCAGTATAACAGCATCGCCCCGCAGGAGGAGATGGGCCTCTTCGTGTCGCAGAGCTTTGGCGACTTCAACATGAAGCGCACCTTCATCCGCGCAAGCACGGGCCAAGTCGGCCCGTTCCGCGCCTATGTCAGCCGCACCAAGCTGGACAGCGATCTGTGGCGCGGCCCCGGATCGGTCGACCGCGAGCATTGGGAAGGTCAGATCCACGCGGACCTTGGCGGCGACAGCTGGGCGCGGTTCAAGTTCGTGTCGAACGACTTTTTCGACTATGACTCTCCGACCATCAGCCGCGCGCAGTACAACTGCACCGTGCGCAGCGTGGTCGGCGCGTGCGGCCGCGATTTCGCCTATATCGAGAATGTGCCGAACACGACGCCGGGCTTCACGCCCAACCCTCTGGCTTCAGGAATCTATTATTCTAACAGCGCTTACACCGCCGTTTACAACCTCGCCATCAACGTGCGCAAGGACAAGCTCTATGGCGCGACCTTCCATGCCGGGATTGCCGAAGGCGTGTGGGCGGAATCGACGCTCTACTGGGAGAACAAGGACGGTTATGGGGTGTCGCCTGATGCTTATGGCAGCACCGTCCGCGGAACCACTGGTTCCACCCTGAACAGCTATTTGCGCTATCTCTATCAGGCTGACGCAGGGCTGCCTGTTTTCGCCCCGAAGGGTGTGCAATATGGGCTGTCCGGCGTAGGCGGCGATCGTTACGGCATTACCAGCAAGCTGCACTGGGAAATGGGGAGCAACGCCATCGAAGCTGGCCTTTGGGCGGAGGTGGACAAATATCATCGTACCCAAGCGCGCTACAATACGCTGGATGGCTCGCCGGCTGGTCAACCCAACCTTGATGAACTGGTATATCTGCGCCGTGACTACCGGTCGAAGCGCGACACGCTTCAGGTCTTTCTGAAGGACACGCTCAAGCTGGCTGACGAGCGGCTCGTGCTCGATCTCGGCTTTAAAGGGCTGATGCTGGACTATAGCTATCGCGGGTATCGGGATTTCGATGATTATTACCGCACGACCGGGACCGGCCTCGCCACGAGGGGCATTGCAGGCTGGGGACCGAAGTCGAACCGGGCGCAGTATCGAGATTTCTTCCTGCCGATGGCGGGCCTGCTCTACAAGATCGACGGCCGCACGCAGGTCTTTGCTTCCTATGCCGAGAATATGGCGTTGCCCAAGGGGATGGATGACATCTATTCGGTGATCCGGCCCGGCGGCGCGCTGGTGCCGCAGCCCGATGCCGAACGCTCCACCAACATGGAAGTCGGCATCCGTACCAACCAGGGACAGCTCTACGCGTCGCTCGCGGGCTTCTATACGAAGTTCAAGAACCGCATCCAGTCGATCACGACGTTCGTGCAAGGCGGTGGTTCGGCAACCGAAACCTTCTTCCAGAATGTTGGCCGCGTCCGTTCCTACGGCGTCGAATTTGCCGGAACCTACAAGCCGTCTTTCCTGAACGGCCTTGCCTATGGCAACCTCAACGTCACCTACAACAACGCCAAGTTCAAGGATGACATTCCGGCCTCCACGCCGATCCTGATCGCTGACAAATATATTCCCGACAGCGCCAAATGGATCGTCAGCGGCGGCGTGACGGTGGAGCCAGCGAGCTGGCTCGTCGGCAATATCTCGGGCAAATATACCTCGAAGCGCTGGTCGACCTTCACCAATGCACCGGGATCGAGCGTGAAGGGCTTCACCGTGTTCAGCGCCTATGTCGACATTGGCGACGGCTGGAGCTTCGGCCCGGTCAAGAGCATCAAGGCGCGGCTCAACGTCGACAATCTGTTCGACAAGGATACTTTGTCCTACATCTCCTCGTCGGTGACCGGCGACGGCAGCTTCCGGCCGCTGTCGCCGCGCACCTTCCAGTTCACGATCACGGGCGAGATTTGATGCGGGGCAAATATATGGTGAGCGTGGCATTGGCCGCGCTCTTTCCTATGACGGCGCAGGCGCAGGGGCCGGTGGTGTCGAAGAAGGACTATCAGCTTCACCAGCGGCTGGTGACGCTCGACAGCCATCTCGACACGCCCGCCTCGCTGGACCTGCCGGGCTGGTCGATCGAGGACGAGCATGGCGTCCATAGCGACTATACGCAGGTCGACCTGCCGCGCATGAAGAAGGGCGGGCTGGATGGCGGTTTCTGGGCGATCTACACGCCGCAAGGGCCGCTGACCATCGAGGGATTCCGCAAGTCGCGCGACTTCGCGCTGCTGCGCGGCATGTCGATCCGGTCGATGGTGGCGGCGGACCCGGACAATTTCGCTTTGGCGACGGAGGCAAAGGACGCCGCGCCCATCGCGGCGGCGGGCAAGCGGATCGTCTATATGTCGATCGAGAACGCCTATCCGCTGGGCGAGGACGTGTCGCTGCTCAAGACCTTCTACGACATGGGCGTGCGCGTATCAGGCTTTGCGCATTTTGCGCATAATCAGTTCGCGGACAGTTCCACCGACCCGTCGAAGAAGCCGCGCTATGGCGGGCTCTCGCCGCTGGGCAAGGAATTGCTGAAGGAGATGAACCGCCTCGGCATCGTGCCGGACGCGTCGCACAGCAGCGATCAGGTGCTGGACGATCTGCTGGCGCTCTCCACCACGCCGGTCCTTCTGACCCATTCGGGGTGTAAGGCGATCTACCACCATCCCCGCAACATCGACGACGATCATCTGAAGGCGCTGGCGGCCAAGGGCGGTGTCATCCAGATGAACGCCTATGGCGGCTACCTGAAGGCGTTGAAGCCGAACCCCGAGCGGCAGAAGGCGATGCAGGCGCTGATGGGACAGATGCGAGAGGACGCGAAAATGTCGGCGGAGGCGCGGGCCGCGCTGCTCGCCAAGCGGCAGGAGATCGATCGCCTCTATCCGGAAACCGACCGGGCGACCTTCGACGATTTCATGGCGCACATGCTCCATGCCTTGAAGGTTGTAGGGCCGGATCATGTCGGCATCGGCGCGGACTGGGACGGCGGCGGCGGCGTCGTGGGCATGGAGGATGTGGTCGACCTGCCCAAGATCACCGCCGCGCTGCTGAAGGCGGGCTATAGCGAGGCGGACGTGCAGAAAATCTGGTCGGGCAACGTGCTGCGCGTCTTGGCCGCAGCCGAAGCCGGGCGGGAAACAAAGGGTGCCGCCGCGCCCTGACCTACGGCGCGAGTGGACCGCGGACACGGCGGGGCTCTGATGCGTTGATGGGGCAAAACCCTCGCCGCAAAGGACAATCATGCCCCGCCAGAACGACAATCCCGCCCGCAAAGCCGTGCCGCGCCTTGCCCTCTACCTGCTGTTCGCCTTCATCGCTGGCGCGCTGCTCGTCTTCCTGTGGACCGGGGTGCACGGCTGATCCGATCAGAAATAGGTGGCGAGCGCCAGTTCCACGCTGCGCTGCGCACCGACATAGATGTTGGTGGTCGGATACCCGAATATTCGCCTTCGTAACGAGGGTGGCGGCAAAGGCGAGAAGGGGCGGGTGCATCAAATCGGGTCTCTCTAAAAAGAAAGGTGCGGCCGGCGGCGGTTGCGCCCGGCCCAGCGCAGCGATCCGGTGACGAAGAGAAGGGCTGGAAGGAAGCCGGCGACAAAGGCGATCAGCCGCGTCGCGAGACCCCCGACCGAGGCGTCGTGCAGCGGATGGAGCCAATTGTTGACCTGGGTCGAAAGGCCGTGCCTCCGCGCGTCGAACACGGCCAGCACTGCGCCGCTATATTGATCAACATGGATGTAGCTATGCGGGAAACGGCGGCTGGGGTCGCCCAGCACCTGTACGCGCAGACGGATGACGCCGGTTCCGGGCGGGGGCACCTCTATCCAGGCGAGGCGCGCGCCTGGCAGCGCGCGATGCCCTACCGCGAGGGCAGTCGCGAGCGGGACAGGCGCGCCGGGGCGGGGGGTGGATCGCGTGACCGGCTGGACGTCTATCGGTCCCGCCACGCGCGCCAGCATCCGATCGCCCAGCGCCGGCAGCGCGAGCATGAAACCGGTGACGGCAAACAGCATCAGCAGCGGCAGCGCGGCAAGGCCCACGAGCTTATGGATGTCGTAGAGCCGCCGGATGGGCGCGGCGTCGCGCTTGAAGGCGATCGCCTTGCGCCAGCTTCCCCGCGGCCACCATGCCGTAAGGCCGCTGAACAGCAGCAGCAGGAGCAGGACGCCAGACCATCCCACGATACTGTGCCCAGTTTCTCCCGACAGCAGGTCCATGTGCAGCTCGTAGATCCAGCTCATCGCATAATCGCCCCAGCGATCGTGGCGCAGGATCCGGCCGCCGTCGGGCGAGAGCCAGACCATCATGCGCTTGCTGATATGGCCGCTGGACGGGCCGCCGGGATAATGGCGCGCGGCGATGGGGCCGGGGGCGTCGCTGGCCTCGAACCGCCATTGCCCTTGATCACCCGGCCAGCGCGCACGCACGGTGGCGAGCGCCCGATCCCAGACCGGCGAGGACCAGCCGAGAGCAGGCGTGGTGGCCTCCACCCGGATCTGGGGGTGCAGCAGGGCGTCGATCTCCTGATAGAAGACCAGCGCCGATCCGGTCAGGCCCAGCAGGACGAATAACAGTCCGGCGCCTAGGCCGATCCACATATGGACCCGCCGCAGCACGGTGCGCATGCGTGAAGCCATGGCTGGCCGACCGCGTGAATTTGGGAGCATGATGAAAACCCGTTTCGCTCAGCCCATACGGGAACTGGCGGCAAGCCCGAGGGGAACACCCCCAAGCTATCCTGCGGCAAACGAGCGTCGCTTCGTCGGCCGCGCGGCTGTGCGTTACAGGCGCGGGGGCGGGGCCTGGGCCGGGGGCGGGGGCGCGGCGAGGCGGTGGACGGTGAGGTCCGCGATCGCGCGGCTGGCGATCAGCAGCGGCAATGCCCTCGCGATAACGGGCATCGACACGAGGGGTGGAACGATCAGCCCGCCGCCCAGCCCGATAGAAAAGGCGCAATCGCCCGCCTTGCCCAGATGATCGGGCAGGCCGCCGTGCTTTTCGATGGGCAGCACGGCCTTGACCGCACCCTGCCCGGTGCAAAGGGTGATGACGAGTCCGTGGACGCCGTGAGCCGGCATGAAGCCGGTCGGGATCGCCACCCGGACGGCGAGCGCGCATAGCAGCAACAGGGCGAAAAGCCCTTTCGCGCTTCGCGATCGCCTGATCCGGTCGTTCATCGGAATGACAAATCCCCCTTTTCGCGAACCGTTGCCGGCCCGCGATGGCGCAGGCGATACAGTCGTTGCCTGGACGGCGCAATCGCTTCGACGACCGGCACGGCGCGGGAGACGCCGGATTCCGCGCCAATCATATGCAAATACTATGCGGCCCGTATCTCCTGTCTCTCGAAAATAAACGACGCTCTGGCCTAATTACCACGCGGCATGGGAATCGGCCGCACCACCGCGGCCTCGCCCGCGGAGACGATGACATGCAGGACATTTACTGGATCGCCCTGACGCTGGGCTTGCTGGCGGCGACGCTCGGCTACGCGGCGCTGTGCGAGCGCGCCTGACCTTCAAAGAGGGAATGATCATGACGCTGGACCTCTGGCTGGCCGCGCTGACCGCCGCCGGCCTTCTTCTCTATCTCGTCGCCGTGCTCGCGCGGCCCGAACGCTTCTGACCGAAGGGAGCGACATCATGACTTTTCAGGGATGGCTGCTGATCCTTGCCTTCGTCGGCATAACGCTGGCGTTGGTGAAGCCGATCGGCCTTTGGCTCTTCGCGCTCTATGAAGGGCGAAACACGCCGTTGCACCGCCTGCTCGGGCCGGTGGAGCGGGGCTTCTACCGCCTGTCCGGCATCGATCCCGCGCAGGAACAGGGCTGGCGGCGCTACGCGGCGCACATGCTGATCTTCAACGTGGTGCTGCTGCTCTTCACCTATGCACTGTTGCGGCTCCAAGCGGTGTTGCCGCTCAACCCGCTGGGCTTTGCCGGGACGAGCGAGCATCTGTCTTTCAACACCGCTGTCAGCTTCACGACCAACACCAACTGGCAGAGCTACAGCGGGGAATCGACCATGTCGAACCTCAGCCAGATGCTGGCGCTCACCATCCACAACTTCCTGTCTTCGGCGACGGGCATCGCGCTCGCCTTTGCCCTGTTCCGCGGCTTCGCCCGGCGTGAGGCGGCGGGCATCGGCAACTTCTGGGCGGACATCACGCGCGTGACGCTGTATCTGCTGCTCCCGCTCTGCGTCGTCTATGCCCTATTCCTGATCGCGAGCGGCGTGCCGCAGACGCTGGCCGGATCGGTCGACGCCACAACGCTGGAAGGCGCGGGGCAGACGATCGCGCTGGGGCCGGTCGCCAGCCAGGAAGCGATCAAGATGCTGGGCACCAACGGCGGCGGCTTCTTCAACGCCAACTCGGCGCATCCGTTCGAAAATCCTACTGCGCTCACCAACTTCGTCCAGATGCTGTCGATCTTCGCGATCGGCGTCGGCCTGACCTATTGTTTCGGCAAGGCGGTGGGCAATGTCCGCCAGGGCTGGGCCATCCTGGCCGCGATGCTGACGATCTTCCTGATCGGCGTCACCATCACCTATTGGCAGGAAGGAACCGGCAATCCGGTCCTGCACCAGCTGGGCGCCATGGGCGGCAATATGGAGGGGAAGGAGGTGCGCTTCGGCATCGCCGCCTCCGCGCTCTTCTCCGTCATCACCACGGCGGCAAGCTGCGGCGCGGTCAACGCCATGCATGACAGCTTCACGGCGCTCGGCGGCATGATCCCACTACTGAACATCCAGCTTGGCGAAGTGGTCGTCGGCGGCGTGGGGGCCGGCATTTATGGCTTCCTGCTGTTCGCGATCCTCGCCGTGTTCGTCGCGGGCCTGATGGTGGGACGCACGCCCGAATATGTCGGCAAGAAGATCGAGAGCCACGAGGTGAAGCTCGCCGTACTGGCGATCGCGGTGTTGCCGCTCGTCATCCTGGGTTTCACCGCCGTCGCGAGCGTGCTGCCCGCCGGGCTTGCCGGGCCGCTGAACAAGGGACCGCACGGGTTCAGTGAAATGCTGTATGCCTTCACCTCCGGCGTCGGCAACAACGGGTCGGCCTTCGCTGGTCTCACCGCCAACACGCCCTTCTACGACGGCCTGCTGGGCGTTGCGATGTGGATCGGCCGCTTCTTCGTCATCGTGCCCATGCTGGCGATCGCCGGCGGGCTGGCGGCGAAGAAATATACGCCGGAAACTGCCGGCAGCTTCCCGACGACCGGCCCGCTGTGGACCGGTCTGCTGGTGGGCATCATCCTGATCCTTGGCGGCCTGACCTTTCTGCCGAGCCTCGCCCTCGGGCCGATCGCCGATCATCTCGCGATGATCCACGGCCAGACCTTCTAAAGCACCGGAGCCTGACCATGGCACGCACAGCGTCCAAATCGCTCTTCACCGCCGACCTGATCCTTCCCGCGATCAGTGACGCCTTCCGCAAACTCGATCCCCGCCAACTGATACGCAATCCGGTGATGTTCACCACCGCCGTGGTGGCGCTGCTCCTGACCGTGCTGCTTGGCGTGAGTCATGATGGCCTTGCCACCGGCTTCAAGCTGCAACTGGTCGTCTGGCTCTGGCTGACCGTCCTGTTCGGCACCATCGCCGAGGCGCTGGCCGAAGGGCGCGGCAAGGCGCAGGCCGCCTCGCTGCGCGCGACCAAGGCGGAACTGACCGCCAAGCGCCTGAAGGGCGACGGACGGGATGTCGAGCAAGTCCCCGCCAGCGCCCTGCGCATGGGAGATGTCGTGCTGGTCGAGACCGGCGACCTGATCCCGGCGGACGGCGAGGTCGTGTCCGGCGTCGCATCGGTCAACGAAGCCGCGATCACAGGCGAAAGCGCGCCCGTCATCCGCGAGGCGGGCGGGGACCGTTCCGCCGTCACCGCCGGCACCCGCGTCATTTCCGACGAGATACGCGTTCGTGTGACCGTCAATCCGGGGCAGGGGTTCCTCGACCGGATGATCGCGCTGGTCGAGGGCGCCGAGCGACAGAAGACGCCGAACGAAATTGCGCTGACGCTGCTGCTGGTCGGGCTGACCATCATCTTCCTGATCGCCGTGGGGACGATCCCCGCCTTCGCCAGCTATGCCGGCGGCGCGATCCCCGTCGCGATCCTCGCGGCGCTGCTCATCACGCTCATTCCCACAACCATCGCCGCGCTGCTGTCGGCCATCGGCATTGCGGGCATGGACCGGCTGGTGCGGTTCAACGTGCTGGCGAAGTCGGGCCGTGCGGTGGAGGCGGCGGGCGACATCGACGTGTTGCTGCTCGACAAGACCGGCACGATCACCGTGGGCGACCGGCAGGCGACCGAGTTCCGTCCGATGGGCGGCGCATCCGTCGCACAGCTTGCCGAAGCCGCCCTGCTAGCGAGCCTAGCAGACGAAACGCCGGAGGGCCGCTCGATCGTCGTGCTGGCACGCGACTCCTTCGGCCAGACCCTGACCGCGCTGCCGGACGGCGCGGAGGTCGTTCCCTTCACGGCGCAGACGCGCGTGTCAGGGGTGAAGATCGGCGGATCGACCGTTCGGAAGGGCGCCGTGGATTCGATCCTGAAGGCGGTTCCTGAAGCTGCCGCCACGCCGACGGCAACCGAACTGCGCCGCATCACCGACGAGATCGCCCGCGCCGGCGGCACGCCGCTCGCGGTCGAGTGGGACGGCGTTCTGATGGGCGCGATCTTCCTCAAGGATATCGTGAAGGCGGGTATCCGCGAACGCTTCGGCGAGCTGCGCGCCATGGGTATCCGCACCGTCATGATCACCGGCGATAATCCACTGACCGCCGCATCGATCGCGGCCGAGGCGGGGGTGGACGATTTCCTCGCCCAGGCGACGCCGGAGGACAAGTTGGCGCTGATCCGCAAGGAGCAGGAGGGCGGGCGGCTGGTCGCCATGTGCGGCGACGGCACTAACGATGCGCCCGCGCTGGCGCAGGCCGACGTCGGCGTGGCGATGAACACCGGCACGCAGGCCGCGCGTGAGGCTGGGAACATGGTCGACTTGGACAGCGACCCGACCAAGCTGATCGAGGTGGTGGGTTTGGGCAAGCAGCTCCTCATGACGCGCGGTGCGCTCACGACCTTTTCCGTCGCCAATGACGTCGCCAAATATTTCGCGATCATCCCGGCGATGTTCGTCGCGCTCTATCCGGGCCTTGGCGTGCTGAACCTGATGGGGCTCGCCACGCCGCAGAGCGCGATCCTGTCGGCGATCATCTTCAACGCGATCATCATCCCGCTGCTGGTGCCGCTGGCGCTCAAGGGCGTGACCTATCGTCCCATCGGCGCGGGGCCGCTGCTCGCCCGCAATCTCGCCATCTACGGCCTTGGCGGCCTGATCGCCCCGTTCGTGGGCATCAAGCTCATCGACCTGGCCGTCAACGGCCTTGGCCTTGCCTGAGGAGTGCCTCCAATGAACAAGGATATCTTTACCGCGTTGCGTCCGGCGCTCGTGATGACTTTGCTGTTCGCGCTGCTGCTGGGCATCGCCTATCCGCTGGCGCTGACCGGGATCGGCCAACTGGTCTTCCCGGCGCAGGCGAACGGCAGCCTGATCCGACAGGACGGCAGGGTCATGGGCTCCGCGCTCATCGGCCAGGCCTTTGCCAGCGACCGCTATTTCCACCCTCGTCCTTCGGCGGCGGGCAAGGGCTATGATGCCATGGCCTCGTCCGGCTCCAACCTTGGTCCCACATCGCGCGCGCTCGCGGACCGGGTGAAGCAGGACATCGCCGCCAACCGCACCTCACCTGATCCTGTTGTTCCGTCCGATCTGGTGACTGCCTCTGCGTCGGGGCTTGACCCCCATATCAGCCCCGACGCGGCATTTTATCAGGTCGGCAGGGTGGCACGGGCACGCGGCATTGCACCGGACAGGGTGGGCGCGCTGGTAAGCGCCAGCATCGAACGGCCGCTGCTGGGCTTTATCGGCGAGCCACGCGTCAATGTGCTGGAAATCAATCGACGGCTGGATGCGATTGGCGCTAGCAATATTTGATGACTGATCCCGCCCGACGCGATCCGGAGGCCTTCCTGCGCCAGGCGGCGCAGGAAGGTCGCGGTCGCCTGAAGATATTCCTCGGCGCGGCGCCGGGCGTAGGCAAGACATATGAGATGCTGACGGGCGGGATGCAGCGGCTGAAGGCCGGCGTGGATGTCGTGGTCGGCGTGGTCGAAACGCACGGACGGCGCGAAACCGAAGCGCTGCTGCATGGGCATGAGGTCATTCCCCGCCGCGCCGTCGATCACGCCGGACGGCAGCTGCACGAGATGGACCTGGACGCGATCCTCGCCCGCGCGCCGCGACTGGTGCTGGTGGACGAACTCGCCCACAGCAATGCGCCCGGCAGCCGCCACCCCAAACGCTACCAGGATGTCGAGGAACTGATGGACGCGGGGATCGACGTCTATTCGACCGTCAATATCCAGCATGTCGAGAGCCTCAACGATGTCGTCGCGTCCTTCACCCGCGTACGGGTGCGGGAAACGGTACCGGACGCCATATTGGAGATGGCGGAGATAGAGGTGATCGACATACCGCCAGACGAGCTGATCGAGCGGTTGAAGGACGGCAAGGTCTACATCCCGGCGGAGGCGAGCCGGGCGCTCAACCATTTCTTCTCCAAGTCCAATCTCACCGCCCTGCGTGAAATGGCGCTGCGCCGTGCAGCGCAGGCGGTGGACGCGCAGATGCTGGACTATGTCCGCGCCCATGCGCTGGCGGGCAGTTTCGCGGCCGGAGAGCGTGTGCTGGTCGCGATCAGCGAGGCTCCCGGCGCGCAGGGGCTGGTCCGTGCGGCCAAGCGGCTGGCGGATGCGCTCAAGGCGCGCTGGTCCGCCATCCATATCGAAACGCAGCGCAGCCTGGCGCTGACGCCGGAGGAGCGGGCGCAACTGGCCGATACGATGGCGCTCGCCTCGCGGCTGGGCGCGACGACGGGAACCATCGCTGCCCCCACCGTGGTCGAAGGCCTGCGCCATGCCGCCGCGGACGTTCGCGCGACCCAGATCGTCATCGGCAAATCCAGCCGCCCCTGGTGGTTCGAACTGCGCCACGGATCGGTCGTCGATCGCCTGGTGCGGGACGTCGGCGATGTCGCCGTCCATGTCCTGCCCGTCGAGGTGAAGGCCGCGCCGCGCCAGCATCCGCCCCGGCGCAACGCGCGCCAATGGGGCCGGCCGCTCGATTATCTCTGGTCCATACTGATGATCGCGGCGATGACGGCGGTTGGCCGGCTGCTGCTGGAAGTGATCGACCTCAGCAACATTGCCTTGCTCTACCTGGTGCCGGTGATGTTCGCGGCGGCATCCTTCGGCCTGCGCGAGGGTCTATTCGCGGGTGCGGTGTCCAGCCTCGCCTATAATTTCTTCTTCCTGCCGCCCACCGGCACGCTGACGGTCAGCAATCCGGAAAATGTCATCAGCATCCTCGTGTTTCTGGGCGTCGCGATCGTCACCGGCCAGTTCGGCGCGCGGGTGCGGGCACAGGCGGACCTTGCCCAGTCCAGCGCGCGGCAGAATGCGGCGCTGGCGGGTTTTTCGCGCGGCCTTACGGCATCCGCCAGCCGCGAGGAGCTGATGCAGGCGATCTGCGGCGAAGTGGCGCGGCTGCTGTCGGTGCGCACCGTGCTGCTGCTGCCGTCGCGCGACGGCCCGCAACTCGCCGCCGCGGTGCCGCCGGAGGACCGGCTGGGCCAGATCGAGAAGGCGGTGGCGCAATGGGCGATGGACAATGACCAGCCAGCCGGGCGCGGATCGTCCACGCTAACGGCGTCCGACTGGCTGTTCCACCCGCTGCGCACCTCACGCGGGGTGCTGGCGGTGCTTGGCCTCGCCAATGAGGATGCCGGGGAACCGCTACGCTCCGACCAGCTGCCGCTGCTCATGAGCCTGCTGGACCAGGCCTCGATCGCCTTCGATCGCATGGCGCTGGAGGAGGAGATGCTGGACGCGCGCCAGGTCCGCGAGCGAGACCGGCTGCGTTCGGCGCTGCTCTCGTCGGTCAGTCACGATCTGCGCACGCCGCTGACCACCATCCTGTCGGCGGTGCATGAACTGAAGCGCGAGCAGCCGTCCGACCTGCTCGACAGCGTGGACATGGAGGCGCAGCGCCTCAACCGCTTCGTCGCGAACCTGCTCGACATGGCGCGGGTGGAGGCGGGCGCGTTGCCGCTGAAGGCCGAACCCACCGACCTATTCGATGCGGTGGCGAGCGCCGTCCACGACACGCGACGATCGCTTGCGGGGCATGAGGTGCTCGTGGATATCTCGCCCGACATCCCCTTTGTCCAGGTCGATCCGACGCTGCTGCACCATTGCCTGATCAATCTGCTCGACAATACGGGGCGCTATGCCAATCCCGGCACGCCCGTGCGGGTGCGCGGGCGGCGCTCGCCCGATGCGATCCTCCTGTCCGTGATCGACGAAGGACCGGGCATCCCGCCGGGCATGGAGGAACGATTGTTCGAAACCTTCTCCCGGTTCGAAGGGTCTGACCGCATCAAGCATGGCACCGGCCTTGGCCTTGCCATCGTCAAGGGCTTTGCGGAAGCCATGGGTCTTTCCGTGGCGGCGGCGAACAATGCCGATCCGCACGGTGCCTGCTTCACCATCACCATCCCGGAACACTTGATCCTGTCCGCTCCCACTGCCGAGGATATCGCATGAAGTCGCGCCACAAGGTGCTGATCGTCGATGACGAACCGCAAATCCGCAAGCTGATCCACGCCGCCCTGACGCGCGCCGACTATGCGACGGTGGAGGCCGGCACTGCGCGCGAGGCGATGGACAGGCTGGCGGAGGAACGGCCCGACATCTGCCTGTTGGACCTTGGGCTGCCCGATCGTGACGGGCTGGAACTGGTGCCGCTCATCAAGCAGAAATCGGGTACTACGCTGATCGTCGTGTCTGCCCGGGATACGACCGATCAGAAGGTCGCCGCGCTTGATCTTGGCGCGGACGATTACCTCACCAAGCCGTTCGACACGGATGAACTGCTGGCGCGGGTGCGGGTCGCGCTGCGCAACCGCACCACGCGGGACGGCGGCAGCGCGACTGTGCGCGCGGGCGATGTGGAGATCGACCTTCTGACGCGCATGATCCGCAGAAGCGGGGCGGAGGTACATCTGACGCCGAAGGAATATGGCGTGCTGGCCCAGCTGGCGCGCTATCCCGGCCGCGTCATAACCCATCGGCAGATCATGACGGAAGTCTGGCCGAACGAGCATGACCATCATATCGAGTATCTGCGCGTGCTGGTCCGCACCCTGCGCCAGAAGCTGGAGGCCGACCCGCAACAGCCCCGTATCATCACCAACGAATTGGGGATCGGCTATCGCTTGCGGAGCGGCGCGGAGGCCGGCGACCCGGCGGCCTGACGCCGTTGCGGGCGCCAGGCTGCTCGCGCCTTATTCGCGAAAGAGCAGCGGGGCAAACTCCCGCAGGCTGCGCCGCCAGGACAGGAATTCATGGGCGGTGTCCTGCGACACGTAGAAGACGCTGGGGTAACCGGCCTTCTTGAGCGCATCGGACTCCACGCGCGGATCGGGCCGGGGCGTTCCCGCCGGCGCGCGGGCACGGCCGCCCTCCAGTTCCCGGCTGCCGAAGCTGACGAACACCAGCTTCACCTTGTCCTTGAAGCCCGGCGTCTTGTTGACATCGTCCAGCGAGAAGCTGCCGCCGCTGAACAGACCGATATGGGAGAATGTGTCGAGGTTCGCGGGCGCGATCGCCTTCGTTTCGAACCCGCCCATGGAAAGACCGGCCAGCGCGCGATGCTTCTGGTCCGACAATGTGCGGAAATGCGTGTCGACATAGGGGATGAGTTCGTTGACCAGCACGGTCTGGAACGGCTTGACGTCGAAGCTCGGCAGCGTGCCCGGCCGCGCGTCGTTGGTCATGCCATAGGTCATGACAATGATGAACGGCCGCGTCTTTCCTGCGGCGATCAGATTGTCCATGATGAGGTTGGCATGGCCCTGATTGGACCAAGCGGTCTCATCCTCGCCCCAGCCATGCTGCAGATAGAGAACCGGATAGCGCTGCTTGAGGTTCGCGTCATAGCCGGGTGGCGTATAGACGAAGGCGCGGCGGTGCGTGCCGGTGCTGGGCGACGGAAACAGGATCTGCGACACATTTCCGTGCGGCACGTCCTTGACCGCATAGAAGTCCGCATCGTGCGCCGGGACTTCGATGCCGCTTTCCCAGCGGATGCTGCCATAGAAGTTCTGCGCGCCCGGATCGTTGAAGGTGCCGCCGTCGACATTCAGATGATAATAGTGAAATCCTTCATCCAGCGGCCCTTCGGATGTGCCCATCCACGATCCGTCCGCCTGCTTGGTCAGTACCGTGCCGCCCCGCCCGCCGAGGCCGAGCGTCGCGCGCACCGCCTTCGCGTCGGGCGCGTTCACCTTGAACCGAACATAGCCTTGCGAATTGACCTGCGGATAGGCCTGACCCGGCTGGTTGAGCGAGGACGGCTTGAAATCCTCGGTGACAGCGGGTGCCGGAGGAGCGGGCGTGGCCGGGTTCGACGCGGGCTGGGCCGGCGCGCTACTGGCAGCTATCGTCAGGGCAAAACCAGCGATCAAGGCCGTCCGCATCTATCCCTCCATATCCTATATGATTATTGTTCCGGCTATATGCTTCTTCCCGGATCAGGCAAGCGCAAAAAAGGGACGCGGCCGACCCTTGAAGTGGGTGTTGGGAGCTATCGGGCCGGGTAACCGAGCTACGGCTTGGTGATCCAGGGGAATTGAACCGGTGCTAGCCGCGAGGGCGCTAGGCGGATCACCTTGGGCAATGAGTTGACGTAGCGGAATGGATTGGCTGATTTTGCGGGGAAGGTGTCAAACGGCGCGCAAACGGGACCCCGTATCGGCGTCGAAGAGGGACCCCCTTTTCGAGATTAGGCGGACGGTTGTGGGGAGCGCCCTGCGCTGGGTGCGGTGGAGGTCGGGCGTAGCCCGGCCG
>NZ_JBHTLS010000117.1:0-46589 GCF_042678845.1 Sphingobium olei | reverse complement strand
GGCGTCTTGCACTTCCAACTCCCTTGATCGTCCAAATTATGAGCGAAACACAATGGACAGGTTTATCGCCTGCAAACCATTGAAACTAGGACACAAGACACGAATTGGTGTTGATATATGTAAAATTACACTTCCGTTTATTGCGACTTATATGTCCACTTCGCTGTCGCCCGGCCCGCAATTTCGCCCGGCTTGCAGCCGCGCCGATTATAGCCGCCGATGGAATTTCGCAGCGAGCTTCGGAGATCGCGAGCGCCGGTCCGCTCTCCGAAGAATATGCCGATTTCACTAACGGTTTGCTGCCGAGTCTACGCAAGCCGTGGTTCGGTCTTAAGCATCCGATCCCGCACCACCGTTCCTTGCTAATGCGATTGACTTGCAAACAATGGATGGTTACCCCTTTGGCGTCACCTCCGCGGAGAAGTCATGCATATCATCGCGTCCTCTTCAAGCCGCTCGTGCCGCAGCGACGACTGACATGGGAGATGCGAAACAGGCTTTCGGGAAGAGAGAGCGCCACGGCTGGCGTTATCGCACCAATGTGGGCATGCGGATTCTTGCCGCTACCCTTGGGGCGTATCTGCTGGCGTCGCTGGCGGCCACGGGTCTGGCGCTGCTGCTGCCAATGGGTCGTACCGAAGCCGTACTGATCGCCACCATGGCCGCCTTCCTCATTGCGCCTGGGGTGACGATCTGGGCCTTCCTGACCCGTCGTCCCCGCGATGCACTCGGGGGGATACTGCTCGCAGCGGGAGCGATGGCTGGTCTGATCTGGCTTGGAGGACGAGGCGCATGAGCGCGGTTCGCGAAGGCGCGCGGCAGTGCATGGCGTGGCTGCACGGCTGGACCGGCCTGCTGCTTGGTCATTTCCTCTTCATCATGTGTCTTGCCGGCACGCTCAGCCTCTTTCGCCCGGAGATCGGCCGGTGGATGCGGCCAGAGGTGCAGGGTGACCCCGACCCGGTCGCGGCGATCAGCGCTGCGACATCCTGGCTCAGCGTCCATGGTGGTTCCAACGGCTGGTATCTGTCCGCGCCTGACGAACGGTCCAACACGGTCGAGGCGACCTTCGATGGCGGCGATGGCTTCATCACGCGGGCGCTGGATCCCGTCAGCGGTGCCCCCCTGCTACGCGACACTCTGGGCGGTGAGTTCTTCTATCGACTCCATTTTGAGCTGGAACTGCCGTATCCCTGGGGGCGATGGCTCGCTGCGCTCGCCGCCATGGCGATGCTCGTCGCGATCATCACGGGCGTCATCGCGCATAAGCGCTTCTTCAAGGACATCTTCACCTTCCGCCCCGGCAAAGGCCAGCGGTCTTGGCTGGACGGGCATAATGTCGTGGGTGTGCTGTCCCTCCCCTTCCACATCATGATCACCTTCACCGGACTGGTGACGCTCGCCTCGCTGACCATGCCCTGGCCCGCGGCCGCGCTCTATGGCGACGATCTGACGGCGCTCTATTCCGACATGGCGCCGGGTGCCGTCACCCGCCCGGCAAGCGGGGCCAAGGCACCACTGGCCCCCATCGCGCCCATGCTCAGGCAGGCGCAGGCCTATTTCGGCGCTCCGATCGGCAGGGTGTATATCTTCAATCCGGGTAACGCGTCCGCGGTGGTCACCGTCTATCCCACGGAACGGCAGGCGATCGGCACTCTGCCTGCGGAAATGAGCTTCGATGGCGCAAGCGGCAAGCCGATCAAGGCTTGGACCGAAAAGCGGACGGCGGTGCGCGCCTATCATACCATCTATGGCTTGCACCTCGGCCATTTCGCGCCGCTTTTGACCCGATGGCTCTATTTTCTTGGCGGCGCGATGCTAACGATCGCCATCGCCAGCGGTTTGATCCTGTGGGTCGTCAAACGGCGGGAGCGGGCGCCGCTCTCCGTCGGCAACCGTCTGCTGGAACGGTTGAATGTCGGGATGCTGGGCGGCGTACCACTCGGCATGGCGGCCTTCCTCCTCGCCAACCGGCTGCTGCCGCTCGGCATGGCCGGGCGCGCCGAGGCCGAGGTATCCGTCGCGCTGTGGAGCGCAGGCGCCGGATTGGTGACGGGTCTTGCCTTGCCGCCTGCGCGCGGTTGGCCGCTGTTGCTTGGGCTGGTGGCGGCGACCTGCGGCCTCACGGTGCTGACGGGGCCTTTCTGGTCCAACGACGCAGTGATACCAGCCGGCAATATGATGCTGCTTGCGACGGCTGCCGTGCTTGCTGCGATCGTCTGGGCGCAGCTTCGCCGCCCGAGCCAGCCTGCCGGTCGGCGGTCGAGGGCGATGCCGGTATGACCGCGTCGGCCGGCTTTCTCTATCTGGCGCTCTTCGCCCTCGCCGCGCACAAGCAGCGTCATCGGCCTGCCCTGCTCGGGCCGTGGGAGCGCAAGGCGTTCGTGCCGCACCTCGATCTTGCGGGATGGCTTCTGATGCTGGTGTCGCTGCTCAGCCTTTATCCGGCTGACGACATCGGTATGGCGTTCGTCGGCTGGATCGGGCTTGTGGCGGCCGTCGCGTGTCTTGTGACCCTCGGCATGACCTACAGACCCTCGTTGGTGCAGAGCGGCGTCGCTGTCGCTTTGGCTATGATTATCTTCGGCCTGCTCGGTTAGGCTTTCCTCTCACCCCTTCATATCAATGGTGGCGATGAGCCCCCCTTCTTCCGCGTTGCGCAACCGCACGGATGCCTCGAAACTGAGCGCGAGCGAACGGGCGATGGTAAGGCCGATCCCGGTGCCGTGCCGCCCGCCCGGTTGGCTGCTCGCGCCACGCGTGAACGGCTCGAACATCTGCGAAATCTGATCGCCCGGCACGCCCGGTCCGGAATCGCGAACATGAATCAAGAGCCTGCCGTTCGCCCGCGCGCAGCTGATGTCGGCGCTATTGCCATATTTGACGGCGTTATCGACCAAATTGCCGACGCAGCGTGTCAACGCGTTGGGCTTCACCCGCACCGTGCCGCCGCAGCCGCTGACGAACCGAACGGGCTGGCCCAGATCCTGCGCATCTTCCGCCATGCTGGCGAGGAGGGAATCGATGTCGATGGCTGACCATTCCTCCCGCAATTCCGTGCTGCTGGCGAGGTCGAGCCCCTCCCGAACAAGGGTCTGCATCGCGTGATGATCGGCCAGAAGCCGCTCGCGCAGTTCCAGATTTTCGACCAGTTCGAGCCGCAACCGCAGCCGGGTGAGCGGCGTTTGCAGATCGTGGCTGATGGCGGCGAGCAACTGGGTGCGCTCGGTGAAGCCCGCCCTGGCGCGCCGCTGCATCAGGTTGAAGGTCGACAGCGCGGCGCGCACCTCTTCAGGGCCGCTTTCCGGGATTTCTTCCGGATCAAGGGACAGCGAGAAGGCTTCCGCCGCCCGCTCCAGCCGCCGCAGCGGCTTCGCCACGAAGCGCGCGACAAGAATGGCGAGCGCCGCCGAAGCCACGACGATCACGATCAGGTAAAGCGGGTTGAAGATGGTGCTGGGCGGCTTGGCGATCCGGGGAAAGGTAAGCGCCATCGCCCGTCGCGCCCCATGCATGTCGGTAAAGCGCACGATCCAGCAATCCGGTTTCGGCGCATCGATCAGCCCTGCCGCGCGGTCCTTCCGCTCATTGGGGAAGCAGAGACCGACAGGCACCTGCCCCGCCTCCGGCTGAGAGCGGGGACCAAACCGCTGCTGCAGTGCTGCTTCGAGGTCAGCGTCCGGCTCGCTCAACGCCACGCCTTCCGGGGCGGGATAGGCACCGAAGATGTCACGCGCCGCCATCATCTGTTCGACCCTTGCCGGATCGCGGCGGAGCCGCTCGGCGATGTCGACGGCGCTTGCAACCACTCTTTGCCGCCTGACGCGTTCGAAATCATGATGCCGCGTCCGCTCGGCCACGGTCAACGCGATCAGGGCTGCGACGGACATGCCGAGGGTAAGGATCAGGAAAATCTGCCCCGCCATGGTCCCGAAGAAGGTGCGGGCGCGTTGCAACGGCCGGATCATGAATAGTGAACCTCGCACGCCAGAACATAGCCCTCGCCCCGGACAGTCAGGATGAGTTCGTCGCCGCCCGGCACGGCGGCCAGCTTCTGCCGAAGACGGCTGACCTGAAGATCGATGGACCGGTCGAAGGCGGCGGTCGCGCGCCTTTCGGGCAAGAGCGTCTCGCGCGTCAGCACGGCGTTGGGTTCTTCGATGAAGCGGGTGATCAGGCGAAACTCGGCCGATGACAGCATGACCAGCCGATCGTCCGGCGCGACGAGCCGTCTTTGCTGAAGATCGAGCCGCCATGGTCCGAACGCGGCATAGCGCGTGGCAACGCGGCGCGGAGACGGTTCACTGCGCGCACGGCGCAGGAGATTGCGGATGCGCACCAGCAATTCGCGCGGCTCAAACGGCTTGGTCAGATAATCGTCTGCCCCCAGCTCAAGCCCCAACACCCGGTCGATGGCGCTGCCCCGGGCCGTCACCATGATGATCTGGACCGCCGATCCCGTTGCGCGGAGCTCGCGGCAGAGCGACAGGCCGTCCCCATCGGGCAGGTTGAGGTCCAGCACGATAAGGTCGATCTGCTCCTGGCGGAGTGCCTGACGCAGGTCGGCAAGGTTACCCGCGCCGAGCAGACGATAATTTTCCTGCCTCAGCTGTCCCAATATCAGGTTGCGGATATCGGCGTCGTCATCGACGACCATGATTGTCGCGGGACCGTTATGGGCAAGGTCTGGCATGGAGCCTCCCTATCGTCGATCGGGCGAAAAGTCGTCATCCCGAACGCGCATGATACAGGGTGATACAAAGTGATACTTTGCGAGAGCGGACGCAGACACAATGAAGACAAGTTCCTCTTTCCTGTAACGTGCAAAATTTCAAAGAGGGCTGTGTCGGCGCGCCGCCGACGCCAGCCGGAGCTCTCGACCAGCGTCCGCTGCGCGGCTCTCCCCCTTCCCCTGTCCTGCGGCAGGACGGTGGCGATGCTTCGGCTGGTCAGGCCAGGGACAGTTCGCCGCCATGCTTGCATCTTCGGTTCTTCAAAGCCTTCGGGTCGCACCATTGGCGCTTTGCATCCTCGTGATGGGATGCGCGGACAAGAAGCCGCCGAAGAAGGGGCCTGTCGAAGTGGGCGTGGTCACGCTGAGAGCGCAGAACGCGACCATCTCGACGGAACTGCCCGGGCGCACCGTATCGACCATGATGTCGGAGGTGCGCCCGCAAGTTGCGGGCCTGATCCAGAAACGGCTCTTTACCGAGGGCGCGATGGTGACGGCGGGGCAGCCGCTCTACCAGATTGACCCCCGCCTCTATCGCGCCTCGCGCGAGCAGGCGGAGGCAAGCCTGGCCAGCGCGCAGGCGACGCTGGTGGCCGCGCAAGCCCGAGCGCGGCGCTATCGCGGGCTGGGCGACACAGAGGCAGTAAGCGCCCAAGAGCGGGACGATGTGATCGCCACGGCGCGCCAGGCTCAGGCAGCGGTGCAGCAGGCGCGGGCCAACCTGCAGACGAGCAACGTCAACCTGGAATTCACGCTCGTGCGCGCGCCGATCAGCGGACGCGCGGGCCGGACGCTCTTCACTCCCGGTGCGCTCGTGACCGCCAGCCAGGCGGACCCGCTGACCACGATCCAGCAGCTCGACCCCATTTATGTCGATGTTACGCAGTCCAGCGCACAGCTACTACAGCTGCGCCGGTCGCTGGCCGCAGGAAAAACCTTGCCGGCAAGCGCCACGATCCGCCTGAAACTTGAGGACGGAAGCGATTATCCGGCCGAGGGCCGCATCGAGTTCGCCGAGCCGATCGTCGATGTCAACAGTGGCACGGTTACGCTGCGTGCCCGCTTCCCCAACCCGGACGGGCTGCTGATGCCGGGCATGTTCGTGCGTGTGATCGCGCCGCAGTCCGTGGTGCCCGGCGCCATCCTCGCGCCGCAACAGGGCATCAGCCGCGACCCCAAAGGCAACGCCACCGCGCTGGTGGTCAACAAGGCCAATCAGGTGGAGCGGCGGACGGTCACGGCCGGCCAGGCCATAGGCGATAAATGGCTGATCACCGCCGGTTTGAAGGCCGGCGACCGCCTGATCGTCCAGGGCACAGACAAGGTGCAACCCAAAGACAAGGTGAAGCCGGTCGCCATCGCGGCGTCGAAATAGGAGCCGGGGCCGTGCTGAGCCGCTTTTTCATCGACCGGCCGATCTTCGCCTGGGTTATCGCCATCGGCATCATGCTGGCGGGGCTTGGCGCGATGCTGTCGCTGCCCATCGCCCAATATCCCGACATCGCGCCGCCCGGCGTCGGCATCAACGCCACCTATCCCGGCGCGTCGGCCGAAACAGTCGAAACCAGCGTGACGCAGATCATCGAACAGCAGCTGACCGGCATCGACGGGCTGATGTATTTCTCATCCTCGTCTTCCGCGACGGGTCAGTCGCGCATCAGCGTGACGTTCCAGAAGGGCACCGACCCCGACACGGCGCAGGTGCAGGTCCAGAACCGGGTGCAGCAGGCGCTCAGCCGCCTGCCCAATCCGGTGCAGCAGCAGGGGCTGACGGTCACCAAACAGCAGACCGACTTCCTGATGCTGGTCGGCCTCTATGATGAAACCGACACCGCGACGCAGGCGGACATAGCCGACTATCTGGTCAACAATTTCCAGGACTCGATCGCGCGCATCGACGGGATAGGCGCGACCCAGATTTTCGGGTCGCAATATGCGATGCGGATCTGGCTCGATCCTTACAAGCTAGCCGCCGTCCGATTGATGCCATCGGACGTCACCGCCGCTATTCGCGCGCAGAATGTCGAAGTGTCGGCAGGCCAGATCGGCGCCGACCCTGCCCCCGCAGGCCAGCAGATCAACGCCACCGTTACGTCGCGGATGCGGCTGCAAACGCCCGAGCAGTTCCGCGCCATCGTGGTCAAGACGCAGAGCGACGGGTCTGTCGTTCATTTATCCGATGTGGCGCGGGTCGAACTGGGCAATGAAAGCTATACGACCACGGCGCAACTGAACGGCCATCCGGCTTCCGGCATAGCCTTGCAGCTGGCCCCAGGCGCAGACGCGCTCAAGACGGCCGAGCTGGTGAAGAACAGGGTCGCGGAACTGTCGGCCAACCTGCCCCACGGCTATAAGGTCGTCTACCCGCGCGACACCACGCCCTTCATCAAATTGTCGGTGGAGGAAGTGATTCACACGCTGATCGAAGCCGTGGTGCTGGTGGTCATCGTGATGTTCGTATTTCTGCAAAGCTGGCGCGCGACGCTGGTCCCTGCCATCGCCGTGCCGGTCGTGCTGATGGGGACGTTCGGCATCCTCGCCCTGTTCGGCTATTCCATCAACACGCTGACGCTGTTCGGCATGGTGTTGTCCATCGGCCTGCTGGTCGATGACGCCATCGTCGTCGTGGAAAATGTCGAGCGGCTGATGGAAGAGGAAGGGCTGTCGCCGCGCGACGCAACAATCAAGTCGATGGCCGAGATCGGTAGCGCATTGATCGGCATCGCCCTCGTCCTGTCCGCCGTGCTGCTGCCGATGGCTTTCTTCGGCGGGTCGACGGGCGTCATCTACCGCCAGTTTTCCATCACCATCGTGTCTTCGATGCTGCTTTCGGTGCTGGTCGCGCTGATCCTGTCGCCGGCGCTGTGCGCGACCTTGCTCAAGCCCACCGATCATGCGCAGCGCGACAAGGGCTGGGCCGGCAAGTTCAACCGCTGGTTCGAGCGGGTGACGAACGGCTATGTCCGCCGCACCGAGCGGGTGATGACGCGGCGCAAGCTGTTCTGGAGCCTTTATGCCGTGGTCCTGGCCATCCTGATCTTGGTGTTCGTGCGCCTTCCCTCCAGCTTCCTGCCGGTGGAGGACCAGGGGCAGGTGATGGTGCAGCTGACGCTGCCGGCGGGGGCCAAGTCGAGCCGCACCGCCGCCGCGGTGGACCAAGTGCAAAATTATTTCTCCAGCGACGAAAAGGACAATGTCGCCTTCGCCTTCATCTTGACGGGCTTCAGCTTCCAGGGGCAGGGCGAGAATACGGCGCAAGGCTTCATCAACCTGGCACCTTGGGACGAACGCAAGGGCGCCGCGAACACCGCCGGCGCGATCGCGGGGCGCGCGACCAAGCAGCTGGTCGCGATCCGCGACGCCAAGGTGCTGGCGATGACGCCGCCCGCGATCCGGGGTCTCGGCCAATCCAACGGCTTCACCTTCGAACTGTTGAACAGCGGCGGCTTGCCCCGCGAACGGTTCCTGGCGTTGCGCAACCAGTTAATGGCCGCGGCGCAGAAAGACCCCCTGCTATCCGGCGTGCGCGCGGCGACCCTGGAAGACACGCCCCAGCTGAAGGTCGACATCGATTCCGAAAAGCTCGCGGTTCTGGGGCTCACCCAAGCCGACGTCGATGACGTGCTCAATTCCGCCTGGGGCAGTCGCTACGTCAACGACTTCGTCGATCGGGGCCGGGTGAAGCGCGTGTTCGTGCAGGCCGATGGGCGCTATCGTTCGCTGCCCACGGATCTCGACAACTGGATGGTGCGGTCGGCCAGCACGGGGCAGATGGTTCCCTTCTCGGCCTTCGCGACGACGCACTGGACGATGGGTCCGACCACCCTCGCCCGGTTCAATGGCCTTTCGGCCTATGAGCTTCAGGGACAGGCTGCGGACGGCGCGAGTTCGGGCGAGGCGATGGACCGGATGGTTGAACTGCAGAAGCAACTGCCCCCCGGCACCAGCTATGCGTGGAGCGGGCTCTCCTATCAGGAGCAGCTATCGGGCGGACAGGCCCCTCTCCTCTATGGCCTTTCCGTCCTCGTTGTTTTTCTGTGCCTTGCGGCGCTCTACGAAAGCTGGTCGATCCCATTGGCGGTGCTGCTGGTCATACCGCTCGGGCTGGTCGGCGCGGTGCTGGCGGTGTGGGCGCGGGGTCTGGAAAACAACATCTTCTTCCAGGTCGGCTTGTTAACGACGATGGGGCTCGCGGCGAAGAACGCCATCCTGATCGTGGAGTTTGCGGAGCTGGCGCATCATGAGGGCAAGAATGCCTGGGACGCCGCTCTGGAAGCCGCGCGCCTGCGCTTCCGGCCGATCCTCATGACGTCGCTCGCCTTCATCGCCGGCGTCATCCCGCTGGCGATCGCCACCGGTGCCGGCGCGCAAAGCCGCGTCGCGATCGGCACGGCGGTGATCGGCGGCATGACGTCCGCGACGGTGCTCGCCATCTTCTATGTGCCCCTCTTCTTCTTCGCGATCGCCCGACTGTTCGGCAACGACAAGACAGGCTCGCCATCGCCGCACGCCGCTCCTGACGCAGGGGCGCTGGCATGATGCGCGGTGCCTTGCCGATCGTTGCGATCATGACCTTGGGGGGGTGCAACATGGCGCCCCATTATCAGCGGCCCGTCCCGCCTGTGCCCGCCGCCCTTCCCAAGGGTGAAGCCTATGCGCCGCAAGTGGCGGGCGCGGCCGGCCTGCCCTGGACCAGCCTGGTTCAGGATGCGCGGCTGAAGACGGTGATTGAGCGCGCGCTGACGAACAATCGCGATCTGCGCGCCGCACTGGCCAATGTTCAATCTGCACGCGCGCAATATCGTATCCAGCGCGCGGCGCAGTTGCCGACGGTAACTACGGATGCGGGAGCGAGCTTCACGCGGCGCAATGGCGAGAGGGCGGACAGCTATAGCGCCGATCTGGGGTTCAGCGCGTTCGAGATCGACCTGTTCGGTCGGCTGCGTAACCTCACCCAGTCCGCTCTCGAATCCTATCTGGCGACCGAGGAAGGCGCGCGGGCCACACGGATCGCGCTGATCGCGGAGACCGCCACCGCCTATGCCACGTTGGCGGCGGATCAGGACCTGCTGGCGCTGTCCCGCCAGACGGTGGCTAGCGCGCAGCGAACACTGGAACTCACGCAGTCCCTCAACAAGGCCGGGCTGGCCGGCAAGCTGGACGTGCGCCAGGCCGAGACGATCGTCGAGCAGGCGGCGTCCGATGTTGCCGCCAACATCACGCAGGTGGCGCAGGATCGCAACGCACTCGACCTGCTGGTGGGGGCACCGGTGGAGGAGGCGCTGCTGCCTTCGAGCCTTGCCGCATTGACGGAAGACATAGCGACCGTTCCGGCAGGGCTGTCGTCGGACACGCTGCTTCAGCGACCTGACGTCCTTCAGGCGGAGCATCAGCTGAAAGCAGCCAATGCCGACATCGGCGCGGCGCGAGCGGCCATGTTCCCCCGGATCAGCCTGACGGCTGCAATCGGCGTCGCGAGCTCCGCCCTCTCCTCGCTGTTCACAGGTGATGGCTTTACCTGGCAGACGACGCCGTCAGGAAGCCTGCCGATCTTCGGTGGACCCAACCGCGGCAATGTCGAATACAGCAAGGCGCAGCGCGATCTCTATCTCGCGCAATATGAGAAGGCGATCCAGACGGCCTTCCGCGAAGTTGCTGACGCACTGGCCCGAGATGGGACCATCGATGCGCAGCAGGCGGCGCAGCATCGGCTGGTGACGGCAAGTCGGCTCGCCTACGACCTCGCTGAACAGCGATACCGCGCGGGCATCGATCCATTTCTAACCGCGCTGACCAGCCAGCGTAGCTTCTACGCCGCCCAGCAGTCGGCGATCGCGACGGACCTGGCGCTGGTCAGCAACCGCATTCGCCTCTATCGCGTCATCGGTGCGGAACAGTAGTTCAATCGCATACTGGCCAGTATCATTTCATGCTCGGCTATTTTGCCCGCTTCCCGGCCATGCAGGCTGTGATAAGATGTGGCAAAAGAGAGGATGGAGACGGCCATGCTGATTTTGGCACGGTTGCTGGACTGGCTATGCAGCGCCTTTGCATCGGGCGCTCAGGACGCGTTGCGCATCAATCAGTTGATATGCCCATTCAGCGAAAAGGCTGGGCATCGATCGCCTCGCAACTGACACTAAGCGCTTGATTTTGCAATCTCGAGGCCCGCAGGCATGGTAGCCGCGGTAAGTGGCGCCCCAGATACTGATACAGCTTCCGATATAGACACGCACCATCGCTGACGCTCGCCTCTCCGGGTGGCGGCGCGATTGTGGATCGCAAACAGTCGGTTCTGATGTGCGCTAGTACGAACCGGCCAAACTCACCCTGTCTTGGCCGTCAAATGCTTGCTCAGATGCTTGTTCATCTCAAACATGCTGACCGATTTCTTGCCGAAAATCTTGCCCAGTTTCTCGTCGGCATTGATCTGGCGACGGTCTTTCGCGTCCTGAAGGTCGTTCTTTTTGATATAGTCCCAGATCTTGGACACGACTTCGCTGCGCGGCAGATCCTTCGCGCCGATGATGTCGGCAAGTTCGGGCGAAGGTGTGACGGGCGCAGTGATGCCGCCGCGGGCGCCGCCGGCGGGCTTGCCGGTCGCCTTCACCTTCTTGGCGGCCGCCGCCGTTTCTTCCTTGCCACGCTTCTCCGCCGATCGTGCCATTTTTCGCTCCTTCGCTGCACCAGGGGCAATCATTGCATTTCCGAGGCATATACGCTGGCCATCGCTCTTGGTTGCCAAACGCTGACGATCTTTGCCCTCGTCCGTCCGCTAAGAGCCGTCAGGAACTTCGATCAAAGCAGGGAAGTGTCAGGCAAGAGAGCATCGCCGCCTATGTCCGCGACGCGGCTGTGGCCGGTCAGAGCCATGGCCACGCTGAGTTCATGGTGCAGAAGTTGCAGCATCTGCGCGACCCCCTGCTGCCCGTCCGCGGCCAGCGCGAATGCCCAGGCCCGACCCAGCAGAACGCCGTCGGCCCCCGAAGCCAGGGCGCGCAACACATCGATACCGGACCGTATGCCGCCGTCCATGAGGATTTCCATGCGCCCTGCGACCGCATCCGCCACATGCGGAAGCGCGCGGATCGCCGAAGGTGCTCCGTCCAGCTGGCGCCCGCCATGATTGGACACGATGATCGATCCTGCGCCGACATCGACGGCACGAAGCGCATCTTCCCGGTCCAATATGCCTTTCAGTACCAACCTGCCGGGCCAGTGGTGGCGCACCCACGCAAGATCGTCCCAGGTGATGGACGGATCGAAATTGCGTGACACCCAATCGGTGAATTGCGCCAGGCCCGCGCCTCCCGGCATGGCCGGCGCGAAATTGCCGAGAATATGGGGCCGCCCGCGCACGCCAACGTCCCACGCCCAAACAGGATGGGACAGGATCTGTACCATGCGGCGCATGCGGTCCATGATCGTCTGGCGTCCGGTCAGGGTCGATCGCATATCCCGATACCGCGGACTGTGCATGATGAGATCAACCGTCATGACGAGCGTCTCCACCCCCGCATCCCGGGCGCGCCCGAGCATGTCCGCCATGAAGGCGCGGTCCTTGATCATGTAGAGCTGGAAGAGCAGTGGCTTGGAGACGGAAGCCGCCACTTCCTCGATCGCGCAGCAGGCGGAGGCCGACAGGATGAAAGGGACGCCCGCGGCTTCGGCTGCCCGCGCGGCCTGCACCTCTCCCCGGCGGGCATAGAGGCCGGCAAGCCCGATCGGCGCCAGGGCGACGGGCATGCTGACCTCTCTTCCCAGCAGAACCGTGCTGGTGCGAACGTCGGACACGTCGCGCATCACCCGCTGCCGCAGCGCAAGCCGCTGGAGATCCGACACGTTGCGGCGCAACGTTTCCTCCGCGTAGGAACCGCCGTCGACATAGTCGAACAGGAACCGGGGAAGGCGCCGGCGCGCCTGATGCCGGAAATCCTCTACGCAGGCGATCGCCATCGGACTTGATGTCAATCTGTTGCGAAATTATGCAGGATGACTGGGCGGGGATTGAAGGGGATGCGTGTCGACATGGGCGCGCCTGGCGCGCTGCCTGGCCGATGCCACCGTCCCTTCTGTGCCGTCACGATATCCCCCTGCTCCGCTTCGAAATAGGGGAAGCCTTCGATCTGATAGCCGACGCGCCCTTCCATGATGAACCAGAATTCTGTCCAATCGCCATGGAAATGCCCCCGATTGGTGGCGGGCGCGACAGGCTGCGGCTTCGTTCGCAGGATGTTGGAGGTGAAATGATCGTCCCAGACGAACTTGCCGTTATAAGGGGCATCGCTCGCCGCGATCTGCTTCCAGAAATCGACATAGATGGGGTTGGTGTCTCGGTCCTTCGCCGGGCCGGGCGAGCCTGTCACCTTCACATAGGTGCGGCCGGCAATCGGATCGGGGGTTTCGTTTAGCGGAAATAGCGGGGCGGAGCCGGCCTGCCGCACCTCGAACCGGAGCGAGGGCTGGTCGCCGACCGTCTCTATCGAATAGAAGTGGCGGAACGGCACATTGACCATGAACCCCTTGGTTGCGACGAATGGCTCCTGTCCGTCGATCGACACGCGCATTGCGCCGGCCTGGACGATCCACACCACCCGGTCGTCAGCATACATAAGCCGCTTCGTCCGTGTACCCGGACTCATGGAAATATAATCCGCATCCTGTTCCGGGTTGCGGACGATAGGCTGAACCCAGTCAGTCCTGCCACGATGAGCGGCGAGGATGTCGGACAATTTCCAGTGCACCTTGTTGGGCGCTGCATAAGGCGTGGGCGCCGCCGGCTTTGCAGACCAATAGGCGTCGGCGATCTTGGGCGCGGTCACGGGCATCGGATCTTCGCGCCCATTGAACTGCGCTCCCGCGGGCGTACCGATCGCCGTCGTGACGAGAGCAATCATCAAAAGACGCGTTGGCCTCATCCTCTCCATCCCTTTTCCGTGCACGCGCTTTTTTTGAAGAACATGCTGCTTATTTTTGGAAGGATAACAGAGGATTGGGCTCGATCAATAGTCGTCGCTCAAGAAGTACGGCGAGAAAGAACAGGAGCGGCGCGACCCGAGGCGGCACGGTTCAGCGGATCAGCCCCTTGGCCGCCAGACGTCCTCGTTCCGCTGCGACTTGCGACGCGGTCAACTTGCCTCCGGCGCGAACCTTGGCGATTTCCGCCGCAGTGAAGGGAGGAGCAGGCTTTGCCGCCTTCTTGAACGCCACCGCATGGTTGAGCACGTCGGCGACATCCTGATCGCTCATCGTCCCCATCCCGGGCATCAGACCGGCTATCTTCTTGTCGTCCACGGTGATGGGGCCATAGAGTCCGTAAAGCAGCACCATGGTGAGATAGCGGCGGCCGTCCGGGCTTCCGGCAATTTCGGATACCCGGCCACTCAGTCGCGGGAACTGTCCCGGCAGCCCGGCCCCGGAAGGTTGATGGCACATGGAGCAACGACTTGCGAAAGTCTGCGGTCCGCCGGCCATCGCCGTTCCCGACGTCGCCGTCAGGACGGCGAGAAGCAGAAAGCGGATGTGCCTGATTGATTGAAGCATTGCCCGAAACTTCCCCCTAAGCTGGCCGCGGTGTCACAGAATGTGGTGCCGGAGTGCAACCGCCCTCCAAATTCCCCCATCATCCCAACATTCTATGAAGAGCCCAATATTGGACATTCTTCAAATATTCGTCAACCCTTCCTTTCATTCCGTTGCGAGAAGGGTGGCATGATCGGCCGCGCCATGATAGGTCGGACAACAAGGTAGATGTAACATGATAACCGCTCCATCCCGACCCGGCATCTATGCGCGCGGGTCAGAAACGGTCGACCAGATCCTCAAGGCAGCGCTCGGCGTGCTGATCGATGAAGGTGCGGAAGATTTCACGCTGCGCCGTATCGCCGCGCGATGCGACCTGAAGGTCGGTAATGTCAGCTATCATTTCCCCCGAAAGGAAATGCTGATCCAGGTGATGCTGGATGAGATGCTGGAATCTTACGACAAGTTGCTGGACGAGATGGTGCGTAAGCCGGGGCTTACCGCAGAGGAACGGTTGAAGCTGGTGATCATCCTGTGCCTGGAGGATATTCAGACCAAGCGGACAACCCATTTGTTCACCGAATTGTGGGCGCTCGCCAATCAGAGCGAGTTCGTCGCAGACCGTGTGCGCCTTTTCTACGGAAAGGTGCATGAGGTGATCGGCGAATATGTGTCTCAGATCAATCCTGCGCTGAGCCCGGATGACGTGCATAGCCTCTCGCTGTTCATCAGTGCGTCGATGGAAGGATCGACCCCCTTCTTGGGCCACCAAAAGCCATGGGCGAACAAGATGCCGGTCTTCACCGCGCTTGCGGCGATGTCGTTCGTGCATCTTGCCAAAACGGTGACTTCGCGCGATCTTGCGGGGCTGATGACTGAAGCGGCCTGATACCGCTCAAGGGGGATGGATCTGATCGGCAGGGCGCCGTGCGCGCCGCTCTTGCTCGGGGGATTCGTCGTGGGAGGACATCGCCTACTGCCCACAGGGGCATCTGAACGGACCGGTGTCTGCATCCTTGCAGCCGCGCTGGCGCTTTTGCAGCCTGGGATCGACCCTGTCTTTCTCACCCTGCTGGCCGCCGCGACCAGCCTCGATCCGTCCAATCACGGCTGGATTGTCGGCGCGACTCAGGCAGGCATGGCGATGGGTGGCATCATCATATGGCGAGGCGGCACATCCATGCCGCGTATGGCTCCGGCTTTCGCGGCATTGATCGCCTTCGTGACCAGTGTGATGACACCTGCGCTGGACGACCTGTGGATGCTGATCGCCGTCCGCGGCCTGTTCGGCATCGGCATGGGCGTTGCGTACACATATGCCATGAGCATGGCGGCGGCGAGCCGGCCTGCCCTCGCCTATGGGGCGGTCTTCATCATCCAGTTGCTGCTCTCCACTCTTGTGGCGTTGGTTCTTCCGGCCATAAGCGATGCGGCACGCCCCGTCGTGGCGTTGCGCCTTCTGGCGGTGTTCCCGGCCGGCCTGCTGCTGCTGCTGTCAGCGCTGCCCGCCAGCCCCGTGCCCAAGCGCGCCACCGTCACCGATCGGACCGAGAACGTCGCTCCGCCGCTGCGTGCCTGGGCACTCGCGACCGCTCTTTTCTGCTTCATCGCCGCGACCATGATGGTCTGGAGTTTCGCCGGCGCGCTCGCGATGGCAGCTGGCATTAACGACGATGTGATCGGGACCGCGGTCGCCATTGGATCGGTGGTCGGCGCATTGACGGCTCTGACCGTCATGCGCGATCACATGGTCGTGCCGCTGCCGTTGACCGGGCTGCTCTCCAGCCTTTGCCTGCTGGCACCGCTGGTAATGACCCGCCCCGGCTCTCCCGCCCTTTTCATCCTCTCGATCGGCCTTCTCAATGTTGGATCGACCGCCACCATCGTCCGCTTTTCCGGGGAAGCGACGGCCGCTCACGGAACCCTGCTTTTCCGCCGCTTCGTATCCTGCATCCACGGCCTCGGCATGATCGCCGGGCCGGTGGCCGGCTCAATCCTGTCGACCGCTTTTGGTCCATGGTCCCTGATCGATGGCGTGACGGCCACCCTGTTGTGCGGATGTGTCGCGCTGCTGGTGGCAACCAGGGCGCCCGCCCCCGGCCTTCCTCAAGTTGACAATATGGACGAGCCGCCGCCCGACCTGCTTCAGGCCGAGAAATTTTGTGTATCGCGTCCTGACCCTCTTGACCAATCCTTGACACTTGTCCAGCCTTAGCCGCAGCAGGAAGTCGGACCAGCACAGAGTTCGCCCCCTGTCGCACCGATCAAGGGGATCACGCGAGATGTCGAGCAGCGTCTTTAGGGGATTTTTCGCCGCAACCGCCTTGGGCCTGGCGTTGAGCGTAGCCGTCACCAGCCACGCCGCGCCTGCTGATGTGGCGGCGACGCTGGAGCCGGAAACATCCGACGTCGTGACGATGGAACCGCCCAAGCCCAACTGGTTCTTCATAGATGGCGGCTGGGATATGCCGGGCACCAGCATCTTCGACGGCGAAGCCGGCAAGATGAAGGGCATGGTTGAAACCCGTCGCCTTGCCGACATGGCGATCGATCCCGCGGGCAAATATTATTATGTCGCGGAAACCATCTGGTCCAAGGGTGATCGCGGCACCAGGCAGGACATGGTGTCGGTTTACGACACGCGCGAGTTGAAGTTACTGGCGGAAATCGCCATTCCCGACCGGATACTCATCGGATCGCGAAAGAATAATTTCATCATCAGCGACGATGGCAAGACCGCCTTCGTCTATAATCTCAGCCCGGCATCCTCGGTCAACATCGTCGACCTGGTGACGCGCAAATTCGTCGCCAATGTCGAGCTGCCCGGATGCGCCAGCATGATGCCCAATCCGGGCGTCGGCTTTTCCGCATTATGCGGGGACGGATCGCTCGCGACGGTCAAGCTGACAGGCAAGAAGGCTGATATCACCCATAGCGCCCCCTTCTTCTCGGCGACGGACGATCCGATCTTCGACAATTTCACTTATGACCGGAAGAAGAAGGAAACGACCTTCCTGAGCTACACCGGCCAGATCTGGGTCGCGAAGCTTGGGGCCGCGCCAACCATATCAGCGCCCTTCTCGATCCAGGCGGCCGCAGGCATTCGACCCGGCGAAACCAAGCCGCTGGAACTCAACTGGTATCCGGGCGGGCGTCAGCCGATGGCGTTGCACCGGGCGACGGGCCATTTGTTCGTGCTGATGCACATGGGCGAATATTGGTCCCACAAGGCGTCGGGTTCCGAAGTGTGGGAGGTCGATCTCGCAAGCCAGAAAGTGGTGAAGCGCCACCCTCTCGAAGAGCCGATGAACAATATCGAGGTCACCCAAGCGGACAAGCCGTTGCTCGTGATGAATGGGGAAAAGGGCACCGCCATTGTCATCGACCTCGCCACCTGGGAGGAAAAGCACAAGATCGAGAAGGCCGGTGGCAGCACCATCACGGTCCTGGACCCCTCCTGACGATGGAGATGGGTCTGGCGATCGCAGCCTTCGCGGCCGCTGTCGGGGTCGGATTGATCCTGCTGCAGGCGGGTCTTTCGAAGCTGCGCCATAGGCACTTGCTGCCCGGAGTAATCGCCAATTATCGGCTGCTTCCGTCCGCTCTGGTGACTCCCGCCGCGACGGTCCTGCCGCTGGCGGAGATCGCAATCGGAGCCACCTTGATCGCAGGCCTTACGACCGTGCCAGTCGTTCTCGCGATGCTGCTGCTCGCTCTTTTCGCCGGAGCGATGGCAGTCAACATAGCGCGAGGACGCAGTCAGATCGATTGCGGCTGCGGCCGATCGCAGCTGCGCCATCCGATCGGCTGGCCGCTGGTCGGTCGCAACCTGCTGCTGATCGCGCTCATCGCGTTGCGCCTGGCGCCTGCCCCGGCCCTGTCGGCGCTCGATATCGGCACCGCCGCCGTCGGCGGGGTGGCGCTTTTCCTCGCTTATCATCTGCTCGGCCACATTCTGGCGCTGATCGCCGCGCCGGCCGCCGCCTACCGGAGATAGACATATGCTAACGTCTCTCATCATCGCGCAAATCCTGTCATGGGTCGTTCTGCTGGCGCTTGGCGTCGGACTGCTGGCGGTCGCGCGGCAGGTGGGCGTGCTGCATATCCGCGTGGCGCCCGCCGGAGCGCTCGCCACCAGCGGCGGCCCGGGGGTCGGCGACGCCATCGTCAAGATCGACGCTCGGACCATCGATGGTGCTTCCGTGACGATAGGCGGCCACGCGCATGGCACGTCGTTGCGGTTGTTGATGTTCGTGTCCGCGCAATGCCCGTTGTGCAAGAACATCATCCCGATGGCCAAATCCTTCGCGCGGGACGAACGGGTCGCATTGACCTTCGTGGGAGACGACGATCTCGCCGTTCAACGGTCGATGATCGCCCAGCATGGGCTGGAAGCCTATGCCTTCGTCAACGGTCCCGAGGTCGGTCAGGCCTATGGCGTGGCCAAGCTGCCCTTTGCGGTACTGCTGGACGCAGATGGCACGATTTTGTCCAAGGGGCTGGTCAACAGCCGCGAGCATCTCGAAAGCCTGATCGTCGCACACGAGATGGGGATCAAGACGGTGCAGGACTATATCGGTTCGCTCAAGGCTCAGGCCGCCTGAATCATTGCCATAGGGGGTTCCGTGACATGAAGAAGTTCGACGCCGACGCCATGGGGGAAAAATTGCTGCGCAAGCTGGCGGGCGGCACCTCGCGCCGATCGATGCTGGCTCGGCTGGGCACGGCTCTGGTCGCAGCACCTGCCTTTCCGCTGCTACCGGTCAGCCGCGCGGAGGCGGCGAAGCCTGATCGCTCGCCCGAGGCCAAGACCGCTTTCGCCCGCACCGCGCAGAGCAAGGATGACAGCAAGTGCGACTATTGGCGCTATTGCGCCATCGATGGCGCACTCTGCACCTGCTGCGGCGGCGGCATCCACAGCTGCCCGGCCGGCGCGGAGCCCTCCCCCGTTTCCTGGGTCGGCACATGCATCAATCCCGATGACGGCAAGGCCTACCTCATCGCCTATCGCGACTGTTGCGGCAAGCCGGCCTGCGGACAGTGCGGCTGCGACAATACCGATCGCGAAACCCAGCTTTACATGCCTCAACTCAACAATGACGTAATCTGGTGCTTTGGTACGAGCAGCATGGAATATCATTGCTCCACCGCGGTGCTGGTGGGTGCGGCCAGCTGACGCAGCCCGGCATGACACGCGCGTTACTGACGGCTTCGCTGCTGCTGTTCGGCGCAGTCGGCATCGGCAGGGCCGGGCTGCCGCCCATGGGCGTGCTTCCGGCCGCGATCACCGATCCCGACCTCGCCCGATCAGACTATGTCGAAAATTGCGGGGGCTGCCACGGAGTGCAGGGCAGTGCCGCGCCCGCCGCCTTGCCCGAATTGCGCGGCAGGGTGGGCTGGTTCCTGTGCACGCCGCGGACGCGTGCCTATCTCATCCGCCTTCCCAATGTCGCGCTGAGCCGGATAAAGGATAATCAACAACTGGCCGACATGATGAACTTCGTCGTCTTTGGTCTCGGCGGGGGTAGCGTGCCGCAGGGCAGCGCCCCCTTCACTGCGGAGGAGATCGCGCACGAACGGCGTTTCGCCCTGTCCTCCGCCTCCCTTACCGCTGAACGCGCCCGCCATGTCGAAACCGCAATCCGGCAATGTCACGCGCCCGCATCGTTGCGGCAGCTGTTTCCGTCAAAGGCGCGATAGAGCAGCCTTCTATCGGTGAGGTCGGCGGCGGATATGCGTCCCTTCACGAACCGGGCTGGCAGGAGATCGGGGTTGGCCTTCGCGGTCATGCCTTATTTTGGCACGCTGCGCAGATCCTTCGGCCAGCAGGTGGTGCAGCGACGCCAGCAACTCACTCCCGGCATCGCCACCGCCGGCGGTAGCCCTGGTTCGGGATGAAGGCCCGCCAATATCTCCGGCGACACGCCCTCAGGCGCGGAGCGGCTGTGGCACATCAGGCATTTGCGGCGATAGCTTTCCCGGTTGAGGCTGGAATGATCCTCCTGCGCTCCGGCACCGTGCGGCATATGGAGCAGCAGGATTGCCGCTCCAGTGGCAATGGCCATGCCGCGCACAGATAGAGTGCGAGGCATGGCCACCATGCTGAACGATATTCCTAGAATTTCTGGCCGAACCTGACGCCGAAAAATTGCGGCTTGATGGTGAAGGTGCGCGACGACCCTGCGCAGAAGTCGATCGAGCAGAAGGTGTTGCGCGTCAGCTGTCCCCGCTTGTCGAACGCATTTTGCAGGAACAGCGTCAGGCTCCATCCATCCTTCTTCACCCCGCCGGAAAAGTCGAAACTGATGAACCCCTTGGTGTTGCCCAACAAGGCATTGTTGTCGACGTTGAGGTCTTGGGTCGCGCCGGTCTGATACAAGGCCGCACCCTGGAGGAAGGCGCTATAGGCGCCCAGCTCTGTATCGTAGCGAACCGATGTCGTGCCCTTGAACTTGGGCTGGCGCGGCAGGCGCGTTCCGTCCGCTGCCGCGACCTGCGGCGTGGGAGGGTTGGAGCCCGGCACGTCCTCTCCCAATGTACAACTGGGCAGCTGGGAAATGGTGGCTGTCGCCCGATCCAGCGCAAAGTTGCAGAAATTGCCGCTGAGGCTCGCATCATTATAGGCACCGGAGGTCGAAATGGTGACCTTGCCGAGCTTCAGGTCGGCGTCATACTCGATGCCTTTGACCTCCGCCTTGCCGGCATTGCCGGTCATGCCCGCGCCCTGCGCACCGGACACGACGACGCCATATTGGATATTGTCCCATTTCTCGAAATAAGCGGCGACGTTGAGGCGGAATATGCCGCCCCAAGTCGTCTTCATGCCAAGTTCGTAATTAGTGAGCGTTTCGGACTGGAAGGGTGCCACGTCTACCGGCCCAAAATTACGGATGCGCAGCGGACGGTTGAAGCCACCGGGTCGGAAGCCTGTGGAATAATTGGCATAGACCATCTTGTCCGGCGTAATCTGCCAATCGAGCGCGATCTTGTGCGTCTCGCCATCCTCCTTGTAGCGCCCGGTCTGATCCGCAGCGCGGAAGTTGGTGTTGAGGCATTGAAGCCGCTCGGCCGGCAAGGGCGTCGGGCATCCCATCTGGCCCGTGGGAACGAACAGCGATGTGACCGTATTCGCAGCCGACGCCGCAACGCCGGCAAAGCCCTTCACGGCATAATCGGTCCAGAAATAGCGGATTCCGCCTGTCAGCTTCAGCGTTGGCGTGATGTTGTAATGACCTTCCGCGAAGATGGCAGTGTCATGGTAAAGCTGATTCTGCTCCACAAAATAGAAGGCGTCGCCCTTCACCGCCGGCGTTCCGTATAGCATCGTGCCCAGCGGATTGCCGTTGGGATTGACGATGTCGCTGGTGTCGAAGAAGGGATTGCCGTCGTCGTCATAAGCGATGCCGTACATGGCGGGAACGCCGATCAGGCCGCCGGGAACATCGCCGCCGCCGGTCGCGGTATAGCCGGTGATCGTATCCAGGCCGCGAATGGCGTAGCTGGTGTTCAGTTCGTTCTTCTGCCGTTGGTAGAATCCGCCCAGCGTCACGTCGAACGGCCAGTCCTTCGGCGTGCTGATCCGCAGCTCCTGGGTGAATTTGTTGCGGTGGGTGTCCGCGTGATAGAATTGCGTCGGATCGATCAGCGAACAGCGCTGTGCCGCGCCGGTCCCGGTGCAATCGTCGAAAAATTGCAGATAGCTTTCATAGCCAGGCCCGAAGCCGTCATAGGTGACGGTGTAATAGGTATAATCGTTCAGCGTCCGTTGCCGGCGCTTGAAATAGCCGGTCGCGGAAACGATGTCCCAGTCGCCGATATGGCCGTGGATCGACAGCGCCGCCTGATACCAGCGATCGTCATTTTTGGTCTGGTCATAATCGTGGACTTCCAGATCGCCGACGCGCGGGTCATAGCCGAAATAGCCGTTGGACACCTGCTTCTGCGCGGTGATCGAGGGATTGAAAGCCCATCCCTCGACCGGCTCCCACAGCAATTGCAAGCGACCGCCAAATTCCTTGATCGTGTTGTAATCGTCCTTGGCGATGTCGCTGTTGTCCAGGTTGAAGAAGGTGTTGGGGTTGTTGTCGCCCAGGGTATAGACCGCCGGCGCGCCATTGTTCAGGCGGCCATTATTGGGCGTGTTGTCGATATAGCCGCCATCGCGCCGATAATAGCCCATCGCCCGCACCGCCAGCGTCTCGCTGACGGGCACGTTGATGTAGGACTCGAACTGCCCGCCAAAGTCGCCCTTGCCATATTTGTTGGCTTCAACATCGTAACCGAACTCGAACTTGTCCAGCGTCGGCTTGTTTGTGATCAGGCGGATCGTCCCCGCCAGCGATCCCGCGCCATATAGCGTCCCCTGCGGCCCGGACAGCGCCTCGACCCGTTCCATGTCATAGGCGTGTATGTCCGGCACCTCGGTTCCGGTGATCGGAATATCGTCCAAATAATAGCCGACCGACGCATAGGCGCCGCCCGCGGGCACGATGCCCCGGAAGAAGGCGGTGTTGCGGCCAGGCCCGATGCCCTCGAAGGAAACCGACGGCAGCAGGGTGGCGAAATCGCTGAGGCCCTTTACCTGCCGCTCGGCCAGTTTCTCGGCGCCGAGCGCCTGCATGGAAATCGGCACTTTCTGAATGCTCTGCGCGCTGCGCGTCGCTGTGACCACGATCACGCCGAGACCCGCTTCCGCATCGACTGCCGCGGCGTCGGCTTGGTCCGCTGCCTGTGGAACAGCTTCCTGCGCCACCGCACCAGTCGGCAGCAGCATGGGCGTCAGGAACGTGCTGGTGCCTAGAGCACACAGCGCGCGCATCCTACCTGAACGGAGACGAATGGCCATACGAATACCCCCCTGATATGCGTTGCTACTCGTCCTCTCCTTTTGTGCCCGGCGTTCCGGTTCTCTCTCGACGGCGCTCCATCTCCCGACCCAGACAGGTCAAAGAAACGCGCGCCCAAAGGAACTCATCCTTCAGGATCGCCCACCGGCGCCGCCATATTCTACGTCATCTACACCCATGGACGGCTCGCTCTTGCAGCAATCATAACAACCGTCCTAAATCTGATACTGCCGATAGGACGCGGCGTGTCAAGCGGCTGCTCGGCGGGTTTTTGAAACATTTGCGACAGACTCGCTCGACGGACGCTTGCAAAGGCAATAGGATTCTTAGCAGTCGCACAAATGTGAGGGGCTATGGAGAAGGCGCCCGCCGCTACTGCTACCGAAAGCGTCCGGACGGCCGTGGCCCAAGCGGCGAGCTGGCTGGACACGCATCCTGACAAGGCACTTGCGCAGGCGGAGGCGATCCTGCGCCGCACTGGACGCCTTGCCCCCGCCGAATTGCTGGTGGGCCAAGCGCTAAGGCGATTGGGTAAACCCAGGGCAGCCCTGGCCCGCCTTGGCCCCCTCGCCCGTCAACATCCGGACGTAGCGGCCATCTTGTGGGAACTGGCGCAGGCAGCGAGAGACGCCGGCGCTCTGCCTCAGGCCATTGCTGCCCTTGAAAGGCTCACCCGCCTGCAACCGGCAGCGGCCGCCGGCTGGTTTCTGCTGGCCCGCGCGTTGCGCGCGGCAGGACGCGATTCGGATGCCTGGCGCGCCGATCTTTCGGGCGTCCATGCCGCGTCCCGCGACCGCGACCTGCTCGAAGCGGCGATGGCGATGAACGAAGGTCGGCTGGACGAAGCGGACGCGATGCTGCTGACCCGTTCGAAACGCCTGCGCGACGATCCCGCCGGCACCCGCTTGCGTGGCGAAGTCCAGTGGCGGCGCGGCGACATGAACGCCGCATTGGCGCTGGTCGAGCGTGCCCTCGATCTCGCGCCGGGTTTCGATCTGGCGCGCGATTTCCTGATCCGCCTGCTGTTGCAGAATAATCGGCTGCCCGACGCGCTGGCTCATTCCGAGATATTGGCGCGGTCGCCGATCCATAATCCTGGCTATGACCTGATCCGCGCGTCCGTGCTGGTGCGATTGGGCGATCAGGAGGGAGCGAGCGCCATCTACCAGCGGTTGCTGCGCGAGCGCCCCGATCAGCCGCAGGTCTGGCAAAATCTGGGTCACGCGCTCAAGACGCTGGGTCGCCAGGCGGACGCAGTCCATGCCTATCGCCAGGCTGTCGATCATCGCCCGACGATGGGTGAAGCCTGGTGGAGCCTCGCCAATCTCAAGACGGTGAAGCTGGACGCCGACGACATCGCCACGATGGAGCAGGCGCTAGCGACTCTGGCGCAGGATGGCCAAGGTGAGGGCGAAGACGCCTTCCACCTTCATTTCTCGCTGGGCAAGGCGTGGGAGGACCGGAAGGCGGACGAGGCTGCCTTCCGCCATTACAGCCTTGGCAATCAGATGCGCCGCGCGATGATACAGCACGATGCCGATGAATTTTCCGCCGAGGTGGCGGCGGCAGCGGCGACGTTCACCGCCCCTTTCCTCGCGACGATGGGCGATGGTGGTTGCCCATCCCCCGATCCCATCTTCATCGTCGGGCTGCCACGCGCCGGATCTACGCTGGTCGAGCAAATCCTTTCGAGCCACAGCCAGGTCGAAGGCACGATGGAACTGCCCGAGATGATGGTCATCGCCGGCCGCCTGCAATCGCGCGTCGATGACGGAGAATTTCCCGATTTCCGGGCTATGATCGCCTCGCTCTCGCGCGCGGACCGGCAGCGGCTGGGCGAGGAATATGTGGAACAGACCCGCGTTCATCGCCAGAGCGGCAAACCGCGGTTCATCGACAAGATGCCCAACAATTGGCAGCATGTGGGCCTCATCAAGCTGATCCTGCCCAACGCCAGCATCATCGACGCGCGACGCCATCCGATGGGCTGCTGCTTTTCCGCATGGAAACAGCATTTCGCCCGCGGTCAGGCATTCAGCTACGACCTACACGACATCGGCCGCTATTATCGCGACTATGTCGCCCTGATGGCGGCCTATGATGCGGCGGCGCCCGGTCAGGTCTACCGCGTCATCTACGAACGCATGGTGGCAGACACGGTCGGAGAGGTCGATCGGCTGCTCGCCTATCTTGGCCTAGATTTCGAGGAAGCCTGTATCGCCTTCTGGCGCAATGAGCGCGCCGTGCGCACGGCGAGTTCGGAACAGGTGCGGCAACCCATCTATACGAGCGGCGTCGACCACTGGCAGCGCTTCTCGCCCTGGCTGACGCCGCTGGCTGACGCGCTCGGGCCACTGGTGGACGCTTATCCGGACGTGCCGGCCAACTGAAGCCAATCAGCCGGAGCAACCCTGCCGCGGCGAGCGATCAGTCCGGCCATATTGGCAACGGCGAAACTGACCCCGAAGAGATTGCGCCGTTGCGGCACGCCAGGAATCGGGCGCGCACGGCCGGACGCGAAGGCAAGTCCGTTGCGGATCGCGTAGTCGCTTTGCGGGCAGTCCCAATCCACGCCCACGCCCAAGACCTGCTTGAGACTGCCCGGGTAGCAGGGTGTCCCTTCATTGTCCCTTGCGGCAACGATCAAGATGTCTGCGGCCAAAGCATGATCGGCGACCGCCGCGAAAATATCGCGATGGGCCGAATTGACGGTGCCGAGGCTGAGATTGATGAGATCGACACCTTCGGCCACGGCCAGTTCGATCGCTGCCACGAGCGCGCGCGCCGTGCTGCTCAGCCCATCATGAAAGACCCGGATGGGCAGGCAGATCGCATCGGGTGCCTGATACTGGATCGCAGCGGTAACAGCGGTGCCATGACCAAGCCGATCAGCCGTATCCTGCCCCAGCACGGAACCATCTTTCGCGATCGCAAGGCCGCGCAGCAGTCTGTCGGCGTCGATATGGGGATGACTCGACTGAACCCCGCTGTCGATCACGGCGATGCGTAACGGATCAGGCATGGGCCGGCAAAAACATGTCGAGATGCTGTGGAGGCGGCTGCCGATCCAGCGCGGATTGCGGCGCGACGTGCGCCTGACCGTTGGCGATGGTCACCACCTGGTCTGCGATCCGTGCCAGTGCCGGCTTATGCGTGATGACGATGATCGTAGCGTCGGGCAGCGCGCTGCGCAGCCGTTCGGCCACGAGCGCTTCGGTGTCGCCGTCCAGTGCCGATGTCGGCTCGTCTAGGATCAGCACCGACGGCCGGCGCAGCAAGGCGCGGGCGATGACGATGCGTTGCCGCTCCCCCGCAGACAGGGCCAGGCCCCGTTCACCGCAACGGGTCTCCAGACCCCCCGGCAGGCGCATCAGGAACGCGTCTAGGCCGGCCGCATGGGCGGCTGTTTCGATATCCGCGGTGCGCGCGTCAGGCAGAGCAAAGGCGATATTGGCGGCGATACTGTCATTGAACAGCCAGGGCGACTGATCGACCAGCATCACCTGACGGCGCAGATCGTCGAGCCGGATGTCGCGCAGGTCGCGGCCGTCCAGCAGAATGCGGCCCGCACAAGGATCAAGATAGCGAACCATGAGGTCGGCCATGGTAGACTTGCCGGCTCCGCTCGGCCCAACGATGGCGCACAAGCAGCCAGCTTCGATGGTGAGGTTGATCTCGTGCAGCACCGCATCGCGATCGTAGCGCATGCCGACGCGGTCGAAGCAGATGCCCTGCCGCATAGGCCCGATCGCGACCGCCCCAGCGCGTTCCATCACATCGGGCTTGGTGTCCAACAGTTCGAATATCCGCGCCAGCGACACGCGCGCTGAGGCCAGTCCCGACGTCAGCCCCATCAGTGTCTGGATGGGCGACAGCAGTCGCATATGGTAGGCCATGAATGCGACCAGCGTGCCAATGCTCATGTCGCCCTCTATGATGCGCCAGCCGCCATAGAGGATCAGCGCGGACGTCGCGCCGGTCATCACCGTACCGGGCAGCGCACTGGTCATATAGGACGCAATCTGCATCTTCAGCATCGCGCCGACGAAAGCGTCGTTTTTTGCCTTGAACCGCCCGACCTCATGCTCGCCCGCGCGCAACGCCGTGACGATGCGCATCCCCATTACCGTATCGACCAGCAAGCTGCCCAGATCAGCCCCGCGCTCGCGCATCTCGCGGGTCAGGGCCGTCAACTTGCGCTGATAGTGAGCGAACGCGGCCAGGCTTGCCGGCACCAGCACACTGCCGACCAGGAACAGCCGCCAGTCAAGCCAGAGCATCATTGCGACACAGCCGACGAAGAAAAGCAGGTTGCTCACCACAGAGAGCAGCGTATCGGACGCGACGCGCTGCACATCGCTGACGTCGCTGTTCATGCGTGAGACGAGGTCGCCCAGCCGGAAGCTGGCGTAGAAGCGCGGCGACAGTGTCTGGAGATGGCGCAGCAGCGCGGCGCGAATGTCGTAGAGCATCGCCGCCGACAATCGAACATAGCGATAGCTCGCCAGGATATTGACGCCAAAGCCGAGTACGGTCACCACAACCATGATGCCGGCAATCAGCAGCAGTGCCCCCATGTCCCGCCGCAGCAGCGCCTGGTCGATCATCAGTTTGGACAGATAAGGCTGCGCCAGTCCCAGCGCCGTCGAAAGCAGGCTGATCGCCAGCACCAGCAACAGTCCCCGCCAATAGGGACGGATATAGGGCAACAGCTTGCGATAGCTGCCCCAATCGGCAACCGGCGAAGGCTGCGGCCCGCTCAAGCCGCAGCCCGCCGGGGCACCAGCCGCAGCCCTTGCAGCGAGAATTGCGGTTCGGGAAGTTCTGCAAGCAGGCTGGTGCACCAGCCATGTCCTTGAATCAGTGCGTGATGCTGCGCCCGCCACCAATTGCCCTGCCCGCCATTGGCATAGAACTGAGCGCAGAGCAGCAGATGCCGGCGCATCGTGGCGATGAGCATCGCCTGATAATGGCCGAGCAATGCGTCCTGATCCCCGCCTTCGGCGATCGCGCGCACCACCGCACTCGCCAATATGGCCTGCCTTACGGATTGAGCCGCACCATCGCCGCAGATGGGGTCGAAGCCCAGTGCTGCCGTGCCGCAGGCGAGCCAGTCGCCACCGACCAGCGGCAGATGCAGGCGAGGCGCAGCCGGGAAGGCCTGTGGCGGTCCGTCGATCGGTTCGACCACTGGCGCGATCAGACGGCTTTGCGCCAATAGGGCGTCGAGGTCTCCCCCTATGCCGAGCAGCCACCCGTCCTCTCCCCCCGCAGGAGCCAGGAACAACCAACCGGCCTCGACCGCCTCTATCCGACTTTCTTCGCGGCAGGCAGGATCGCGCAGTCGCACACGCGCAACGACAGCATGACGCTCGCCGAACACGTGAAGTTGGCCTGCCGGCAGCGGGGGAGCGGCATGGATGGTGAAATCGGGTGCCCCCTTCGACCCGTCATCCGCTGGCACAGCCAGAGCGCGCTGCAAGGTGGGTTCCGATGCCAGCACCGCGTCATGCGGCACCATGACCGGTTCGCCGCCCCACGCGACCAGTCGGCGGCGAACGCGCGGTGCGTCGGCCAGCAGATCCCGGCGGCCGAACAGATCACGCATCAGCGTCAACGCGGCTTCGCTTAGCATCATACTGGGCAAGGGCGGGCGGCTTGCGGCCTCACTCGCGACCCGCAGCCCGGCTCCTTTCAGCAAATAAGCGCACGCGGCAGCGGCCACCCCGTTTCCCCGAATGGCCACCGCCATCGAAGTATCGGGATGGTCAGATTGGTTCACGGCACCGCCACCATGCCTGCGCCAGTCGCATCATTGCCCAGATCCCAAGTGGCTTCGAGCTTCAACGTCTTCGCGTCATACACCTCTATGTCGAAGCTCGCGCCATATATGTAGAGCTTCCTGCCATCCATCGACATGCCGAAGCGAAAGCGCGATCGGCAGGGGAATTCCGCCTTGTCCACCACGGCGTTGGTGGAAAGGTCCATATGCCAGAATTCGCATCGCTTGGCGCCCAGCGTGCCGTTGGTGACCACGGTGTAGGCCTGCTTCCCATCCGGCGTCACCTCAAGCCCGGCCATGGCGGCGGGCGCCGGGCCGATCGGCGTGAAATCGAATTGCCGGCTGTTGAGGTCGAACCGCGCGACGCCGAACATCTTGCTGTGGATATAGGGATCGGCGGCGTTGAACAGGGACACATATTGGTCGGGCGTGCGCAGCGTCTCCAGCGCGCCGCCGAAGCCGACATTCTCCAGCCCCGTTCCCTCAGGCTTGGCCAGGTCGATACGGTCGGTAGCCTTCAGCGTCGCCGTGTCGATGATGATGACCTTCTCGCCGAAGGCGTAGAGATATTTGCCGTCGCTCGATACCTTGAAGGCGACGCGGTAGCCACCAATCGCCTTCTCGTCATCCTTTTCGATTTCGGCGGTGCGCACCAGCTTGCCGAGCTTCAGGTCGATCACGCCATAGAGCGGCTTGCTGACGGTGTAGCGGTCGATCTCTTTGTCGATCTTGCTGATGATCGTGTAAAAATAACGGCCGGCCGGGTCCGGCACCCCGCCCCAGAAGCGCACCCGGCTGGGACCGTCGTTCAGGCTGAACTTGCTGACCACTTTGCGGCTGGCGGCATCGATCACCTCGATCCCGCTGGTGGTGATGGTCGAGACATAGATGCGCTTGCCGTCATCCGACAGGGTCATGGATGTCGGCAGGCCCGTGTCCAGCTTGATCTTCTGCGTCACCGCGCCCCTGCTTTCGTCAAAGACCAGAAGCACATCGGGATAGGCGCCCATGAACAGCGTCGCTGCCTGAGAAGGAAGCGGGCCCAGACAGGCTAGGCCAGCGGCCAGCGCCAAGCGGATTGTCTGCCTCGCGCGCCTCACGGAAACACCAGATCGAGATTGCGCCAATCCTTGGTCGCCGTGGCGCAATTGCTGGCCCAGTCTGGCGAGTAGTTCACATGATCGGGCACCTGCACCGGCCAGAAGCAGGTGACGTAGCAGTCATAGATGTCGCGCTCCACCGGCTGGCAGAGGCCTGCAGTGCCGCCGCCGGCATCCACTTCCCAGCCGGGCGAGAAAGACAGGGTGCAACCCATCGGCACATGCGGACGCGGTGCCTGTTGCAGGGCGACGACATCCTCCTCCATGTCGGGCGGCGTCACCCCGGAAGCGGCAGCGGCCTCGATCGCCGCTTCCATCTGCGTCACGGCGTCGTCGATGCGCCGCGCCTTTTTGTTGATGGCACGAAGATGCTTCATGACAGCCCCTTTCGTTCAGCGAACCGTTCTAGAAAACCGGGATTTTTGACGGCCAGCTCGCCGTAGATATGCAGGCAGGTGTCGGTCCATTGCCGGATCCAGTCGCAATAATGGAGATTGGCGTGGCCGGTATCGCCGTACCGGACGAAGGCCTCATGATGACAGCCGCCGGCGCAGAGCGGCCGAGCCCAGCAGCTTTGGCAGTCATATTTGGCACCTACATGGCCCCGGCTGAGAAAGTCGCCCTGCTTGGCCCGGTCGATGCCGCTCGACACATGGCCCATCACATGGGTGTCGGCATCGGTGAAACGATGGCAGGGCGACAGGTCGCCTGAAGGACTGACCCCCATCAGCCCCATGCCCGCGCCACAGGGATGCGATTTGTTGACGCCCGAAATCAGTTCGCTGATCGTCTCGCTGACATTGGTGAAGCCGTGCATTTCACCGCGCAGCGCGAATTCCAGCCATTCCTGCGCCAGCAGGTTAAATTGCGCCAGCACGTTGTCCATCCCGTCGGCATCGATGGAATAGGCCCGCGTCTCGCCCGTAGTCACAGGCGCGAAACCAACCTCGTGAAAGCCCAGATCGTCCTTGAGGTGCCGGTAGATTCGCACGACGTCGGTGACGCCTTCGGTCAAAGTCACGCGCGCGGTTACGGCGCGGGTCCGGTGATGGGCGATCAGCGTGCGCAGTCGTGGCTCGATGACCGCATAGCTGCCCTTGCCGTTCTTGTAGACCCGATGCTTGTCCTGCAATTCGGGTGGGCCGTCCATCGATACGGTGACGCCGATCCGGTTGTCGGACAGAAATGTCACGATCTCCGGCGTCAGCAGCGTGGCGTTTGTGGTGAGGCTGTAGGTAATCCCCTTCCCCGCCGCCGCAGTGGCGGCATTGGCATAGTCGACCACGTCGCGCAGAAGCTTGAAGTTCATCAAGGTTTCGCCGCCAAAGAAGGTGATGTGGACCGACGGCCGGTTGGCGGCTTCTGCGATCAACAGATCGACCGACGCCTTCGCCGTCTCCAGAGTCATATATTTGGGCTTGCCGGCTGGGGTCGCGATCTTGTCCGCGCCGAATTCGTAGCAATAGGTGCAGGCGAGATTGCACTGATTGGTGATGTTGAGCACCAGCGCCTGGAGCGGGAAATCGGCCGGCGGCGCTTCAGGCACCGAAACCGAAGCGGCACCCAGATGGATCAGCTGCGCCGCCCGCAATTCGCGCACCAGTGCTTCCGCATCAGGCAGGTCGCCGCCCTCATCGGCCAGTTCGCGCACGAGCGCCGCATGACTGAGTTCCTGCCCGCCGATACGGTCCAGCACCTCCTGCACCTGCTCGTCGATCTCGAAGATCGCGCCGGCGTTTACAAGATAGACGAAGGCGCTGCCGCCCGCGTGGAAGCCGTGATATTCGGCGCGGTGGTAAGTCGGCGTATGGACCGCGTTCATTGCGACACCTCCGGCTGGTCGAAACGTTGGTACATGGGTACGGTGACGACCAGATAGGATCGCGCGCTCAGCGGCTTGCCGAACTTGTCCTTTTCCCGCTTTGCCGTAGCGACGACCCAGACCTCGCCATAATTGTTGCGGCTGAACCGCCGCTCGGGATTTGGCCCCTCCAGCCCGGGCGTAAAGAAGGCGGTCGGGCTGAGCGCGCCGACATATTTCATGTCGTCATCATAATAGACCGACATGAATTCCTGCATGGACCAGGTCGCGTCGATCGGGCCGATCGCGACATCATCGCCAGTTCCGGGCTTGCCGTCCACGCCATTGTCATAGCCAATCGCCTCGAACTGCTGATAGCCCTTGGGGAATTTCGTGCCGCCCAGCCGCGCCAGGCTGGTTTCCGGCGTGACCTTGAGATAATCAACCGCGCGGTAGACGGGGAACGCCTTCTCCAGAACTGCACCGCCAATGCCTACGTCCCGCTGCCCAGCCGATGCGCTGGCCGCCACATCGATCGTCAGCACAGCCTTGCCGGGTGTCGCCGACACGACCTTGGCAACTGTGACGCCCGAACCCAGATCGATATCCGCTGCAGTTAGCGAAGCCGGCAGATTATGCCCCCAGATGGCGACCTCCACGCCTTTCGCTCCAGCCTTCACAGCACCCGGCGTCACCGCCAATATGGCTGGCGCTGCGGTCGCGCGAACCAGCTTCACGTCATAGCCGAATTCCTGATACTCGCCCCAGAACCAGCGCCCTTCGGCATGCTGCTGGTCGGGCGCGAACCACAGCGTTTCCCGCGCCGCGCTGTTCAGGTCATCAGGCTTGCTCGCCGCCGCCCCGCCCCTTGAAGAGCCGCGCCAGCTATAGCCGGAATAGACCAGTCCCTTGCCGCTCCGGCTGACGGTGGCACCATTGCCGAGCGAGGTGAGCGACGCGCTGGTCGCGAACTCGTCCTTCATTTCGCCTGGCGATACCGTCATCGTGCCGACGAACCGACCCTGGCCCGGAACCGAGGCCACAACCAGCCAGTCGCCGGCCAGCCTGGGCGCTCGCAGACGCGAACTCCATGCCGCCCATTCGGGCGTATGCAGAGCCGCCACCTTGGGCAGGTATGTCAGCGCATATTCTCCGCGGGTCAGCTTGTCCTTGGGGTCTCGGCCAGCGGGTTGCTCGGCGTCCTCGGCCGGGCGGCGATATTGCGCGTCGGCCTGCGAATAGAGAGCGACATGCATGTCCTGCAATGTCTTCCATTCCAGCTTCGACCGCCGCCAGGACAAGGGTTGGGCATAGGCATGGCAGCTGGCGCACGCGCCGCGCATTGTCTCATTGGGCAGCACCTCGTCGATAATGCGCTTTTCGGGCAGATACATGACCGGCCGCGCCTCTTCGGGCGCCAGTCCATGCGAAGCGGAAAGCGACTTGATGATCGCGCGCGATTCCTCTGGCGTGATGTTGAGGCCGTTCAGGCGCACCATCCGCTTGATCGCCTGCGCCCAGCCCTCCGGCGTCGTCCGCACCCAACTGATGCGGGACAGGTTGCCTTTCGCGTCGGACGTATGGCAACTGCCGCATTTTTCCGTAACCAGCCGATCGGCGATGGGTATGCCGTCCTCCATCTCCTTCATGGTCGCGCCGCTCGAGCCGCCATCCGCCTGCGCGAGTACGATCGATGACGAGAACAACGCCAACATGCCGAACTTCAACCGAAGCTGCTTCACCCTGGTGCCCCCCAAATCGCGTCCGGTCTCTTGCCTGGACGCAGCCGAGCTTAGCCGGGAGCTTTTCGGGCTCCCTGATCGACATGACGAACAGCGCCACACCGATCCGCCATAATTCTTGACGATCATCAAGAATTTTTCACGGCAAGTAAAGAGGGTGTTGGAAATGCAGCGTTCAGGCGAACATTTCCGGCACGATCGGCAGGGTCCGAATGCGTTTGCCGGTCGCTGCGTACAATGCATTGACCAGCGCGGGGATGACTGGCGGCAGGGCGGGTTCGCCCATGCCGGTTGGCGGATGGTCCGTCTTCACGAACTCGACCAGGATCTGCGGCGTGTCAGGGATGCGTTGCAGCGGATGGGTATCGAAGTTGGCTTGCTCTACTGCCCCTGCGATCTGCGTGATCCTCTGCCCCGCAAGCGCTTGGCCCAGCCCCTCGATCACTGACCCCTGCGCCTGATGCAGCGCGTTCATCGGATTGATGATCTGGCTGCCGACATCGCCCGCGACCCAGACGGTCGCGACCTTCGGAATGCCATCGACCAGCGCCACCTCCAACACCTCGGCAAAATAGCCCATATGGCTGTGATAGAAGGCAAAACCCTTGCCACGGCCCTTGGGAAGCCGACCGCGATCGGCCCAGCTACTCATCGCCAGAACCTTCTCGATCACGCCCTTGGCCCGACTGGTCAGGAAGGGCGGCGCATTGGGGCCGCGCGGCAGCGCGCGCGGATCGGCAAGCAGTTCCAGCATCAGCGTCGGCAGATCCTTCCCGGCCGCTTCCGCCACTTCATCCAGAAAGGCCTGGGTCACGAAGGCAAGCGCATTTGAGCCGGGAGCGCGAAGCCATCCAGTCGGCATGTTGGTGGTGAGGAAACTCTGTTCGAGCAGCACCGTGTCGATGAGGCCGGCGGGCAGTTCGTGCGCCGGCATCTCCGCCGATCGCACCGGCTTGCCGTCCTTGCCGAACGTCACGAAATGATCGTGAAAGGCGCTGAGTTTACCGCTCTTGTCGAGCGCGGCGCGGAAACCATGCCAGCCGGCCGGACGATAGAAATCCCGCTGGAAATCCTGCTGCCGGCTGTAGACCAGCTTTACCGGCACGCCCGGCACTTGCGCCGCGATGGCGGCCGCCTGCACCATATAGTCGTTCATGAGCCGCCGACCGAACCCTCCGCCGATCCGCGTGAAGTTGATGCGGATTTTTTCAGGAGCCAGGTTCAACGCCTTGGCTACCAGCCCCCGCCCGCTCTCCGGGTTCTGAGTCGGCGCCCAGATTTCAATCGCTCCGTCCTTGAACAGGGCGGTGCAGTTTTGCGGCTCCAGCGTGGCATGCGCCAGGAAGGGATAGTCATACTGCGCGCTGACCGTCCTGGCCGCTGTCGCGAAAGCCGCTTCCACATCGCCGCTGCGCACGATGTCGCCATCCGCCTTGCCCTTCAGCCGCTCGGCCGCCTGGCTGGCATAGGCTTGGGTCGAAAAGCCGCTGACGGCGCTCATGTCCCAATCGATCTTCAGCGCCTCGCGCGCCTGATTGGCGCTCCACCAGCTTTTCGAGAGGATCGCGACGCCATCGAACAAGGATTCCGGCGTGCCGTCTCCCTTGATCGTCAGCACATGGGCCACACCGGGCAGCTTGCGCACCGCGTCCAGATTGGCGGACCTCAACGTGCCCCCAAAGGCCGGACAGGTTTCCAGCACCGCGTACACCATGCCGGGGAGTTTGAAGTCTATCCCGAACAGCGGCTTGCCTGCGACGATCGCTGGCGTATCCACCCCGCCTATGGATTGGCCGATGATGCGGAACTCCTTCGGATCCTTCAGCATCAATGTCGCCGGATCGGGTGCTGGCTGCTTGGCGGCGGCGGCAGCCAAGGAAGCGTAGGTAACGCTGCGGCCTGACGCCGGATCGATGACCTTGCCGCCGCGCGTCACCAAAGTTGCAGGGTTGACGGCCCAACTCTGCCCGGCAGCGGCCACCAGCATCGCGCGGGCGGCTGCACCCGCTGTGCGGGTGGGCAGCCATTCGCGCGGTGTGGTGCGGCTGCCTCCGGCGCTTTGCCCGCCAAATATCTTCTGATCGGCATGGGTCTGTTCGATCGTCACCTGCGCCCAGTCGACATCCAGCTCCTCGGCGATCAGCATGGGAAGCATCGTCTTGGCGCCCTGGCCAATCTCCGCATTTTTTGCGCCTATGAGGACTCGGTTGTCAGGCAGTATCCGCACAAAGGCGGTCACAACCTGCCCACCTGTTTCCGCAGCATCCGCCGCCGGAATGCTAAAGTCGAACAGCAGTCCGCCTCCGGCGAGCAGCGAGGCGCTGAGGAAGTGCCGGCGCGAAAGGTCGGACGCTTTCATGCCTTGGCTCCCGCCTTGGCTGCGTCCTTGATTGCCTCGCGGATGCGAACATAGGTGGAGCAGCGGCAAAGATTGCCCGTCATCGCCGAATCGATATCTTCGTCCGTCGGTCGAGGATTGCTCGCCAGCAGCGCGGTCGCGCTCATGATCTGCCCTGCCTGGCAATAACCGCATTGCGGCACGTCCAGCTTTATCCAGCTTGCGGATATCCGCTTTCCGGCATCGCTCTGTGCCACGGCCTCGATGGTCGTGATGGCCATCTCCTGCGCTTCGCCGATCGGCGTCTGGCAGGCGCGCGCTGGATTGCCGTCAAGGTGGACTGTGCAGGCACCACATAGCCCGGCACCACAGCCGAACTTGGTTCCCACCATGTCCAAATCCTCGCGCAGCGCCCATAGGAGGGGCTTGGCGGGATCAGCGTCCACGGTTCGTATACGCCCATTGACCTTGAGGTTGATCGCCATTGCCGTCCCCGCCTTGCCTCACACACATCATGGGTCGACAAAATGACAGCTGTTGTCCAGCCGTTTTATACGGCGCTTGCGCCGATGAACAGCTAAGCGGATTGCTGTGCCTCGATGCGAGGCTGATTCATTTTTCTTATCCAGCCACGAAATCCATGCGTCGAGACGGCCTTCTCGGTCAGAACTCGTTGACCGGACCAAATAATACGGTCACAATGACGGGTGATGTCGGAGAAGACCTGGGTCAGGCCACGCAGCTCCGGCGCTTACAAAACATGATCTGGTCCGCTTACCGCTTTTAAGCAAACTCCTAAGAACGGAAGTAATGCTGCTTACTGTGTTTGCGGAGGCTACGCTGCTGGTTTTAGGCCCATGCGGCGCTCTGTGGCATACGACAACAACGCCGCCCCAGGGGGCCTCCCTGTTGCTCACTCAGTCTGTTGTTTCAGCTTCCTAATGGCGGGCATACGCTGGCAAGTCTTTCAATGGCTGAAATAGGGTCTTGACTAGACCGTCCGCTGTTCGTGAAAGAAGCAGGAAAGCTGACGCACCGCCGCTGTGACGTTCCGAGAACGGAGGCCCATTTCAGCGATCGGGCAGCGTGGCGTTATTTCGACCTCCTTTCACGGCCACTGCACCCGGCTATGCGTCCCGTCCTCTCCATTTGGGCTACCGACATTTTGCGTCAGCGTGGGCGTAGGGCTATGGCGGCAAGCGGGATTGAAGGTGGAGCTCGCGGCGAGCCTTCAAGTTCATCATTACCGACCCCCAGCCGCCTGTTGTTTGATCCGAGGTGCAGCCCGTCCACTCCCCATGAATGAATTTCACTGGAGCTGCCAAATGCAATGCACCAACGCTAAGCGCCCGTCGCTAACGGGATCTTCGGGAAATGCGCTGTATGCCGCTTGCTGTCAGTCCTGCGATCTTGTTCGGTTCGTTACCCTATACGCTACCGATTGCCTGCTAACGTACCGGCAAATGGGACCGTATCTCGCCCTCAATGCTCGTAACGCAGTTGCTCTGACAGCACCTCCTCAACCGCTCGAACCGGCGGAGATTTCCTGAATGAAGCGCAGGTCTGGATCGCTGCATATCGTCGTCGCGGATCAGCAAAACGCCGACTTCAGGTCGTATTCGGATGGTGATGTTGACAGACACAAAGAGGCATTCAAGTCGCTGCCCCCGTGCTGTTGCGGAAGATCAGCTGATAGGGCAGCAGAGGATGGGCATCGGGATCGGCGGGGTTGGTCCTAAGGCGCGGGCTGACGAGGATATCGACCGCCGCCGCCGCCATCTCTGCCTTGGGCTGACGCACGGTGGTCAGCTGGGGCCAAGCCGCCCGCGAAGACGGCGCATCGTCGAAGCCGCAGATCGACAGGGCATCGGGCACCGCAATGCCGCGCTTCATGGCGGTGATCAGCACGCCCAGAGCCATGTCGTCATTGGCGGCGAAGATGGCCGTGGGCGGGGCCGTGCCCGACAGGAGGCGTTCGCCCAGTTCCAGCCCGGCCCGCAGCGCGAAGTCGCCGCGCAGGATCAGGCTTTCGTCCACGCCGATCCCCGCCCGCGCCATCGCCTGCCGGAATCCTTCCTCGCGTCTGGCGGAGGCGCGGTGATGGACAGGCCCCTGCACGAAGCCGATCGTCCGATGGCCCAGCCCGATCAGATGGTCCGTCATGTCTCTGGCCGCGCCCAGATCGTCCATATGCACCGTGCCTGAAGAGGGCGGCACGACACTCGGCGCCACCAGGACGGTCGGCAATCCCAGCTCTTCGAAAAGGCCCGTCAAAGCCGGCTCGTCACAGATTGGCGGCGCGACGATCGCCCCATCCAGCCGAAGCGCGGCGACGCCGTCCCTAACGCGCGCATCCCAGTCCGGCCGGCCAAGGTCCACCGGCTCAACCACCAGATGATAGCTGCGGTCGCGGCAGCGCATCATCGCGCCATGTTGCAGGTCGGCCGCATAGCCCGACGCCGGATCGTCGATGAACAGGCCGATCAGATAGGATCGGGAACCCGACAGGCTGCGCGCGAAGGCGTTCGGCCGATAGTCGAGTTCAGCGACCACCCGTTCGACCAAGGCGCGCACTTCCGGTCGGACATAGGCTTCGCCGTTGATGACGCGGGACACCGTCTTGGGCGACACGCCTGCCCTGGCCGCCACATCCTTGATGGTGACCGCGTTCACCTTGCTTCTCCCCACGGCGCTCGGTTCAAAAGCGCGAACAGCGCGATCACGGCATAGCAGGATACCGGCAGCGCCAGCGCCCGCAACAGGCCAAAGACGTCGGCTGCGGCACCGGTCAGGAGGGGCACGACCGCCCCACCGACCACCGCCATGCACAGCCACATAGAAGCGAGCGGCGCAAGCCGGCTGTCCTGCGGCATCGCCATCGCATAGATGACCGGATACATGATCGCGTTGCACAGGCCGATCGCGATCAGCGCCGCCGATCCCGCCACGCCCGGCAGGACGATCGCCGCCGCCGTCAGCAGGATGGCGCCCAGCGCGGCAAGGAACAGCAGCATGCTTTCCGCTATGCGGGCCATAATCCACGATCCCGCGAACCGGCCGACCATCGCGCCCGCCCAATAAAGGCTGACGAGTCGCCCCGCATTCACCGGGTCCAAGGCAAGCCGCTGCGGCAGCATCAGAATGTTTGTCATCAACGTGCCGATGGTCACCTCCGCCCCGACATAGACGAAGATGGCGACGCTTCCCCACATCAGACGGCGGTCGCCCAGAAGGAGAAATATCTGCTTCCCCCACCGATCGGGCAGGCGATGTCCTCCCGGCTCCCGGCCATGCAGCAGCGTGCGGTGTCGAAAATAGGCCAATGCCAGCAGCGCCAATATGCCGCCTGTGGCGATGAAGGGTACCGAGGCGGTGCTATCCGACCCGTCGCCCGGCCGGATGTCCGCCAGCAGGAACGGCGCGCTCATCAGCGGCCCGAGCACCGTGCCGAGCGAATTGAACCCCTGGAGCAGGGTCAGGCGCGACGCCGCGCGCCGGGAAGGGCCAATGACCGTGACCACGGTATTGGCGGCGATCTGCAGCGCCGTCTGCCCGGCCGACAACAGCAGCAACGCGCCCAGCAACAGGGAGAAGCGCGCGACGGTCTGGGTTGCTGCCAAGGCGAGACAACCGGCCGCCATGATCGACAGCCCGACGCAAATGGCACGCATATAGCCCATGCGGACGATCGTCAGCGCGACAGGCAGCGCGAACAGCAGATAGCTGGAATGGAACGCCAGCTGGATGAACATGGCGCGGTGATAGTCGAGCTGCAACACGGACTTGAGCTGCGGCACCAGCAGGCTGATCGAAGCGCTTAGAAACCCGCCGATGAAGAAGACGCTGATCGACAGCCGGAACAACCGGCCCGCCACCTCTTCCGCCGATAGCGGCAGCCTCCTCTCCCGATGATCCGTCATGACGCCACCATGGCATTGTTTTCCTGCCGGCGGAAAGATGGTGATGCACAAAAAACACAGCATCCTGACATCGATGTCAAACCCATCTTGACAACGATGTCAGATCGTCCGCATAGGCGCGGAAGAAGTAATTATGTTTTCGGGAGGATAGTCATGAAGAGGCGCGCACTTGTCGCGAGCACGGCGCTCGCGGCCTGTCTGGTTTCCGTTTCAACAGCACAGGCGCAGACCGCGCCGGCCACAGCTCCGCAAGGGCCTCAAGTCGATGCCGGCGGCGACATCATCGTCACCGCGACCCGCCGCGAAACCAGCCTGCAATCCACCCCGATCGCCATCTCGGCCTTCAATCAGGACACGCTGACGAAGAACGGCGTCAAGGACGTGACCGATCTCGCCCGCTTCGTGCCCTCGCTGCAGTTCAACCAGCAGGGCGACCAGTCGGCCGTGCTGCTGACGCTGCGCGGCATCGGCAATGACAGCGCCTATACCGAAGTCGCCGACCCCGAAGTCGCCATCTATGTCGACGGCATCTATTCGCCCCGTTCGCAGGGCGCGTCCGTCCTGATGTACGACATGGAGCGGGTGGAAGTGCTGCGCGGACCGCAAGGCACGCTGTTCGGCCGCAACGCCACCGTCGGCGCGCTCAGCCTGATCTCCGCCAAGCCCAAGCTCGGCGCGTTCGAGGGCAATGTCGAATTCACCGCCGGCAATTACGACCGCTTCGGCGTGCGCGGCGCGATCAACATTCCGGTCACCGACACGCTGGCCTTCCGCGTGGCCTTCGTCAGCGACCGTCATGACGGCTATGCCGACTATCAGCCCGCTCCCAACATACCGGGCATCAACCGGTCGGCCTTCGTCACGTCGGGCAAGAAATATTATGCCGCCGACCAGCAGTCCGGACGCGTGTCGATGCTGTGGCAGCCAAGCGATCGGTTCAGCTGGAACCTGTCGGTCGAAGGCTTCCTCGACACCGGCGCGCCGGTGATCGGCCTGCTCCAGACGCCCCGCCCCGGCACCAAGCGCTGGTCGACTCTGAGCGACACGGCCCCCGATACCGACCGCTACTCGGTCGCGGTGCGCAGCACCATGAACTATGACATCACCGACAGCGTGCAGCTGAGCTACATCGCCGGCTGGTCGCGCATCGGCGGATCGACCCAGACCGACGCCGACGCGGGCGCGCTGCCTCCGACCGGCCAGCGGGACGCGGACGGCAACGACCTGCCGTTGGGCGCGTTCGGCGAAAACCGCACCCTTTCGTCGCGCTATGATTTCCAGAGCCACGAAATCCAGCTGAAGTCGACCGGGGAACAGGATCTCGACTGGATCCTGGGCGCTTATTACAGCCACGAAAAGAACCGCATCCGCTTCGACATCGACCAACGCAACGGCTATCGCGACGGCACGTTCAGCTGGGCGGGCAGCTTCATCCAGGCCAATCGCCAGATCGACAGCCGCGCCGTCTTCGGTCAGGCCGTTTGGCATGCGACCGACTGGCTGCGCGTCACCGGCGGCCTGCGCTACACCTCGGACAAGAAGGAAGATATTGGCGGCCGCAACGTCACCTTCTCGGGCTACGGCTGCACCGTTGCGGACCGCGCGCCGGGCGGCATCTGCACCGGCGGCATCTTCGGCGCCTATCCCAATGCGACCGCCGCGGAACTGGTCGACCTGCTGCCGGGCTTCTCCATCTCGAACAACGACGTGAAGGGGAAGTGGAACAAGCTGACCTATCTCGCCCGTGTGGACGCTGACCTCGCGCCGGATACGCTCGGCTATGCCAGCATTTCCACCGGCTTCAAGTCGGGCAATATCCAGGACAATGCCGGCCTCACCGACCCGGAAACGCTGACCAACTATGAAGTCGGCATCAAGACGCGCCTGCTCGACCGCCGGGTGACGCTGAACCTTGCCGCCTATTATTCGGACTTCAAGGGCTATCAGGTCAATCAGGCCGTCACTTTCCGCGATGCGGCCGGCAATGTGGTGCGCAGCCAGATCGTGACCCAGAATGCCGAGGGCGCGAAGGCCTACGGTCTGGAAGGCGAACTCAACGCCAACTTTACCGACAATGACCGGTTGCAGCTGTCGGCCACGGTCCAGAAGACCAAGCTCGATGAACTGCAGAGCGTCGACGGGCGGCTCTATGACGGCGGCAAGGCGTCGTCGATCGTGGAGCTGAAGGGCAATGAGCTGGCGCACGCGCCGCGCTTCTCCGCCACCCTCAGCTACGAACATGATTTCGAGCTGGCGAGCGGCGCGCGGATCACGCCGCGCTTCACCACCCACTATGAAACGAAGAGCTGGCTGAGCTATTTCAACGGCGACGCCAACCCGTTCATGAACGCCAACCTGCCGGCGGACAATATGCCCGACCGTGGCACCAACGGCACCGACTGGGATCGGCAGAAGGCCTATTTCCGGTCCGACGCGTCGATCCGCTTCAACAGCGCGGACCAGAATTATTCGGTGGAGGCCTTCGTCCAGAACATCGAAAACGGCCGCATCCGCACCGGCGCGGGAGCGTTCGGCGCGCCGCGTTACGAGCCGGTGTTCCTGTCCAACCTTCAGCCGCCCCGGACCTGGGGCGTCCGCGCCCGGGCGAACTTCTGATCGGCTGAAGGCGGGGACCTATCCATGACGACCGACCTCCCCCCTCCCCATCGGATCGTCATACTGGGCGGCGGCACGGCCGGATGGCTGGCCGCCGCCTGGCTTTGCCGCGCGCTGCAGATGCCGGACGTCACGCTGGTCGAATCCGGCGACATCGGCATCATCGGCGTGGGGGAAGGCACGTTTCCCACCATCCGCACGACCCTGGCGGCGCTGGGGATCGGCGAGGCCGAATTCCTGGTTCGGGCCGACGCGACCTTCAAGCAGGGCGTTCTGTTCGAAGGATGGTCCACCGGGACCGACAGCTATTTCCATCCGTTCAACCTGCCGGTGGGCGGCGAGGACGAAGCGCTGCTGCCGCACTGGATCGCCGACGCCGACCCGCGCCGTCCGGCCTGGGCTGACGCGGTCACTGTGCAGGAACAGGTCATCCGCGCCGGGCGCGGGCCCAAGCGTCCCGGCGATCCCGACTTTTCCGGCCCGATGAATTACGCCTATCATTTCGACGCGCCGCGCTTCGCCGCCTATATGCGCGACATCTCGATCGCCGCCGGCGTCAATCGGATCGAAGGCACGGTCGCACGCGTGGAACGCGCCGAGGACGGCGACATAGCGGCCCTTGTGCTGGAGGACGGCCGCAGGGTGGAGGGCGACTTCTTCCTCGACTGCTCGGGCTTCCGCGCGCTGCTGATCGGCAGGGAACTGGGCGCCGCCTTCACTTCCTGCGCGTCCGCCCTGTTCAACGACCGTGCGCTGGCGGTGCAGGTGCCCTATCCCTCGCCCGAAGCGCCGGTGCGACCCTACACGCTCGCCACCGCGCATGAGGCGGGATGGACCTGGGACATCGGCCTTACCGAGCGGCGGGGCGTCGGCTATGTCTATTCCAGCCGCCACGCGTCGCAAGATGAGGCAAGCGCCACCCTCCACGCCTATGTCGGCGCGAAGGACGGCAGCTTAGACCCGCGCCTGCTCAAATTCGAATGCGGCTATCGCGAAACCCAGTGGATCGGCAACTGCGTGGCGGTCGGCCTGTCCGCAGGATTTTTCGAGCCGCTGGAATCGACCGGCATCATGCTGATCGAAGCCGCGCTCAAGAAGATTGGCGACTTTCTGGTGCCGGGGGACCGCACCGCGCGGAATGCCGCCGCGCGCAGCTTCAACCGCCTGATGGCCGGCCGATTCGAGCGGATCGTGCATTTCCTGAAGCTGCATTACTGCATCACCCGCCGGACGGACACCGCTTATTGGCGCGACAATGCCGATGCCGCCTCTGTTCCGGAACCGCTGCGGGACATGCTCGTCCAGTGGCGCTATCGGGCGCCGTCGCGCTTCGACTTTCTGGTCGACCTCGAAACCTTCCTGCCGCCCAGCTATCATTATATCCTCTACGGCATGGGCTTTGCGACCTGCCTCCCCGCCGATGTCGCCCGCCATCCCGGCGCAGCGGAGGCGCGCTCGACCTTCGCCCGAGTGCGCGCCGCCCACGCGGGTGCCTGCGCCGCGCTGCCCGATCATCGCGCCCTGCTCGATCATTATCGACGTCAGGCCCCTTCCATCTAGCCAAGGTGAATTGATGCGCCCGTCCAGCAAAACCATCCTGCTCGCCGCCCTGATGGCGGCGGCCTCTCCCGCCATTACCACCCACGCGCAGACGGCACCTGCCGCCGATACGCAACAAGCATCGCAGTCGCGCGCCGACGCACTCGTCAAGGCGATGACGCTGGACGAGAAATTGCAACTCATCCACGGCTATTTCCCGCCGCTCGCCAAGCCCGTGCCGCCGATCAGCATGATCCCGTCAGCGGGCCACATCCCCGGCATCCCGCGGCTCGGCATCCCCACCCTGCGCGAAAGCGACGCCAGCCTGGGCGTTGCCAACCAAGTCGAACAGCGCAAGGGCGACGTCGCCACCGCCCTGCCCGCCAGCATCGCGACGGCCGCGACCTTCAACCCGCGCCTCGCCTATGAAGGCGGCGCGATGATCGGTGCGGAGGCGCGCGCCAAGACCTTCAACATCCTGCTGGCCGGCGGCGTCAACCTGACCCGCGATCCGTGGAACGGGCGTAATTTTGAATATCTGGGCGAAGATCCGTGGCTCGCCGGCGTTATGGCGGGCGAACATATCAAGGGCGTACAGAGCAACCATATCGTCTCGACGATCAAACATTATGCGCTCAATTCGCAGGAAACCGGCCGGACGGTGCTGGACGCCCGCATCGGCAAGGCGGAACTGCGCGAAAGCGACCTGCTCGCCTTCCAGATCGCGACCGAGATCGGCCATCCCGGCTCCTATATGTGCGCCTATAACAAGGTGAATGGCGACTATGCCTGCGAAAATGACTGGCTGCTCAACACGGTCCTGAAGAGGGACTGGGGCTATAAGGGCTGGGTCATGTCGGACTGGGGCGCCGTCCATTCGACGGAAAAGGCGGCGATCAATGGCCTCGACCAGGATTCCGGTCAGGAACTGGACGACCAGGTGTTCTTCGACAAGAAATTCGCCGAAGCGGTGAAGGCAGGGCGCATCTCGATGGCGCGGCTGGACGACATGGTCCGCCGCATCCTCTTCGGCGTGATCGACAGCGGCCTGATGGACCATCCTGTGCCCGACAGCGCGCAGCCGATCGACTATGCCGCCAACGCGCAGGTGGCGCAGCGCGCAGCGGAGGAAGGCATCGTCCTGCTCAAGAATGACGGCAACCTTCTTCCCTTGGCCAAATCGGCGAAGAAGATCGTGCTGATCGGCGCGCATGCCGATGTCGGCGTGCTGTCGGGCGGCGGATCGTCGCAGGTCCGCTCCGTTGGCGGCGCGCCCGTCGAAATCCCGCTGACGAAGGGGGCGGCCGCCTCCTTCGCCCGCATCACATGGCATGCCTCTTCCCCGCTGAAAGCCATCCGCGCCCTCGCGCCGCAAGCCGATGTCACCTATGTCGACGGCAGCGATCCAGCCGCGGCGGCGGCGGCCGCGCGCGGCGCGGACATGGCCATCGTCTTCGCCTGGGCATGGCGCACCGAAGCGCAGGATCCCGAAAGCATGGCCCTGCCCGACAATCAGGATGCCCTGATCGGCGCGGTCGCCGGCGCGAACGGAAAGACCTTGGTGGTGGTCGAAAGCGGCGGCCCGGTGCTGATGCCCTGGATCGACCGCGTGCCGGCGATCCTGCAGGCCTGGTATCCCGGCCAGCGCGGCGGCGAGGCGATCGCCAGCATCCTCTTCGGCGATGTCGATCCTTCGGGACGGCTGCCGATCACCTTCCCCGTCAGCGCCGATCAGGCTCCCCGCCCCGAACCGCTCGGCCTTGCTGAACTGCGCGCGGCTGATGCCCGGCGCGACGCCGGCGACAAGACCGTCTATGGCATGAGCGGCGGCGTCGCCTCTTTTGCGGTGGACTATAAGGAAGGCGCGGATGTCGGCTATCGCTGGTATGCCGCCACGCAGCGCAAGCCGCTTTTCCCCTTCGGTTACGGCCTCACCTACACCCGCTTCGACTATGCCAATCTGCGCGTGAAGGGCGGCGACAGGCTGGTCGTGGATTTCGACATCGCCAACAAGGGCGAGCGCGCGGGGGCCGACGTGCCACAGCTCTATGTAGAGGCGAAGAGCGCCGCTGGAACCACCGCCTACAGGCTGGCGGGCTTCCAGAAGCTGTGGCTCAAGCCAGGGGAGACCGGCCATGTCTCGCTGACGGTCGATTCCCGCGTCATCGCGCGCTTCGACGAAGCCGCACCAGGATGGAAACTGGACGCCGGCGCCTACCGCCTGCGCATCGGCCATTTCGCCGGCGATGCTGCGCTGGAGGGCATTGGGACGCTTGAAGACATAATCTTGCGTCCTTAAGCCCGCGACTTGTCTGATCTATTGACGACGCTGCTCCTGGCGTGAAAGGCTCCAGCGGCGCGCCATGCAACATCTTCCTGGATGGACAATGTCCTCTCTGCGCTCGCCGCCTACCCCCGCAAGCGGATCCCTCCCGCGCAATTCACCAAGCGGCCGCTGTTCCGGCGGCAGGTTGGTGGCGCAGCATGAAGAAGCTGGCAGAAATCGGGCGAGGGCAGCTCGCACTAGAGCATCGAGCCTTTAATCTGACGCATATCCAGCTGCTTTGATGAAGTTCCAGCATTCTTCTGGGGTATAGAGGTCACAGATGTTGCCGATGGCGTGCCATAGGGCATCGATGGTTCTGGCGCCG
>NZ_JBHTLS010000116.1:0-45059 GCF_042678845.1 Sphingobium olei | reverse complement strand
GCACCGGAAACGGCGACACCGCCATATCCGGCCTCCGGTTCCGCTTCGCTCCACCTCCGTCCGAATATGGCGGCGATGGGCTTAATCCACTAACAAACCAATCGGTCCACTCGGTGGGGGCAGATCATATGAAGAGGGCATAGCGTGGAAAGTACGCTAAACAACGCTAAGCGAGAACGCATGGCGAACGCTCGATGCGAACGGACGGGCGCTTAATCAGGCGGGCCGTTCGATTCCCATCCTACGCATTTCGCGATAAATGGTCGATCGGCCGATGCCGAGTTGCCGCGCTGCTTCGGTAGGCGAGATACGAGCTTCGACCAGCTTGATGGCCGCATCCACTTTGGACATGTCCAGCGGCTGACGGCCAGGCTGTTTGCCCTTAGCACGGGCGGCGGCAATACCATCTCTGGTTCGCTCAGAAATCAGCCGTCGCTCAAAATGGGCGATGGCCCCAAACACATGGAAGATGAGCTCGCCGGCAGCTGACGAAGTGTCGATCTTTTCTTCAAGGCTCAGGAGCGCGATGCCCTGACCGCGTAGCGTCTCAACCGTGGTGAGAAGTTCGGCAAGCGAGCGCCCAAGCCGATCGAGGCGGACCACCGCCAGCGTGTCACCCTTGCGGGCATAGGCGATTAGCTCAGCCAGACCGGGCCGTTCCATGCTCTTACCTGAAATGACATCGGTGAAGATTTTGATGGCGCCAGCCTTCTCCAGACGCATGGTCTGGCCCGCAACGTCCTGATCGCCGGTGCTGACGCGGGCATAGCCCAGAATATCACCCATGCCGCACGTCTCCCAAACGGTCGTTCTGTGGACGCTATGGAGGGCAGCCGCTGCGCCCCACCCATATCCGTCCACATACTATGTCTCTTTACTCCTCGCTGTCCATAGGCCCAGATGACCTTTTGTGGACAGGAAACGGCATGACGAAGCGCAAGCATCAACTCCTGACCGAGAGCGAACGCGATCAGATACTCGCCATCCCGACCGATCGCGACCATTTGGCCCGGCTCTATACCTTCGAGCCTTCCGATATCGAGATCATCGGCGCGCGACGGGAGCGACGGAACCAGTTGGGCGTGGCGCTGCAACTCGCGCTCCTGCGGCACCCGGGCATCACCCTTGCGCAGTTGATACAGGACAGGGGAGCAATACCCCATGATCTCGCCGCTTTCGTCGCGGAGCAACTTGGTCTGCACGTAACCGAGCTGGCCAACTATGCGGCGCGGGATCAGACAATGACGGATCATGTCCGTGAGCTGGCGGCGCGTTTGGGGCTTCGGGGGCCAACCCGCGCCGATATTCCCTTCATGGTCGAGGCGGCCGCGAGAACGGCATGGGCGACCGACAAGGGGATGACGATTGCGATGGGCGTGGTCACCGCCCTGCGCGAGGCCCGGATTTTGCTGCCGTCCATCTCCACCATCGAACGCGCCAGCAGCGCGGGACGTGCCCGCGCGCGCAAGCAGGCCGCCCACGCCCTGATCGCCGATCTCAGCGCCGAACAGGTCCAGGCCCTCGATCAGCTCTTCGACGCCGCCGGCGGCATGAGCCATCTCGCCTTGCTTAAGACCATCCCCGTCGCGGCCAAGCCCGATCACGTCCGCCAGATCCTCGACCGTCTGAGGCAGGTGCGGAAGATCGGCATTTCCCCCGACGTCGCGGGCCGCATCCACGCGGACCGATTTCGGCAATATGTCAGGGAAGGCCGTGCGTCGCCTGCCTATATGATCGAGCGCTATATTCCCTCCCGGCGACGCGCCACGCTCGTTGCCTTCCTGCTCGATCTTGAAGAACGGCTGACGGACAGCGCCCTGGAGATGGCGGACAAGCTGATCGGCGGCATCTTCACCCGCGCGAAGAACGCCCAGGCGCGCAGCTATGCCGCCACGTCGAAGAACGTGGCCCGGCTGATGCTGATCTTCCGCAGGACGATCGACGCGCTCACCGATGCAGTCGATACTGGCGAAGATCCTATGGAGGTCCTGGATGCCTCAGTAGGATGGCACACCCTCCTGAAGGCCAGACCGGAAGTGGCGACGATCGCGGAAACCGCCAATCTTGATCCGCTGAGGGTCGCGGCCGACCGCTATGCGACGTTGCGCAAGTTCGCCCCTGATCTGCTTGAAGCGCTACAGTTCAGGGCCGGAAAGGGCAGCGCGAAAACGATTGCCGCTATCGAGATGCTGCGCGACCTCAATAGGTCGGGCAAGCGCGATCTGCCTGCCGACGCTCCGATGCCCTTCCGCAAGGAATGGCAGAAAATCGTCATGGGCGATGACGGCAAGATCAATCGGCGGCTCTGGGAAATCGCGACTATCGCGCATCTACGCAACAAGCTGCGCTCCGGTGATGTCTGGGTGGAACGATCGACGGGATACCGCCAGTTCGACAGCTACCTGCTAAGCGAACCGAAGGCCAAGCCGATCGTGTCGGCTCTTGGTCTGCCACCCACAGCCGGCGAATGGCTCGAACAGCGGGGCCGCGAACTGGACTGGCGGCTGAAGAAATTCGCCCGGAGCCTGAAGCGCGACGCTCTGGAGGGTGTGCGATACCGCGACGGCCGCCTCCAGATATCCCCCGTTCGCACGATCGCAACGCCCGACGCCGAAGCCCTGGCCGACCGGCTCGATGCGATGATGCCACGCATCCGTATCACCGAACTGCTACATGAGGTGGCGCAGGAAACTGGCTTTCTTTCGGCGTTCACCAACCTGCGCACCGGCGAGCTATGTCCCAATGAAAATGCGCTGCTCGCCACGATCCTCGCCGACGCCACCAATCTCGGCCTGTCGCGCATGGCCGCCGCGAGCCAGGGCGTCACGCGCGATCAACTCCTATGGACCCATGACGCCTATATCCGCGACGAGAGCTACCGCGCGGCGCTCGCCGTCCTCATCAACGCGCACCACCGCCTGCCATTCTCGCGGGTATGGGGCGACGGCACAACGTCCAGTTCCGATGGTCAGTTCTTCAGGGGCGCGAAGCGCGGCGCATCGGGCGGCGACATCAACGCCCGCTATGGCGTCGATCATGGCTTCAGCTTCTACACCCATGTTTCCGATCAGCGCGGGCCCTACCACGTCAATGTGATCTCGGCCGCCACGCATGAAGCGCCCTATGTCCTCGACGGCCTCATCAGCCATGGCACCGATCTCAGGATCGTCGAGCATTACACCGACACCGGCGGAGCGACCGATCATGTCTTCGCCCTGTGCGCGATGCTGGGATTTCGCTTCTGCCCGCGCCTGCGCGACTTTCCGGACAGGCGGCTTGCGCCGATCGCGCCGGTTTCGGCCTATCCGTCCATCGCCCCGTTGTTGGGCAAGCGTATCCGCACCGACATCATCAATGAACAATGGGACGACGTGCTGCGCCTCGTGGGGTCGATCAAGGCTGGCCACGTCGCGCCGTCGGTCATGCTGCGAAAGCTCGCCGCCTACGAACGGCAGAACCAGCTCGACGTCGCACTACAGGAGATCGGCAAGATCGAACGGACCCTGTTCATGCTGGACTGGCTTGAAAATCCCGATCTGCGCCGGCGATGCCATGCCGGCCTTAACAACAGCGAGCAGCGCCATGCCCTGACGCAAGCGATCTACACCTTCCGCCAGGGCCGCATCATCGACCGCAGCCATGAAGCTCAACAATATCGGGCATCAGGCCTCAACCTAGTCATCGCGGCGATCGCCTATTGGAACACGATCTACATGGCCGACGCCGCCCAGCATCTGCGATCGGCAGCGGCCCCGGTCCCCGATGATCTGCTTGTCCATACGTCGCCGGTTGGCTGGGAGCATATTGCCTTTTCCGGCGATTTCCTCTGGGATCGAGCCGCCGCTTCCGCTGGCCGCAAGGCCCTCAATCTTCCGCCGGACAGCCGCGCCGCCTAAGCGTTCCTCGGTTATTCTCCCTTAGCGTTGTTTAGCGTACCTTCCACGCTATGCCCTCATGAAGCTGACGATCAGCACGGTGGCGCCCCGATGCTGTCATCAGCCGGTTTATTGCGACCCGGCTTGTGCTTAGTGCGTCCGCCGATCTCTGCGACGATCTGACGGGCTAGCTTCAGTGCCATGCCCGAGCGCGGCAAATGGCGCATAACGGCAAGCTTCACCTTCAGCCGTTTCGACCGCAAAGCGACGATACGATTGAAGTCGGGAGCGAGCCTGCTTCGCTCGCGAACGAGTTCGCGTGTCGGCATTCGATGTTTGACCAGTCGCAGAACAAGGCTGTTCATTAGATGCTCCTCTGGTGACAAGCGTGGCCCTGCCCCGCTGGCAGGGCCACGATCCTCTCAGACGATCAGGCGGTCCCACTTGCCGTAGCGCTGGAGAATGGCGCCACGGGGCCAGCTCAACAGTATGAGGGCGACACCGCATCCGAGGCCGTTGATGAGCCCGGCTATTGGCGCGCCGTACCAGAAGGGTAGCGCGATCAGCGCCGCGCCGAACGCCATGTTGAGGAAGCGCACCACCCGGGTCGCTTCCGCCGCGGCGATTGACACCGTCGTCAGGACCAGGAAGCCGATCACGTGGTCGGAGTTGGCCATCGACTCCGTGCTGCCGAGAGTCAGCCGGGTGAAGAGCAGCCACGTGCCGATCAGGGCACTGAGCGCAAGTGTTGGCGGCAGGCTGACGCCGCCAGTCACGCTGTCGCGGACGATCGGCCCCAGCGGACGGTCGAACGTGTCGCCCGTGTCCTTATCATCGCCGTTATCGGTGTCGCCCATCAGCAGCACCCGCAGCCAGTTGCGACCGGCCTGCGCGCGGCGTCGCACAAACTGGAGCGATGCGATCAGCTCGTCCACGGCGAACGGGATCTGAAGCAGCATCGCCGCGGCACCGATGAGAGTCAGCGTGCCCCAAGTGCCGATCACGAGCGGTTGGATGATGACGAAACTGATTGAGGTGACCGACAGCGGCACGATGAGGAGACCAAAGAGGATCACGAGCCAAGGCATGGTTCGCCAACGCGCTTTCAACCCGATGACGCCCGTCAGGATCTCCAGAATGTAGGTGATGCCGCCCAGGCCCCCATCGGAAATCGGCCAAGCTTCGGCCACGGGTGAGGTGATGATCTCCTCCGTGCCGTTCTGCGGGTCGGCGGCACTGCCGGCGAAGAACGGCTCCCAGACACCGTCGATCTGGCCGAGCTGATAGGCGGCGAGGTAGCGCGAGACGTAAAGCCCCACGAGCGCCAGCGCGATGATCGGCAGGCGCTGTGTCCAGGCAGACGGATTGTAGGTCCAGCCAGGCGGGACGTCGGGTCCGGTCATGGCCGCTGCAGGGGAGGGGCCTGGCTCGGGCGGGAGTGCAAGAGCGAAACCGATCACCAGCGTGCCGACCAGCGTGTCGTTTAGATAGGCAGCGCCGGACGTCGTCCAGAAGATCAACGGGGCGAAGAGCAGCCAGATACCGACCGCTCCCGTGGCCCAGCGTGCCCAAGTCGCCCGCCACGCCATCGACGCGAGTGCGAGCGCGATGACAAGCGCGCCCGCTGTCATGTCGCTTGCGATCATGCGCGGGTCGGTGACGCCGATCAGCGGCGGTGAGGTGATGAGCCAGGTGCCGAGCGCGACATTGACGAAGTGCGCCCACCGGAAGCGGCCATGCTCTTCTCGCCGTGCGCGGACATAGCCGGCGTGCAAGGTGTCGGGCTCGTGCCCCGCCTCCTTCGCCGAGAGCAGCCAATCGGGGGGTGTGATGTCGTGTCGCTGATACCAACCCACGGGATCCCGGCGGAGCGCGGCGACCATCTCGGGCAGTTCGTCCTTCAGCCGACGCTTCGGCTCCCAGCCGAGCAGCGTTTTGGCGCGCCAAATATCGAGGGCGTAGTGGTGGTCGCCCATCATCGCCATGTACGGGCGAATGAAGGGCTTCTCCCCGCGATCGATAGCGTCAGGGATCAGCGGTTCGAGCCGCTCCAGCCCCCATACTCCTGCTGCCGCCAAAGGCTTTGGCACGCGCAGCGTTGGCCAGTCCTCGACGCCGTGGATCAGGTAGCCGATCTCATCCTGCAGCGTGTCGTAACTCAGTGGGTCCGCTTCCCCGATCAGCATGATAGCGTCCGGTGGCAGCGTGGCACGTCGATCAACCGCCCGGTGCACCGCATCGGCCAAGTCGTCCTTGTGCAGCATCGATTGACCAGTCAGCGGCGATCCGGCGTAGAAATAGCCCTGCAGATCGCGCTGGTGGATGCGGGCAATCTGTTGTGCCAGCGTCGGAATCAGATGATCGCGATCATAGACGCCAGCGAGGCGCAGCGTAACAAAGGGGATGCGACCACACTCCTGCTCGACCACGCGCTCGGCCGCGAGCTTCGACTGCGGATAGGCGTACGCCGGATCGAACGGCTGATCCTCGGTGATCCGCTCGCCCGGCTTGCAGGGCGCATGGACGAGCAGCGTGCTCGCATAGACGAACTGATCGACTTCGAACGCCTGGAGGGCGCGCAGCAGGTGGCGTGTGCCCTCCACGTTGACCGACTCGTAGAGCGGGTGATCCTGCCCCGACTGGTCGAAGTATGCTGCCAGATGCACCACGCTGGCGATCCGCGATCCATAGCGTTCACGAAACTTCACCAGCGCCAGCTCAACGGCCGCGGCGTTGGAGAAGTCGGTCGCGAATGTCGGGAACGGAACTTCAGCGGCGGTGCGATCAAGACCTACCACCCGGTATTCACGCGAGAGAGCGGACGAGATGGCTCGACCGAGGTTCCCAGACGCACCGGTGACGATGACAATGGGAGTATCTTTACCAGCTCGATCATGTTTTCTTGCGGTTAGGGACATATCGCCTCCTCGATCCACCGAAGGCGCTAGCGCGCCATGAACACTGGCAACCTGGCTTCTTCCAGAATATGGTGGGTGACGCCGCCGAATAGCGTCTGGCGCAGCCGAGAATGGGTGTACCCGCCCATCACCAGAAAGGTTGCGGAGAGGTTCTCGACTGCTTCCAGCAACGCTTCCCCGACCGGCGCTTCTGCATCCTTGATGCGCGGCGTAGCCTTGATTCCGTGACGAGCAAGGTAGTCGACCAGCTGCTGCGCGCGCGCGGAATCGGTTCGGGTGGTGGGGAATGTCACGATGTGAACCGCTTCCGCCCTGCGGAGGAGGGGGAGCGCCGCCGTCACGGCATGCGCCGCTTCAAGGCTGCCGTTCCAAGCGATCGCTGCGGTCCGCGTCCAATCGAGCGCCAATTTGCCGGTCGTGATCAGCACCGGCCGGCCAGCGGACTCGATCGTGCATTTCAGCAATGGGCTGACCGGAACGCCTTCGTCGTCGCCCTTTGCGTCCGCCCGCGCGAAGACCACCAGATCGTGGGTGAGCGCCGCGTCCATGACAAGAGCATCATCATTTCCGTAGACGGCTTGGAAGGTGAAATCGGGTCGTTCCTTCCCGCCCGGCTCAGGCAGCAACTGCAATTCGCGAAGCAGTCTGCGCACCTCGGCTTCACGCCGCTCGGCGAAAGCGTGGCTCTCCGCCACCAGCCCGTCCCAGCCCACGAGCAGCGGATGGTGCGGCACGGGCAGGGACGCAAAGTCGGTGAGCGGCAGGAGCGCGGTGAGGTGCCCGCCGAAGAAGTCTGCGAGTTGAGTGCCGACCGCCAAGGCTTGGCGGTCTTGCCGCTCGTTGCTGAGCGGCAGGAGAATGCTGCGCATTATTGCTTCCTTTCGATGCTTCATGAAGGCGTCCACTCCACCCTCGCGGGCAGCGCGGTGCGATGGCTCACGCCGCGATGGGTTCCGATGACGGCGTGGCGGTCTGTTCCTTGATCAGCACGGCCTGCAGCTTGGCCTCGTCCTCGGGGGAGAGCGAGGAGCGCAGGATGCGGCCGCTATACCCTTCGAGTTCGGCCAGAACCTTCTCGGGCTGCACCTTGCGGATCAGCAGGAACAAAGCCGAGCTTTCGGGTGTCAGCGTGTCGCCGATCTCGCGGATGAAATCATCGTCGATGCCGTAGTCCACGAGGCTGCCCGAGAGCGCGCCGGTGCCCGCGCCCACCGCACTGCCGAGGGCCAGCCCTGCGAGCGGATTGAGGAACAGCAGGCCGATCAGCGTACCCCAAAGTGCGCCGGACAGCGCGCCGTAGCTGGCGCCATGCCCAACCATGCTGATCGACTGCTTGATGTGAACCTTGCCATCGGGATCGCGGATCGCGACCACCGCGTCAGCGAGGTCGATCAGATACTCGCGGCGTAGCTTGTTGAGGTCACTCAGCACGCGGTCGGCGTCGGTTTGCTTGTCGAAGCCGACGACCAGCAATTCAGACATGTTCATTCTCCTCCAAAAGTTGATCGAGCCGCCGCACGCGGCTGGCTTGGCCGTGCCGAAGTGAACCTGCTCAGCAGGCTCACAGGCGGCAGCGGTTCAGCCTTGGAGAAAAGGTAAGTCCGGTCCGGTCCTGCGGAAAATAGAAAGATTGGCGCCCGCGCGTTAGGCCGAGGCTATAGGATCCAGGATCTGCCGTGCGCAGTTCTGCACGTGTTCAGCGATCAGCCGGAACGCCGCATCCACCGGCGAGTGCTTCCGCCACGCCATCGCAATCGAGCGATGCCGGCGCCATCCATGGACGCTGAGCGTGACGAGGCCCGCCGATCCTCCAACGTCTGACCGAAGGTAGAGGCTCGGGAGCACACTCAGACCAAGACCGCTCGCCACCATCTGGTGTAGGCTATCGAGGCTTGTGCCGTAATAGTCCGGCGCCATCTTCATGGCATAGGCATCTGCGATCTCGGCTGCTTGCCGTGCGAAATGGTGGCGCGGATCGAGCGTCAAGAGGGGACAGCCGGCAAGCGCTTCGGGCGCAACCTCCTTTCCACTAGCAAGCGTGTGGTCCCGCGCCGCCACGAGATGCAGAGGTTCTCGGAACAGAGGCTCGATGGTCAGCCCCTCGCCTGCAATCGGCATAGGGCCGAGTACGACGTCGATGTTGCCGCGCGCCAATTCGAGCGCCTGATCGTCGGGGATGCCTTCGCGGACATGTAGTCTGAGACCCGGCGCTATGCGGTGAAGCTCGGCGATGATCGGCGACAGCAGATAAGGGCCCAGAGTCGGTGTGGTGCCGAGCTTCAGCGTGCCGGTCAGACTATTGGCGGAGCTGGACGCCAGACCAATGATGTCGCGCGCGTCGCTCAGCATACGTCGCGCCGTGACCACGATGCTACGCCCGACCGGTGTCAGTACGGCACCGGCGGTTCCACGATCGAGCAGCCTGACGCCCAAACGATCTTCGAGCGCCCTGACCTGCTGGCTGAGCGTCGGCTGCGACACGTTGGTGATTCGCGCGGCTTCCACGAACGACTGCGTGTCCGCAATCGTCACGAGATACTCAAGTTGGCGAAGTGTTGGCATGACAGCGATATAATCATAGCCTATAGCCTGTGGGCAACCATTCCGATTGGGCGCAGGCCCTCTAGTATCATAGCTAAGGCGCTCGATTCGGAGATTGAGAAGGAGAAGCGATGTACATCCGTTCATCCATTATGCTCGCCAGCGCCCTTCTATTGGTCGGCTGCGAAGCGGCTGACACCAACAACGCGACATCTGTCGCAACGGAGGCGGGGTCATAGCCCAGTGGGTACACGCAGACTCAACAGAAGGTGTCGACTTGCCCAACCGACTACGCCACGTCGTACTCATTCGAGCGATCCGTGACGGTGACGCTTGCCAAGGGGTCGTGAAGGACATTGGTCAGCCTGACCGGGGCGGCGCCCCTCTCTACGTCGCATAATGCCAAGACGGGCCTCAATACGCTGTGGCTATCGCGCCCAGCGGGATGGCGGAAGTTCGCAGCTTGACCGTGGAGCGCCGAAACAAAGTCGTTAAGCGCCAACGTGCGGCCTAGATGCCAATCGGGCGGGCGCAGGGGGAATTAGCTGGTGGCAATTGAACGTTTGGGATTCCGGCATGCGGCCACATGGCTAGTACAGATCATAGGGCCGGATGCCGCCTATGTGCGGCTCGGCATCATCTACACGGTCGCGATCAGCCTGTTGGCGCTGGCCACCCCTATTTCGGTTCAGTTGCTGATCAACAGCGTGGCAAACACCGCCTTACCGGCGCCCTTGTGGGCACTGTCGGGTGTGCTGCTACTGCTCCTTCTAATGGTGGCGGGGCTCAGCGCACTCAGGGTGTGGATCATGGCCGCATTCGAGCGGCGGGTGTTCTCGCGCGTCGTCGCCGAGGTCACCGTGCGCGCGGTGCATGCGCAGAACCCCTTCTTCGGCGACGCTAACCGCAGCGACCTGTTCAACCGCTACTTCGACCTGGTGGTGGTGCAAAAGGCGGTGCCGAGCCTCGTCATCGGCGGCTTCACCATCGTGCTGCAGGCGGTTGTGGGGCTAACGATCACCAGCTTCTATCATCCGTTCTTTCTCGCCTTCAACGTCGTGCTGATTGTGTCCGTCCTGCTGGTCTGGCTGATTTGGCGCCGTGGCGCGATCACCGGTGCCGTCGCCCTCAGCCACGCCAAGCACAATGCGGCGCGCTGGCTCGAGAGTGTCGGCGGCTCGAACGGCTTCTACAAGTCGGCACGCCATCTCGATTTCGCGATGGATGGATCGGAAGCGGTGACCGCGACCTATGTCGGCGCGCACCGGCGCTATTTCCGGTATCAGTTCGCGCAGACGGTCGCATTCCTGCTGATCTACGCGCTTGCCAGCGCGGCACTGCTGTTGCTCGGTGGCACTCTCATCCTGCGCGGGCAGCTGTCGCTCGGGCAACTGGTCGCGGCCGAGCTGATCCTGTCGGGGGTCTTCTACGGCATCTCGCAGCTCGGCTGGTACCTCGACACCTTCTACGATCTGGTCGCGAGTTCGGAGGAGCTGTCCCTTCTGTTCGCGATCCCGCAGGAGACGGTCGTCCGCAACGACAACGGCCCGCGGGACGGTGCAGTCAGGCTGACCGATGTGTCGTCGGGCGAGGCGCGGTTCGACCTGTCGATCGCCGCGGGTGAGCAGCTCGTCACGGTAGCGCAGCCAGGGGCCGAACAGCGCCTCGCCCATCTCCTGAAGCGCCACGTCCAGCCCGACCGCGGGTTGATCCGCATCGGCGGCACCGATCTCGGCTCGCTCGACATATACCATCTGCGCTCCGACGTGACCGTGATCGATCGCCCGACCATCATCGAAGTGACGATACGCGACTATCTTCGCCTCGCGTCCGGGGGCCGGGCCAACGAGGCGATGGAGGCGCTCTCGGTTGTGGGGCTGGAACGCCGCATTGCAGGGCTGCCGCAAGGATTGGACACGCTGCTCGCCTCTTCCGGTCACCCGCTCAGCGTCGGTGAGATCATGGCGCTGAAGCTCGCCAACGCGCTGCTGTTCCGCCCCAAGGTGCTGATCCTCGGGCACCTGTTCGATCTGCTACCGCCCGAGCGACTAGGCGCGTCGCTCCGGCTGCTCAAAGAGCATGGCACGACGGTGCTCCTGTGCACCGGACGGCCGGAGGATCTGAAGCTCGATGGATATCTGTACCTCGGCATGAGCGAACAGCATCGGTGTGAGAACCTCGCCGACTTGCAGCGCGCGGCTATTGAAGGGGAGGGCGATCATGCCGCAAAGGCCTGAGCATATCGTCCACTTCACGACGCTCGCGTCGCTCAAGCCGCCGCGGGTCGGCGTGGCGGTGGCGTGGTTGATTGCCGTCGGGATCGCTGCCGCGCTCATCGTGCTGTTCCTCGTGCCATGGCTGCAGACAGCGCAGGGGCAGGGGCAGGTCGTCGCGCTAGACCCCGAGGATCGTGCGCAGGAGGTGACGGCGCTCGTCCCGGGTCGCGTGGAGCGCTGGTTCGTGCAGGACGGCCAGCATGTCGATCGCGGCCAACCGATCGCGCGCGTGGTCGACCTCGACCCCAATCTCCTCTCCCGCCTCGCTGCCGAGCGCGCGCAAATCGAGGCGGAGATCGCCGCCGTCCGCCAGTCGCAGCGAGTGGCTGGCATCGACGTAGACCGCAACCGCCAGCTGTTCGCCGAAGGGCTCTCATCGCGGCGCGACTTTGAGCAGGCGCAGATCAAGGTCGCGGACGCCGCGGCCAAGCTCGCCGAATCTAGAGCCAAGCTTAATCGCATCGACGTCCAGCTGAACCGCCAATCGGCGCAGCTGGTCCGCGCGCCGCGCGATGGCCGTATCCAGAATCTCAATGCAGCCGCAGGCGGGGCGCTGGTGTCCGCCGGCACACCCCTCGCGACGATCGCACCCGAGCGCGTCGAGCGGGCGGTTGAGCTGATGATCGACGGCCGCGACGTGCCGCTGCTGCGACCGGGACGGCCAGTTCGGCTCGAATTTGAGGGCTGGCCCGCCATCCAGTTCAGCGGCTGGCCGTCCATCGCCTATGGGTATTTCGACGGTCGCGTGCGGACCATCGATGCGACCGCCAACGCGCAAGGCCTGTTCCGCATTCTCGTAGAGCCTGCGCCAGGCAAGCCCGCCTGGCCCGCCCGCCGCTTCGTCCGGCTGGGCGGCAAGGTGCGCGGCTGGGTGCAGGGCGAGACGGTGACGGTCGGCTATGAGCTGTGGCGCCAGCTGAACGACTTCCCACTCGAGTTCGGTCAGCCGGCCACGGGTAAAGCCGCTGCATATGAGGATGAGGACAAAGTCGCGGCAAAGGTGGGCAAGCCGAAATGATCCGATCCTTGCTTCTCCTGCCGCTATTGGCGGCGGCACCGGTGCTCGGCGCGCCGCAGGCAAGTCCGCCGGAGGCGATCGTCAGAGCGCCAGCGTCGGGACCGCTGACGCTCGATGAGGTCCTGCGTGCCTCGGCGCGAGCGGCACCACAGATCATTGAGGCGCTGGCACGAGAGCGCGCGGCGGAAGGGCGGGCGCTGAGCGCCGCGGGCGCCTTCGACACCGTATTCGAGGTCGACGGTCGCTCGCGTGCGCTCGGCTACTATGATGGTTCGATCGTGTCGGGCCGCGCCACTCGGCCGCTCGAGAGTAATGGCGGATACCTCTACGGCGGCTACCGGGTGAGCCGCGGCGACTTCCCGATCTACGAGGACGAATATTACACCAATCGGCTGGGCGAGCTGAAGGTTGGAGCGCTCTATTCCCTGCTGCGCGACCGGCTGATCGACGAGCGTCGCACCCGCCGCACGCTGGCTGCCGGCGACATCGACATTGCCCGGTTTGAGCGCGAGGCGGTGGCGATTGGCGTGCAGCGGCGCGCCGTCGATGCTTATCAGAATTGGGTCGCAACCGGCCTGAGGCTCCGCGCTTATCGCGATCTTCTCGAACTCTCGGAGAACCGGCGCGGCGCGCTCGCGCGACAGGTGCAGCTCGGTGCGCGACCGGACATATTGCTTGCCGAAAATGACCAGAACCTTGTTCGCCGACGCGCACTGGTTGTTCGAGCCGAGGGCGACTTTCAGGCGGCCGCCAACGCGCTTTCCCTCTACTTTCGTGACGAGGCGGGCAGCCCCGTGGTCGTGGGCGCCGAACGCCTCCCTGCCGATGCTTCGGCACTGGCGGGGGTTGCGGCCGCGGCACAAGCTGAGTTCGCCCAGCGCCGCCCCGACCTGCAAGTGTTGCTCGCCCGCATCGACCAAGGCGCGGCGCGACTGGCCCTGGCGCAGAACGATCTCCGACCCCGGCTCGACTTGCGGGGAGAGCTTGGCAAGGATGTCGGTAACGAGGGGCTGGGGGGGCGCTCGCGGACGCCGCTTGAGGGCATTGTAGGTTTCCGCTTCTCCCTTCCGCTTCAGAACCGTGCCGCGAAGGGCCGCATCGCCGAGGCTCGTGCCGAGATCGATGCGCTTGAAGCGCGCAGCCGATTTCTGCGTGATCAGATCGCGACGGAAGTGGAGGGCATCAACATCGGCGTAGGCGCGGCAGAGCGTCTCGCCGGCATTGCAGAACAAGAACAGCAGTTGGCGGAGCGGTTGGCTGCGGCCGAGAGGCGACGTTTCGAACTTGGCTCCAGCGACTTCTTTCTGGTCAATCAGCGGGAGGAAACAGCAACCGACGCACGCGTGCGACTTGTGGACGCCCAGGCCCGGATCGCGGCCGCTCGCGCCGAACTGGCCGCCGCTACCGCAGACCGCGCTGCACTTGGCCTGACACAATGATCATCGCGCCATATTGTGCAGGCCGTAGGCGAGCAGCGTCCCTTCTCTGCACTAGCTTGCAGCATCGCTTGAGTCAGACGCAGGTTTCGCGGCAGCGGCAATTCAGCTGCTCGATCTTCAAGCAAAGACCTCCTGACGGCAAACATGTAAACGGTAGGTAAGATGAGCGATTTGGATAATGATCTGAGACTTTACGAGTTGGCTCACAGATTCAAGAACCTTCTTAAATTGTTCGGGCTATTGTTAGCCAAAGCCTCAAGTCGACAGTGTCGATTGAAGAAGCGGGAGCGGCGATTGATACCAGACTTGCGACCCTTAACAGGACAGTTGAGCAACTCCTTGACGCTGACTGGGGCGCAGCTCCGTTAGATGCTCTAGTCCAGAATGCGCTTGTCAACTTCTCCCCTTACGCTGGCAGATGGCAATGCAGCGGGCCACCTGTCGACTTGGGTCCGAGTTCAGCCATGACGTTGATGCTCGCGTTGAATGAGCTGGCGACCAACGCGGTAAAGTTTGGCGCCTTCTCCAACGAGACAGGGACAGTCGAACTGACCTGGCAGATCGTGGAGGTAGGCGGCGCAACGCAGCTTTGGCTTTTGTGGACAGAGCGGGGAGGACCACCGGTACGCAAGCCTGAGCGCCAAGGCTTTGGAAGTCGGTTGATCAGCACTGCTGCCGGTCGAAGCCTTCGCGGACGAGCAGAGATCGACTTTCCGCAGTCTGGGGTGACCTGGACGCTCGTCGCTCCGTTAGCAGCGCTTCGCGGCTGAGCTGAGGCGCTGCTCAAACCTGGGTCCTTCGATGGGAGCCTGACAACCATGTCTCCAGCAGGCCGGCATCAACTGAGATTCAGGATAGCAAGGGGATCTGGAAGCGCTGCCTGAAGGCCGCTGCGGTTCAATCGGCGATCGCGCTGAGTGCGACAAGATTGCCCTCGCTGTTTTGGATCTCGGCGATAACCTACGTCGCCGATTTGCTTTATGGGATGGCCCGCCCCTTTTCCCCGGCATCGGGTATGATGCCGGTGCTTGAGAAGGGAAAGGAACGGACCGATGTCTATTGTGATCCTTGGCGTTGATCTGGGCAAGAACGCTTGCAGCATCGTCGGTGTGGATGCGACCGGGGCGGTTGTCCTGCGCCGATCGATGCGCCGACAAACACTGATCGATTACGTCTCGAAGCTACCAGCATGCATTGTGGCGATGGAGGCGTGTTGCGGCGCTCATCATATGGGCCGTCTCTTCGCCGATCATGGGCACGAGATCCGGCTGATGTCACCGGAATACGTTCGCCCCTACGTGAAAGCGCAGAAAAATGACGACCGGGATGCCGAAGGCATCGCCGAGGCAGCATCACGCCCGACGATGCGCTTCGTAGAACTCAAAAGCCAGGATCAGTTAGACATCCAGACCCTTCACCGCGTCCGGTCCCGTTTGGTGGCTGAGCGCAGGAGCCTGATCAACCAGTTGCGTGCGATCATGCTGGAGCGCGGCACGATTTTCCCTGTTGGTCGTCGGAAGCTGGAACTGGGTGTCGATGCCTTGCTCACTCAGGAAGAGACTGCGCTCTCCTCTCGGATTCGTCGGCTCATCGGTGACCTTCGTGCCGAATGGCGGGATCTCGATGAGAAGATTGAGAGCCTGAACGCGGAGTTCGTCGAACTCGCTCGCAACGATGCCGCAGCCCGGCGCCTGACATCCATCCCCGGTATCGGGCGTCACCTCAAGGTTTGTGCGCCAGACAACGATTTGGCAGACATAATGCGAACATCGGCTAATTAGCGAGCTTGAGGCGCGACATGGGATCGTTGAGCTGGCGGAATTCACCGCCAGGCGGACGCTCCGCCTGCCCTCAAAGGCAGCCGCCGGGCAGGCTACGCCGCGGGGTACGATGCTACTGACATGGCCAAGCCTTCGCTAACGAGCGTTCAGCTCCGGCCACCATATGAACACTCATAAAATAGCTATTCTGCTCCGCCCAGCGTAAATATGCCGCGCGCAGCGCCGATCGGTCATAGCGTGGAGCGCGGCATTCCGCTTTTCGCGCGACGATCATCATGTCGAGCACGCCTTGGAGGTAAGCGCCGCATCGCGGCTCATTCGCTTGACAGCTTACGAACAACGCCGAGCCCGTCGCCGACGCGGGTTCGGTTTGGCCGATCGCACTATCAGGCAGGGCGGCCAAAGCGGCGCATAACAATATCCATCGCCTTGGCCGCATTTTCGTCTCCTATTCCGCAGTATCATTTCGGAAGGGGCGCACGGCCCTCGACGGCCGGCGCCCCGTGCTGATCCATCATTCGCGGCCGAGCACCTGGCCTTCGGGCGTGACGAACAGTTCGATCGTCTTTCCGTCGCTGTTCTTGCCCTTGATTTCATAGAGCGTGCTTCCGTCCGCCTTTCGGGTGACTTGCTCCGCTTTGCTTATTGACGCGAGTTGCGCGCGTGCCGCGTTCATCGCGGCCTCGGGCACCTGAGCAAGCGGGATGTCTCGTTCGCTGTGCTTGCCGATTATCCGGTTTTCGTTCGCCTCGTGGTTTTGCGCGATCGCCACGCCCGCGATCGCCAGCGCGGCCGCGCCCACGCCTGCGACAACAGTGAGAGTTCGTTTGCTAGCCATGTTCCATTCCACTTCCTGCATAAGGGCCGTGGGGTCGGGCGGGCGGCGGTTACGGCCCAATGAGCCGTCGTCCGAGTTCAACTCCTCTGATTGTTCATCCTGTCGAGCGCCGCGCGCAGCCCACGGGCGAGCTTGGCTGCGTCGTCGTTGGCCCAGAAGTGCATGAAGAACAGCCGCGGCTCGTCGTTTAGCATATGATTATGCAGCGCCGTGACCTCGATCCCGTTCGTCCGCAGCACGCGCAGGACCGGATCGACCTCGTTTGCGACAAGTACGAAATCGCCGGTGATGGCGGCTCGGCCGTCCCCGGTTGGCTGAAAGTTGATCGCGGTCGCCGTGCCCATCGTCGGCGGAGTCTCCATATCGCCGTCCATCAGCCGCTCGGCGCGCGGAAAGCTGTATTGGAGGATGCCACCGGCCGTCTTGCCCTCACCGCCCATCAACCGGTTGAGCGCGGCCACATCGAGGTCGAGCCGCGATGCGGCTGCGCTGGCCGAAGGCGATTGCGGCGCGGCGAGCGGGGTCCGACTGGCTGATAGCGCTTGCCGGAGCGCGGCCGCGAGCTTCACCGGGTCGCCGTGGCCGGCAATGTGCATGTACATGGTCGCAGGCGAAGAGCGGAGCAGGTGATTGTGGAGCGCGGTGATCGTAAAACCGCTTGCGAGCAGGCGGCTCAAAACGGGGTTCACCTCGTCGTGGGTCAGCACGAGATCGCCCATCACCATCGCCTCGTCGCCCATCGGCTGAAACGCCGCCCAAGAGCCGAGCGCGAGGGAGGGCTTGATCGTCACCCCATCCAGCGTGACGCTCAGGTCCGAACGCGGGAAGCTGTAGCGGTGAACGCCCCCCGGCTGTTCGGCCCCCGCTCGTCCTATCGCCCGGTCGACAGCCGACCAGTCCGGCGCTGCCCATGCCGGGCTTGCCAGCAGGAGGCTGGCGAATCCCAAGGCGATGGTCTTTTTCAGCATAATTGATCCTTCATCAGCGCACTCGACACGGAAAGCCTCACGTCATGCGAGCGCGCCGCCGGCGAGCCGCGACATTGCGCTCCGGTTTCTTTCTTCGGGATAAGCAGTCCTATGCTCATGAGGCTTGTGATGCAACCCTTACACTTGTAGGCTAGTGACGATACAACTATGACAAACACACAAGCTTCCCCTTGGTTGCTCCTGATCCCGCAGCTTCCGGCTAAGCCTGCCTATTTGCGGGTGAAGGTCTGGCGGCGTTTGCAGGCGATCGGGGCCGCGCCGCTCAAGAACGCCGTCCATGCGCTCCCCAATCGCGAGGACACGCGCGCGCTGTTCGAAGAACTGCATCGCGAGATCACCGAAAATGGCGGCGAGGCGCTGATCCTCGAAGCGCGCCTTGTCGGCGGCATGGGCGATGCGGAGCTGCGCGGAGTGTTCGACGCTGCGCGTGACGCCGACTATGAGGAGTTGGCACGCGAGGCGCGCGCGCTGTGTGAGGGCGAGTATGTCGCGGCGGCGGATGTGGGCCGCCTGCGCAAACGCCTGAACGAGGTCGCCGCGATCGACTTTTTCGGTGCGCATGGTCGGCAGGCGGCACAGGCCGCCATCACCGAGGCGGACCGCCGCTCTCACCAACATCCCGATGTGAGCGGCCCCGGTGCGCCCGAGCTGACCCCGGCGGAGCTAAAGCGCCGCGTTTGGGTGACGCGCCGCCATGTCCATGTCGATCGCATCGCGTCCGCCTGGCTCATTCGCCGCTTCATCGACCCCGAGGCGAGCTTCAAGTTCGTCGAGGGCAAAGGATATGTGCCGGAGCCTGACGAACTGAGGTTCGACATGGCGGACGCTGAGTTCACCCACGAAGGCGACCGCTGCTCCTTCGAGACCTTGGTGTTCCTCACCGGTCTCGAGACCGACCCCGCGCTGCGGGCGCTCGGCGAAATTGTTCACGACCTTGATATTGCCGATGCTCGGTTCGAGCGCCCGGAAACTCCGGGAGTGAGCGCGCTTATCGCCGGCATCTGTGCCGGCACCGACGACGACGAGGAGCGGATCGCGCGCGGATCGACCGCGCTCGACGGATTCTATGCTCACTTCACCCGGCGAAAAGAGGACTAAAGATGGAGGCCAGCGCACGCGCTGAAATCGCAGTCGAGACGCTGCACGAGCACGGCATCAGCTTTGGCGAGGCGGTGCGCGTCTGGATCAGGGTCGCGCTGCTCAGCTTCGGCGGACCGGCGGGCCAGATAGCGGTGATGCATCGCATCCTGGTCGAGGAGAAGCGCTGGATCGGCGAGGAGCGGTTCCTCCACGCGCTCAACTATTGCATGCTGCTGCCCGGCCCTGAAGCGCAACAGCTAGCTGTCTATATTGGCTGGTTGCTCCATAAGACCAAGGGGGGCCTGGTCGCGGGCGCGCTATTCGTGCTGCCCGGCTTCCTCGCGATTTTAGGGCTCAGCTATGTCTATGTGCTGCTCGGCGAAGTGCCGCTGGTCGAGGGATTGTTCTTCGGATTGAAGGCCGCCGTGCTGGCGGTGGTGCTACAGGCGGTGGTCCGGGTGGGTTCGCGTGCCTTGAAGAACAACGTCATGCGCGGTTTTGCCGCGCTGGCGTTCGTCGCGATCTTCGTGCTCGACGTGCCCTTCCCGCTGATCGTGCTTGCCGCCGCGCTGATCGGCTTCTTCAGTGGCCGCGCTGGTTACGCCGCATTCAAGGGCGGCGGCGGACATGGTCCCGCCGGCGCTGAGATAATCCACGACCGCGACACCGCTCTTGGCGAGGGCCTTCCCGACCATGCCCGGCCGAACCTCTCTTGGTCGCTGCGCATCTCCGGCGTCCTGCTGCTGCTCTGGCTCGGGCCGGTCGCAGCGCTGCTGTTCGCGTTCGGCCCCGACGACGTGTTCAGCCGCATCGCCACCTTCTTCAGCCAGATGGCGGTGATGACCTTCGGCGGCGCCTATGCGGTGCTCGCCTATGTCGCGCAGGAGGCAGTCGAGACCTATGGCTGGCTCCAGCCCGGCGAGATGCTCGACGGGCTCGGCATGGCCGAGACCACGCCCGGGCCGCTGATCATGGTGACGCAGTTCGTCGGCTTCCTCGCGGCCTTCCGCGAAGCGACCGGGCTGCCGCCGCTCGTCGCCGCGACCTTCGGCGCAATCCTCACCACCTGGGTTACCTTCCTGCCATGCTTCCTGTGGATCTTCGCCGGCGCGCCATTCATCGAGCGGCTGCGCGGCAACCGCGCATTGTCGGCCGCGCTTTCGGCGATCACCGCCGCAGTGGTCGGCGTGATCCTCAATCTGGCGGTCTGGTTTGGTATCCACACTCTGTTCGAGCAAGTCCGCGAAGTGCCGTTCGCAGCCGGCACCATCGATCTCCCAGTCCTAACGTCCGTCAACTGGCCGGCGCTGGCGCTCGCGGTGGGTGCGATACTCGCCATGTTCCGGTTCAAGGCCGGCATGCTGCCGGTGCTCGGCGTCTGCTCGGTCCTCGGGGCCGCATATGTAATGATCATCTGAAGGAGTGACGCGTGACGATCGACCATCTTTCCCGACGCAGTGCAATCGCAACTCTTGGCATCGGAGCCGCCGCCATGACTATCAACGAAGCCTCTGCGCAGACGCCGGCCGCAGCGCCGGCGGCTGCCCCCGCCTTTGCCGGAAATCATCAGGTCAAGCCGCTCAGGTTCAATCCCGCCAGGCTTCACGGCCTCTCCGAAAGGCTGATCACATCGCACCACGAGAACAATTATGCGGGCTCGGTCAAGGCCCTGAATATGATCGAGACACGACTTGCCGCCGCGCTCGCTGACACGGACCTGCCGCCGGTGGTCTATGGCGGATTGAAGCGCGAGGAGCTGCACCGCACCGGCTCGGTGGTGCTCCATGAGGTCTATTTCGACGGGCTCGGCGGCAACGGCCAGGCAGCCGGTTCCATCCGCGACGCGCTGGGCGCGGCGTTCGGCTCGTTCGACCGCTGGGAAGCCGACTTCCGCCGTACCGGGATGAGCCTTGCCGGCGGATCGGGCTGGTGCGTGCTCGTCTACAATCTCCACACGCGCTCGCTGCACAACCATTGGGCGTGGGATCATATGCACGGTGCGATTGCCGGCGTGCCGCTGCTCGCGCTCGATATGTACGAGCACAGTTTCCACATGGATTACGGCACCGCCGCCGCCAAATATGTCGACGCCTTCTTCCGCAACATCGACTGGGAAGTGGTCGACCGGCGCTATGCCGCGGCTTTGCGCGGCGGCGGCTGAACCCGACCGCCGTGGCTTAACACCCACTGCTGCGCGACACCTGAGTTCGCGACCACAAAGGGGACAGGTCCGATGGGGAGATGCAACAATGACATCCGGCCCGAACATCGCTCTTCTTTGGCGTGGGCAAGCAGCCGAGTGGACGCATCGCTTTCATGAAGCCCGGCAGTGGCCGATAATGCAGGCCTTGCGGGCGCTCGGGGCGACCGCAAGGCCTGTACTGTACAGGGACGAGGCGGTTCGCGAGATTCGGGACGAGCTGCTGTCGTGCGACACAGTGCTGGTCTGGGTGAATCCGTTGGACATTTCAGGCGACCGCTCGCAGCTCGATCCAATGCTGCGCGAAGTCGCGGGGTGCGGCGTTGTCGTCAGCGCGCATCCTGACGTGATCGCCAAAATCGGCGTCAAGGAAGTGCTCTACACAACGCGATCCATGGAATGGGGCAGCGATGTCGATCGATACGTGGACGCTGAAGGCCTTCGCGCTCGTTTCCCCGAACATCTTGCCGCAGGCCCGCGCGTGCTGAAGCCGAACTACGGCAACGGCGGCAGGAATGTATGGCGTGTCCAACTAGACGAAGCGGGAAACGCTCCGGCTTTGAAAACGTCGGTGAAAGTTCAAGAGGCCCGCCAAGGAAGCAAATCGGAGCGCATCAGCCTAGCCGAGTGCTTGGAAAGGTGGGTGCCGTTTCTAAACGACGGCGGCGTGCTGATCGATCAGGCTTATCAGCCGCAGTCGTCCGAGGGCATGGTCCGCTGCTACGTGTGCGGGCACCGAGTGGTTGGCTTTGGGCACAACCTGATCACTGCGCTGATGACGCCAACGGCCATTGATACAACGTCGTCAACCCCACAGCCGATGGGCCGCGCCATGTTCGGACCGGAGGTGACGCGCTTCGCAGCCTTACGGAAAGCGATGGAGGATCGCTGGATTCCAGAGATGCAAAGGTTGCTGTCGATCGCCGACCACGATCTTCCGCTTCTTTGGGACGCCGACTTCCTATTTCGCCCTGGTGAAGCCATCAGCGATGGCTCCTATGCGCTTTGCGAGATCAATGCTAGTTCGGTTGCACCATTTCCGCCAAGCGCCGTCCAGCCAGTCGCCGCAGCGGCAATCGGTCGCGTTCTTGCCATTCGTTTGACGAAGGAGACCTCCAATCCTCATTGATATGATTCAAGCAATTCAAGAGACGTGACATTGGTCGTATCAATCAGACAAGCCTAAGGGTGAGCGAGGCTGGGTGAAACCGGCTCAGGTGGCAGCGCGGAGATACTGGTAGAGGGTTTCGCGACTGATCCCCAGGTCACGGGCGATGACGGCCTTGCGCTCGCCGTCATCAACACGGCGGTGCAGCTCGGCGACCATTTCGTCGGAGAGGGAACGTTTCCGCCCGCGATAAGCACCGCGTTGTCTGGCGACCGCAATGCCTTCGCGCTGCCGCTCCCGGATCAGGGCGCGCTCGAATTCGGCGAACGCACCCATGACCGAGAGCATCAGGTTGGCCATCGGGGAATCCTCGCCCGAGAAGGCCAGGCTTTCCTTCACGAACTCGATCCGGACGCCTCTTTTGGTGAGGGACTGAACCAGTTTGCGCAGATCGTCGAGATTACGCGCCAATCGATCCATGCTGTGGACCACGACGGTGTCACCCTCGCGGGCGAAGGCGAGCATGGCATCGAGTTCGGGGCGGTTGATGTCCTTGCCCGATGCCTTGTCGGTGAAAATCCGGTCGAGCGACTGCCCGTCCAACTGGCGATCGACATTCTGATCGAATGTGCTCACCCGGACGTAACCGATCCTCTGGCCTTTCATCGCCGCCTCCGGTCAAAATGTCAGGTTGAATTCTATGACACGGCGGAACATGCGTCAATAAATGCTTGCCATAACCCTATCCTGACAGAAACCGCCGCTGCATCCTGACGTCCGGTTAGGCTATACTCCAAGCTGACATCACGAAATCAAATCCCTCAAAGATGGCGTCAATTGCCTTGATGGGGTAAAAACTGGAGTGCTTCCAGGATGGGACATTCGGCAACGTCATCTCCAGTGCATCTGGCTAACGTGGTCGCCAGCGTCACCTCTATCTTCTGCAAATCTGCAATGCGGCGGCGGACATCTTCAAGGTGGAGTTCGGTTCTCGCCATAACCTCCGCGCAGGTTTGTGCACCGGTATCGGTGAGCGACAACAATGACCGTATCTCATCCATTGCATAGCCAAGGTCGCGCGCGCGCAGGATGAACTGCAACCTTTGCACCAGTTCCGGCGAATAGACGCGGTAGCCGTTGGAACTGCGAGGCGGCCCCGGCAGCAATCCCACCTTCTCGTAATAGCGGATGGTTTCGAGATTGCAGCCTGTTTTCCGGGCAAGCTGGGCACGCAAGATGCCGACCTGTTGCTCCATGAAAATACCTCTTGAGTCTGTAGTGGCTACAGAGCCTACACTGCGAATCACTCAGTTGGAACAAGGGATTCAAGCCATGGTCTCAACGCCGGAAGCGGGACAGCCAGCCCTCACCGAAAACCACGAGCCGAAGCAGGCAAACTGGGTTGCGGCGGGCGCATTGATCGGCGCGGGGCTCGCCTCGGCTTGCTGCGTCGTCCCGCTACTGTTGGTTATGCTCGGAATTTCCGGCGCGTGGATCGCCAACCTGACGGCGCTCGAACCTTACAAGCCCTATGTCGCAGGCGTAACGCTCGCGCTGCTCGGCTACGGCTTCTGGCATGTCTATTTCAAGCCGAAACCGCCCTGTGAAGACGGTTCCTACTGCGCTCGTCCACAATCGGCTTGGACCACCAAGGCGGTGCTGTGGCTGGGCCTTGCCGTCGCCATCCTGGCGCTCACCATCGACTGGTGGGCACCCTGGTTCTATTGAAAGGAAATACCCATGAAAAAGACAGTATGTATCGCTATGGCCGTGCTGGCTATGGCTGGCGGCGGGGTCGCCTATGCAGTTAGTGGCACGGCGCAAGATCGCCCCGCGGCTACCGCAACCGCTCAGAAGCAAACCACCTTTGCCATAGAGAACATGACCTGCGCCACCTGCCCGATCACCGTGAAGAAGGCGATGGAAGGCGTCGCCGGGGTAACGGCGGTCACGGTCGATTTCGCAGCCAAGACCGCGCGCGCAACCTATAACCCGCGCCGCACCAATGCTGCTGCGATTGCCGCTGCATCAACCAACGCGGGTTATCCGGCGCGCGCTATTCAAAACTGAGCGGGGCGCCGCCAGCGCCTCAAGAAAGCGATAAGCAATGAACGACTGTTGCAACCGCCCCGGGCAGGAAGGATTTGACGTGGCCGTCATCGGCGCGGGTTCTGCCGGGTTCTCCGCCGCGATCGCCGCTGCCGATCTGGGCGCGAAAGTGGCGCTCGTCGGTCACGGCACGATTGGCGGCACCTGTGTCAATGTTGGCTGCGTTCCTTCCAAGACGCTGATCCGCGCCGCCGAAGCGGTGCATGGTGGGCTTGCCGCCGCGCGCTTTCCCGGCCTTGGGGGCGCTGTCCAGATGGATGACTGGTCCGTATTGGCGGCGTCGAAGGACGATCTTGTCACGACGCTGCGCCAAAAAAAATATGTCGATCTGCTGCCCGCCTATGACGGTGTGAGCTATATCGAGGGCAAGGCACGCTTTGCCGATGGTGCGCTGATTGTCGGCGATGCGCCCATGAAGGTCGGCAAGGTCATATTGGCGATGGGTGCGCACGCCGCCGTGCCGCCGATTCCGGGGATGGACAGCGTGCCCTACCTAACCAGCACATCGGCGCTGGCGCTGGATCGCTTGCCCAAATCGCTGCTGGTGATCGGTGGCGGGGTGATCGGGGTAGAACTGGGACAGATGTTTTCGCGTCTGGGCGTTGATGTCACCATCTGCTGCCGAAGCCGCCTGCTCCCCGAAATGGACCCGGAAGTGAGTGCCGCGCTGAAAAACTATTTGGAAGCCGAGGGCGTGCGGGTTTGCGCAGGTGTCGGCTATCAGCGTATCGCCCAAACACAGAGCGGGGTCGAATTGACCTGCGAGGGGCATTGTGACACCGTCGCGGCGGAACAGGTGCTCATCGCCACCGGACGCCGACCCAATAGCGACGGGCTTGGGCTGGAGGAGCGCGGCATAGTGCTTGCCCGTAATGGTGGAATCGTCGTCGATGACCACCTCGAAACGTCGGTTCCAGGCATTTACGCGGCGGGCGATGTAACGGGACGGGACCAGTTCGTCTACATGGCCGCCTATGGCGCAAAACTGGCCGCGCGCAACGCGGTGACGGGCAACCAATACCGCTACGACAATTCCTCCATGCCATCCGTCGTCTTCACCGACCCGCAAGTCGCCAGCGCCGGCCTCACTGAAACGACAGCACGGGCGCAAGGCCTGGACATCAAGGTTTCGCTGCTCCCGCTCGATGCTGTGCCAAGGGCACTGGCAGCACGCGATACGCGGGGTCTCATCAAACTGATTGCCGACAAGGCGAACGACCGTTTGCTGGGCGGCCAGATCATGGCACCCGAAGGCGCGGATTCGATCCAGACACTGGTGCTGGCGATCAAACACGGCATGACCACCCTGGAATTGGGTGCAACGATATTTCCTTACCTGACCACTGTGGAAGGCCTCAAACTGGCGGCCCAAACGTTTGATAAGGATGTCGCCAAACTGTCTTGCTGCGCCGGGTGATTGCTCGGGGATCAACCGGCAACGAATGGCCTCCCTCCAGTGCAAGCCGCTTTGGTGTCAATTTTGTTATTCGCCTCAGCGGGAGAGCAAAATGGCACGACGCCGACTTCTGACCGGAGACGAGCGCCGGCGCCTGTTCGATCCTCCTGTCCAAGAAACCGCGATCATTGGGCATTATACCCTTTCTGCGGAAGATGTTGAATTGGTTGGGCGCCGCTATGGTCCAGCAAATCGCCTCGGTCTGGCTGCACAAATCGCTTTGATGCGACATCCCGGCTTTGGTCTGCAACCCGAGATCGGGCTTCCCGACGTCATTCTTCAGTACCTCGCGGCACAGTTATTCGTCGATCCTTCCTCCTTCTCTGCATATGGTCAGCGCGCGCAAACCCGTACCGATCATGCCGATCTCGTGGCGCGTTATCTTGGCATACGCCCGTTTCGACGCGGCGACCTGGCACTTGCCCTGAATCTTGCCGCGCAAGCCGCCGAGTATACAGACAGAGGTGAACCGATTGTTCGCGCCCTCATGGTTGGCCTGAAGGGTGAGCGGTTCATTCTTCCGTCAGGCGACACACTGGAACGCGCCGGTCTTGCTGGCCGGGCACGCGCACGCAAAGCTGCCGCAGCCGCAATCGTCGAAGGCCTCAGCTCTGCTGAACTGACACGGCTAGACGAACTCGTAATCAACAACCCGGATTTCGGCATGACACCGCTGGCGTGGTTGCGTAATTTCGAAGAAGCCCCGACTGCGGCCAATATCAATGGCTTGCTTGAGCGCCTGCGCTATGTTCGCGGCATAGGTATCCACCCGGTAGTTGGGGGCGCCATTCCGGAATTCCGCTTTGCCCAATTTGTCCGCGAGGGCGGCGTGGCACCGGCATTCCTGCTTTCGGATTACAGCGTCAATCGCAGGCGGGCGACGTTGACGGCCGCAGTGATCGACCTTGAGGCCAGACTTGCCGATGCCGCGATCCAAATGTTTGACCGACTTATCGGCGGCATGTTCACGCGCGCGCGGCGTGGGCGCGAGCGTCGCTACCAAGATAGTATTCAGTCGGTGGGGCAACTCATGCGGCTGTTTGGCGCCACGATTACAGCACTTGATGAGGCTGTCCAGAATGGCGGCGATCCGCTCGAATTGATTGACGAAGCGGTGGGCTGGCACCGGCTTGTTGCGGCAAAGGCCCAAGTAGATGCCCTTGCTGATCTTGCCGGCGAGGACGCACTGGTAACGGCAACCGAGCGTTACGCCACGCTACGGCGTTTCAGCCCGGCATTTCTGGACGCCTTCACCTTCAAGGCGTCTGGAACAGGGACGGCACTGATCAAAGCCATCGATGTCATTCGCGATGCGAACACACGAAAGTCGCGCGACCTTCCCGATGGCGTTCCACTGCCATTCCCCAATCGGCAGTGGAAGCGTCTCATCACCGAAAGCGGCCGTATCGACCGCCGACGTTATGAAATTGCGATCATGGCAACCTTGCGTGATCGTTTGCGCGCCGGTGATGTATGGATCGAGGGAACCCGCAACTATCAGCGCTTCGATGCCTATTTGCTGGGTCGGCGCGACGCCGCCAAAGTGGCGGATGTGCTTCCGTTCGATTCAAATGCTGCATCCTACCTCGCTGACCGGGCACGAAATCTTGACTGGCGGCTGCGCCGATTTGCCAAGCAGTTGAAAACAAACAAGCTTGAGGGAGTGTCGCTCGAACGAGACCGGCTCAAGCTTCAGCAAATGCCGCCTGTCACCCCACCGGAAGCTGAAGCCCTCGATCGCAAGCTCGATACCCTGCTTCCCCGCGTGCGCATCACCGAGCTGCTGCTTGAAGTCGCCGAACGCACTGGTTTTTTGAACGCATTCCGTGACCTGCGCTCAGGCAAGGAGCACGACAACCCCAGCACGGTACTCGCCGCAATTCTGGCTGATGGCACCAACCTCGGGCTGGAGCGGATGGCCAATGCCAGCGAAGGCGTCAGCTATGCCCAACTCGCATGGACCCACAACTGGTATCTTTCACCCGAGAACTATCAGGCCGCGCTGGCCATGATCATCTCAGCCCATCACGAATTACCCTTCGCGCGGCATTGGGGCGCTGGCACCAGTTCGTCGTCCGATGGCCAGTTCTTCCGGTCGGGGCGGAGCCGTTCAGGGGCGGCGGACGTCAATGCCAAATATGGCGCCGAACCTGGCGTGAAAATCTATTCTCACCTTTCCGATCACTTCGCATCATTCGGATCACGGATCATGTCCGCGACGGCAGGTGAAGCGCCTTACGTGCTCGACGGGCTTGTCCTGGGCGCCGGCAACCTTCCGTTGCATGAGCACTATACCGATACCGGCGGCGCCACCGATCATGTTTTCGCACTCTGCCACCTACTCGGGTTCCGCTTCGCGCCCCGGCTGCGCGATATTGGCGACCGCAAGCTGGGTTCGATCGCTGCGCCATCGACATACAAGGGCATCGAAAATCTGATGGGCCGCACCATCAAAACGGCAGCGATCGAGGCCGATTGGGATGACATCGTCAGGATTGTCGCCTCAATCAAGGATGGCACGGTGGCGCCGTCAGTAATCTTGCGAAAACTTGCCGCCTACAAACGCCAGAACAGGCTGGATTTTGCATTGGCTGAACTGGGCCGTATCGAGCGCACTTTGTTCACGCTCGATTGGCTTGAACAACCGGAACTGCGACGTGCCTGTCAGGCCGGTCTCAACAAAGGCGAGGCGAGGCACACGCTTGCCGCCGCCATCTATACCAACCGGCAGGGTCGGTTCACCGATCGCTCGCTGGAAAATCAGGAATTTCGCGCATCTGGGCTGAACCTGCTGATTGCGGCGATTTCCTACTGGAACACGGTCTATCTCGACCGGGCCGCCCAGCACCTCAACGCTGTCGGCACGACGTTCGATGCGGCACTGCTTGCGCACCTTTCTCCGATGGGCTGGGCGCACATCAGTCTGACCGGCGATTACCTCTGGGAGCAGGCCAGGCGACTTCCAGCAGGTGAATTCCACCCACTCAACGAGCCAATGGCGCGGTTGAAGCGTGTAGCGTAGCCCATGTTCCGCTTATGTCCGAGAAATCGTTGTCTGGCGAACAAACCTTGAGGTGACGCCTATCGGAGTGCTCAACGCTACCGCGCTGATCGCAGCGGTTGGCAATGCCGGCAGCTTCGCCAAGGCCCGAGACCTGGGGGCATGGCTTGGCCTTGTCCCACGCCAGCATACCACCGGAGGCAAACCGCGGCTGCTGGGTATCTCGAAACGCGGCAACACCTATTTGCGAACCCTGCTGATCCATGGTGCCAGGGCCAGCCTGCCCTCGATCTCTCGAAGTGACACGCCACTTGGGCGATGGCTCAAAGCGATGCTGGAACGGGGTGTTCACCGCAATGCTGCCGTGGTCGCCCTGGCCAACAAGCTGGCGCGGATCGCTTGGGCCGCTTTGCGTAAGGGCGCAACCTTCGAACGCAGCTACCCCGTTGCCATTTGAACCGATCGGCCTGATGCTCATCTGGGCATAGGCCAGCGTTGTTTGCAGGAAGGATTGGAAAGATGGCCTGACAGTCGACCAGCATCTGGAAAGCCCGGCGAAAAAAATGGCACCTGCTGCCGAACTCTTTATCGTGGCTCCAGATGCGCGGATCTCCATCTTGGCCACGGGCGTGCCCGTGAGACCGTATACGTTGACGCAGACTGATCAGATCACCTCAAAATTCCACTTGCAGACGGGGCGGGCCATACGTTTTTTCGGGTAGAGGATCGTCTTGGACTACTCCTGCTTTGCAGGTTTATGGAACGCCGCTCTCGCAGCCGACCAAAGCCGGGGTGACGGTTGTGAGTAAGCCGATGGTGATCTGCCGCGATTACGGCTTCCCACAGATCGCTGGATATCAACCTTCGAGAGGGGTAACACGGCGCGGCCGCCTATCATCGCCGATCGCCACGAAGATGAATTGAGCTTGGGTAACACGGCAAGCTTCGCTCGTGTGACGACCACGTCGCCATGCCTCGACCTCGATCGTCATGGATGTCGTACCTGTAGTGATAAGGCGAGCATGGACAGATACTTCGTCGCCGACGAACACCGGTCGGTGGAACTGCATGCCGTCAACCGCGATAGTGACCGCTCGCCCGCCGCAATGGCGTGATGCCACCGAGCCGGCCGCCAAATCCATTTGCGCCATCATCCAACCGCCGAACATGTCGCCATATGGGTTCACATCGGCCGGCATGGCTGTGACCCGGATAACGGGAGCATCAGCTGGCGGTTGTTCGTCAATCATCACATATCCTTGCGTGCGCAGGCGCCGCTCTCAAAAGCGGGCGAAGATGTTGGCGGCCAAGATGTGGTTCACCCGCTCTGGTCCGATCCGGAACACGGTTTGGTTGAGGTAGCCGGGTTCGACGGTCACACCGTCTGCAACCGGCAGGCTAGCGCCGATGAACGTCCGGACCTGGTCGACTCCGTCATGCCGGTCCCAAGCCGTCGTGTTCAGACCGATGAAGGTCTCGTTCCAGACGACGGCGCGCACCGGGTTGCCTCGCGCCAACGACAGTTGAGCGCGCAACTGCTGCCGCAACCGCCAACCCACGCCGCCCGCGTCAGGGCGGAAGCGTTGCTCGACACGAGTCCTGCCGGTGATCGCAAGGCCCGTCGCGGCGTTGGCCGCCAGGGTGTAGCCGATCTGCTGCCAGCTACGGTGCTCGTCATTTGAGAGGGTGTTCTCGAAGCGAGTGCGGACATAGACGTAACCGGCCGTGACCGACCAACCGCGTGGCAGCTTGTAGGTCACGCTGGGCCGGATCAGTACCTGACCCACCCGGGAGACGTTGTCGGTGTAGCGGCTGTGCAGCTCGAGCGTGGCATCGACCTTGGGCGACAAGGCGGTAGTGACGGTAGCCGAGGTCCAAACCTGCTCGTCATGGTCTGACGCGCTCGCCGGCGCTGCCGCGATCAGGCCGGCAGCGACGGACGAGAAACATGCCGTGTGGATGCGCCTCATCGCGGCATGTCGAAGAAGTCGACGCGGCCTGTGCCGAGCTCGTAATAGGCGCCGACCACCTTGAGCTTGCCCTGAGCCTGCGGCTCCATCAGCAGCGGATCGCTTCGCTCGCGCAAGTTGGTGACGACTCGCCGGACGTTCTGCCGGATCGCTGCCTCCGTCGCATCTCCGGACGCGCTGCGCGCCTCCAGCACGGCCGGAATGATCGGCTCGATCATCGCATCGATTGCGCCGGGAAAACGCGCGTTCTTATTCACCACGTCCATGGCTGCCTTGACGGCGCCGCAGGCCTCATGACCCATCACGACAACCAGCGGCACACCCAGCACCGCTACGGCAAACTCGATCGAGCCCTTCGCGACAGTGTCGACAGTGTTGCCGGCATTTCGCACGATGAAGAGTTCGCCCAGGCCGCGGCCGAACAGCAGCTCAGGTGGCACTCTGCTGTCGGAGCATGACACATACGCGACGAAGGGAGCCTGGCCGCGAGCCAGATCGAGACGTCGCCGCACCGAAAGGTCTGGATCGGCTATCTCACCCTGGAGGAACGCCATGTTGCCGTCCTTTAGCAACTGCAGCGCCTGATCCGGATTGAGGGCAGACTTGCCGTCCTTTGTAGGGGCGGGAGGGACGACGCGCGCGCTTCCGGGACGATTTACAACCTGTGCGGCCGCAGGTGCTGCAGCAAAGGCGGTAACAGTTGCCGCACCCGTGACCAGCGCACGACGTGAAAGGTTAATCTCACACATGAAATGAATCCTTAAGCCAAAAGCTGATCTGATCAGGCGAAGGCAGGCTTGGTGCGGGCGACGATGCGGAGTGCCATAGCCAACGTCGACCCGGTCGCGAGCTGATGCTGCGCAAGCCGGTCTTTCAGCGCGAGGCGCTCCTTTTTGAGCCTGCTCAATCGCTGCTGGTCGGGGAAGCGGCGCCTACGCTCGCGCAAGAGTTCGCGGCTGACGACGCGATAGGCGCTGAGCAAAAGATCACGAGCTTTCATCTGGTCTGTCCTCTTAGACGCAATCGAACGACGCCACCCTGCAGGAAGCGTGACGAGTGGTCCGACATCGCAGCGACCTTGCCGGTCGTCGCCAGAGGGGCCCGGGCCACGCCTGACAGCTAGTCAAAAGTAGCTGAGAGGAACAATCGAAAGGACCATATTGGGTCGATAGGCTGGCACTATATATGTGTGACGAGATAATCGATTATGCTCTTGTACGATCGCATCAGCTACAAAGCGGGTGACCTCCATACGAAGCCATTCTCCTAGCATTGCCATCGTCGCCGGTCCCGCCCTCGGGGTGGGGCTCGGCGAAGTGGGTGAAGGGGACAAGGCAGCGCCGCTCCGGTTTGGCGAGCGACGGCTTCCACATCGAGGAAGCGAGGTTGCGGGCGTTGGTGACATACTTGTCCAGCTTCACGGCCGGGTCGCGCTTGCTCGGCACCTGGGTCGGGAAGTCCCATTACATCGCGACCGGCTCCAGTGGCCGGTTGCCCTGCGACGATCGACGCACGACCAGGCCGTGCCGCGCGGTCTTCTTCCCGGTAGGGAAAATCTAGCGCGGCACCGGGTAGGCCTCATCCTCGGGGTAGGGCGGCTCGAACCCGCACGCCCGCATGACGGCCGCCTGCTTGGCCGATAGTCGATACCGATTGCACATGCCCCCGTCCTCCCAATGCTGTCAGCGGCTCCGGTCCTTATCGCGCGGCGCCGGCGCTTGCGCCGGGGTCGCGCGGCCGATCTCGCCGTCCAGCGATCCGCCCGTTTTGATCCGATCCGCGACGAGCTGGCGCGTCGACTCCCCGATGGTCCCGACCATGCGCGCGCTCTCGCCCCGATCGCGCGCGGTCTTCATGGCCGCGTCGACGATCGCCTGGGCGGGCGCGAGGCGCGGATCGGCGTGGTTCTTCTCAGGCGTGTTTTTCATGAAAAGCTCGGCTAGCCGCTCCTGCCCAGGGGAATGGCCGGGGGGCAGGATCGGCCGCTCGAGCGCCCGCACGGCGCGCTGAAGCTGTGCCGATTGCTGACCGTTGATCTGGACGCCCAGGGCGGCCCCGATCTCACGCACACGCTCAAGGGGCGTTTGTTTGGCGGTAACGACGGCATCGACCTGCCGCACGCCGAGATATGTCAAAAGGTGGGACTGGTAGATCGGACCCTTGGCGTGCCGGACATAGGCAAGCTCGGTTCTTGCATTCGCGATGGCAGTAGATGGCGCGCTTTCTCCGATCAATTCACGCAATCGTTCGGCCGCCTGCTGTCGGGCGGCAGGCAAATAGCGTTCCAGTTCTTCGCGCGCCTTAGTGAGGGTGACGCGATAGCGTTGCCCCTCGGGTGGCGCGCGGTTCGGAAGCATAGCGATTCCGGCGGGACCGATGCGCGCCTCGGGCGCGAGGTCGCGCTTAACTGCCGCTGCGGAGAGAACGGCGGTCATGCCGCGATGATCCCCCGTTAGAAAGCCGTGCCGGGATGCCTCCATCCACTTGTCTTTGTCGATCGCGGCGATGCGGATCGGGTGTCCGGCCTCGCGCGCGAGCTGCGCCGCGTGGTGGCGCATGGTGCGCCCATTACCTTCGCGGAAAGGATGGATGGCGTTGATCTCGTTGATGTGATCGCCGAGCCGGTCGAAAAACTCGTCTCGAGGAAGTCCGCGAAAGCTACTTTGCGCGCCCATGTCGGCAAAGCGCTTGTCGAGTTCACGCGCGACATAAGGCACGGCTGCGAAGCTCGAACCGCCCTTGGCGATGTTGACGGTTCGGTCCTGCCCCGCCCAATCATAGAGGTCTTGAAACAAGTGCTTGTGAAGCGCGCGATAGCCGTCGGCCGTCGCTGGAAAAGTCAGGCGCGCGGCCTCTGCGCCGCGCGCCTGCGTTAGTCGCCGCTCAGCTTCGACAAGCGTCTTTTCATCGGTGAGGCCAAGCCGGTTTCGAAGCGTCTCGGTGCCGGGATAGGTGTAGGGATCGCTTGCCAATGTCAGGCAGCGATCTGGCGGGTTCCGGGCGGGTAGAGACTAAGGATGATCGAGGGCATGAGTGCGGGCGGCACACCCTCTTCGAGCATCATCGCGAACATCGCGTCTTCATCGCTGGTCGGCGTCATGTCTTCAATCACGAGATTGGCGCGGGACTCCGCGACATCCTCGCGCCAGAGCGCGATCTGTTCGGGAGTGCCGCGTTCAAAATCCATCTGGCGGATGCGCTCACGCAGTGCTTCAAGATCGATCTGGGCCATCGCGTCATCCTTTCTATTTTAACCTTACTCTCCCCGGCGCGATTCCTCAACAAATCACTCGACGCGGCAGTCATTCGATCCACCATATCCCGCGCTCATTCGGACGCGGGATCGTCGGCGCAACCATCAGTATTCGTTGGCTAACATGATGGTCAGCACACGCTTGGTCTGCTGCTCATCCCACGGCGCTTCGCTGCCATAGGTGAGCGTGTTGTCGTAATAATCCACTTTCCAGAAGACTGTTTCGACAATCGCCTTCTCGTCGGAAGGCCGCTCCTGCGTCCACGTGCCCGTCACGAGCCGATAGACCGCTCCGAAATCATGTTCCGCATAGGGGTCATTGTCTTCGTCATATCGGGAAAATCCCACGATCGCCGCCAGTGCCGCAAAGCGGTCGGCATCGGGAAGGGACTGGAACCCTAGCGTGACATTGGCAATGGAAGCGGTGCCGGGGTTGCTCCGGGCCGCATCATTCAGGCGACGGATGGTGTCGAGTTGTTCAGGGCTGCGCATAGCTGATCCTCCTGCTGCATGGGCCGCAAGGCCGCTCGGCCTCACGGCCCTGCCTGTCCGGCGAGGACGGGATGGGGAGGGGGAGCGAGAATCTACCGCTGGCGCGGGCGAGCCGCCTTAGCACGGTCGGCGCTGAGCGCCGGGTGCCGTGCTTGGCGGATTACACGGGCGGTCGATTGTCGTTCGGGAACGAAAGGGCGGCGCCCTTGGTGTTCCCCTCGCGCCGGTCGCGCGATGCGCGGGCGGCGAATGAAGCACGGTGCGGATCTACGCACCCCATTTTTGCGCGCAATCGCGCCGTTACGACGGCGCGTTGCGTGCATGACGAGCAGCGATCACCAGCTCGACGATCCGTGGCTGATGGAAAAGCTCGCCGCGCTCGACGATGGCAAGGCCAGGACCATCCAGCACGTCTCGGATACGATCTTGCACCACGTCTTCGAGTTCACCGGCAAGAACCCAGAAATGGATCGGGTCGCGCTCGCGGCCAACGGCGCGAAACTGATCGCACTCGGCGATCGCCTGGGCCAGCGCATTTAGCGCGGCCATCCCAAGCGCACGCTCGAAGGCGAGCTGCGCGAACAGGCGATGGTGGGACATGGAAAACCTCCGTGTTGCCGTGATTGGCGACGACAGCGTGAGGGGCGCGGAACGCCGGGTCATAGGACCGCGAAGTGGCCGGCTTGCTGGGCAGCGGGGGAACCGATTTACACAGTAAATTGGGGGGACCGCTGATCCTTGAGGCGGCGGGCCGCGCCCCTCACGATGGGAGGAGACTGACGGACAGCCCTACCAAACAGCGCCCGCCCATCAGGCGGTCCATCAGGCGACTTTCTGCTTTCGTTCTCGTTCCCGCTGACTCATAGAATCGTCATGCCGATCATGGCCGAACATCGCTGGCTTTACCCGATCGACTGGCCCGAGCTGTCGAGGGCCATTCGCTTCGGCCGCGCCAAGGGGCGGTGCGAGCATTGCTGCCGCCCGCATGGTCAGCGCATATTCCACTTGGGCGATGGACGGTGGTGGGACATGGATCGCCGGCAGTGGCGAGACGGGCGGGGAAAGCGGATCAGGATCGGAGCAATCGACCTCGCGGCGAGCATCCGTATTACGAGGGTCTATATCGCCTGCGCCCACCTCAACCATGATCCGACCGATAATGCGCCGCGCAACCTGGCCGCACTCTGCCAAAGGTGTCACATGATCCACGATGCGGCCGAGCATCGGAGGCGTCGATGGCTCAATGCCTATCGCCGTCGCGCCGTGGCGGACCTGTTCGCGTGGTTCGAAGCACGCTCGATCATGGGAATCGAGGGTGTGCCACGTGGCACACCTGCGCGACCACGGAACTTGCGACAATAGCCGTTATCGCGCCGCCAGTCCCTTGTGGGCGGGCGGCGCGCGCTGACCTGCAAGGGCAGCGGGCGCGACGGCCATGCGGGGCATGGCTGTCGCGCCGGCGGAGGGGATGATGGGGGTGGAAGGAAGGGGGCCGATTATCACCGGCCCCCGCTCAAATCAGGCCATTTCGTCGTCGACAAATTCGCCGCGCTCCATGTCCTCGATCCCGTGACCGTCCATATCGGTGTCGAAATCCTCCGGGTCCGCATCGGGTTGATCGAACGCGCCGATCTTCATGGGCGCAGGTAGCCACCCTCCCGGAAGCCGTCCCGACACATTGACGGCAAGATCACCCTTCTTCTTGATGGTCGCGCAATTCTCGGCGCTGGAAGCACCGCATTCCTCGCGCAACAGATCGATCAGGGCCGCACGGCGCATCTTGTCGAACAGGGCGATGGGGGCCTGCCAGCGGGTCGCAATGTCTACGCCGGTAGCGCGGGCCACCTGCTCGAAGTGATGGTGACGCGCACCGGGGGCACCGCCCGCGAACACCGTGCCGTCAACGGTCATGGCGACAAGGCCAGCCAGCAATGCCATCTTGTCATCGTGGCTCATGGCGCGAATGACCTCGAACCGGCCTTCGGCGGGGATCGATGCGAAGCGGTCGGCCATCGTTTCTTCGACCTCCCGCACGTCGCTGGTCGCCATCAAGTCGTCGGCAACATCGGTCGCGATGGTCTTGGCCTGCACGTCGAGCGCCATCTGGTAGCTGTGCGCGCCGTGGAGCAACTGGCCCGCAAGGCTGTCCAGCAGCACGTCGAGCGCCAGCGCCGGGTTGGCCGAAACCGCCTCCTGCACGATGCGGGTCTTGATCCGCGACAGGTCAGCGACAAGGCTGTTGCTGTAGAGCGGCTGCGGCTCGCCGCTCCCTGCCTTGGGCTTCGGCTCGGCCTTAGCACGATAGAAGCCCTTGCCGAGCGATCCGTCATGCGAAACCCATAGCGCCACGCCCCCGACTGCCACCTGTTCGGCGTTGAAGCCGCGCAAGCCCTCGGTGATGGTGTCGCGCTCGTCGGACAACAGCGCGATGCGGTCGCTGTCCTCGCCTTCGGCTTCGGCGATCTGCTCGATAGCGACATCGATTGCCTCGATCCGTGCTGCCTCGTCCTCGGTCGGCTCGCGAGTGGCGGGATACAAGCTGCCCTTCATGTAAAGGTCGTAGGGCCGGTCCAGCGTAGCGCGGACCTCATGCCAACCGATCGCGCGATATTCGTCGGCGATGGCGTTCAGCTTGTCCTCTGCCAGTTCCTCCACAAGCTCGGGCTGGTCGGCAAAGCCCTCGGCACCTTGGCTGAACAGGTCCACCGTGATCGTCCCGCCCTTCGCCTCATACGCATCGCGCCCGACAAAGATGAACGGGCCGCTGGTGGTGTCCACCTTCTCGGTGGTGAGCATCCGCCGGATGGTGTGGGCGTGGCCGTTCGCCGCCTTGCAGACCTTGATCTGTTGGTCGTGGTCATTGGTGAGGGTGAGCGCACGCGCTCCCTCAAGCGACAACTGGTCCTTGGCGATCAGGTCGATCAGCGTGGGTGCGAGCGCGGAAAGGCGCAGCATCTTGTAAACGAAACTGACTGCCTGACCGAACCGGGCTGCGATTTCCTCGGCGTCCATGCCGGTGTCGCGCAGCGCCGCAAAGGCGCGGATGCTGTCGGCGGGGTGCATGTCCTCGCGCTGGAAGTTCTCCGCGAGCGACAGTTCAATGGCTTCTTCCTTGCTGCGGACCTCGACGGGGAAGGTATCGCTGCTCTTGATCCGCTTGCGCTTCGCCAGTTCCTTGAGGCCCCGATAGCGCCGCCCTCCGGCGAACACATAGAACAGGCCATCATCCTCGTAGGCGACAAGGTTCTGCAACAGGCCATGCGCGGCAATGTCGTCGGCCATCGCTTCCACGGCGGAAGGCTTCACGCGGCGCTGATTGAGCGGGGAAAGGCGAAGCTGCGACAGCTTGATGGTGATGATACCCATGATGAAACTCCTGTAATCTGTGGTGTCGATTGGGGGAAAAGGGTCAGCCTTCGAGGCTCGCCAGTTCGTCGAACTCGGCGGATGCGCGCGTTGCCGCGTCACCTGCGTAGGTTGCGCCGGATCGCGGATAGAAGAACACGCGGTCGCCTTTGGCGTAGGGGGTGCCGTCTGCGCTGGTCCCGTCCACCTTGGCCCGTTTCCAGTAGGGATCGCCCTTGTATCGGGTGTAAGCCATTGTCCTTTCTCCTTCTTCCTGCGGCTGAAAGCCGGTTGCCGCAGCAACCGGGCCTGCCTCTCCGGCGAGGAGCGGGATTGGGAGGGAGGAGGAAAATCGATGGCCTTGGCGCGGGCAGGCCGCCCTAGCGCGGCCGACGCCCATCAGGGCGTCGGGTGCCGCGCTCGGCGGACCACACGGGGGCGTCTATTTTCCTTCGGGAACGAAAGGGCAGCAGCCCTTGGTGTTCCCCGCGCTGGCGGGCCTCCGGGGGAGGGACGCGGCGCTTAGCGAGCGATGTCGCGCCCGTCGGGCAGCGGCCATAAGTGTGCCACATGGCACACCTCACGCGAGGATCGTCACCCTTTGGGACGAGACGCCGGCACGGTGGCTCGGTCGGCGCACCTAGGTGCGCTGATAGAGCCGTGCCCGGCAGGGTCGCGCCCTAGCTCTTGACTGTAAGCACTGGTGGGTATAGAAATTAGCTGTATCGCCTATCTGTTCCCATACAGTTTTGCGACGCAAGTAAGGGGTTTGTGGTGCTAGAAAGCTCGACAGGATTGAAATGGGGCGTCGAACGGCGTCTCGAGTTCATCGAGTTTCGCCTGTTTTGGGAGGGTGGCGTCAACCGATCCGACATCATTCGGATGTTCGATGTATCGGTCCCGCAAGCGTCCAAAGATCTCACGCTCTATCAAGAATATGCTCCGCAAAACGCGGTCTATGACAAGAGCGCCAAACGGTACATCGCCAGCGAGAAGTTCGAACCACGCTTTTTAAGGCCCGATCCTAGTGGCTATCTTTCCCGGCTCCGCTCTGTAGCGGAGGGATTGGTCGAGCTGTCGGAATCATGGATCACCCAGGTTCCGGATACCGACATCGCACTCACGCCTCGCAGAGACATTGACCCTGACGTGCTGCGATCCGTGCTGAGTGCGGTCCGCGATCACCGTTCAGTGAATGTCCACTATCAATCCATGAGCAAGGAACGGCCCGATCCCGCTTGGAGACGCATCACTCCACATGCTTTTGGATACGATGGCTTCCGATGGCACGTCCGCGCCTATTGCCACACAACCGGGAAGTTCAAAGACTTCCTGCTGCCTCGCATTCTGGGTGTCGGAACGGTGGAAGAGGGAGGCGCGGACCCGGCCACTGATGCCCTGTGGCAGGATCGTTTTGATGTGGTGATCGGACCTCACCCGGAGCTGACAGCGAGCCAGAAGGCCGTCGTTGCCAAAGATTATAGCATGGAAAACGGATCAGCCGTCCTCACGGTTCGGTTTGCGATGCTCTTCTATGTGCTCAAAAGATTGGGGCTCCTTGGGGACGCAACAAAGCTGCCTGCCCGCAGTCAGCACATCGTCGTCATCAACAGGGCCGAAACCGAAGCTGCGCTCGAAAAGGCGGAGTTTGCGGCGTGACGATATTCATCGAGCCAACAGGGGGTTGGCATGGCCAAGCTTGAAGAAATCCGCAACGGCGCGTCAGTGCGGGGCATTGCCTCGTCGCAAGCGACGCAGATTGTATCGGTCGATTGGATCGGCGATCAGGCAATCAACGTCGTCTATCGCGACGTGAACGGCGCTGTGGCGGAATCCGTATTGTACCGGGACGACGAACATCGTCTCCATGTCGAGGTGAATGGCCGGCCTTGGTCGTTCGATGGCGATGGCGCGCTGCTCCGCCTTGTCACCGAGGCAAACCGGATCAAGCTGGCGCATTATTTCGATCCATATCTGGCTATCCATACGAGCTTGGTTGATCCGCTGCCGCATCAGATCTCGGCCGTATATGGCGAGATGCTGCCGCGTCAGCCGTTGCGCTTCCTGCTTGCGGATGACCCTGGCGCGGGCAAGACGATCATGGCCGGCCTTTTGATCAAAGAGCTGATCGCCCGCAGCGACCTGGAACGCTGCCTCATCGTGGCACCGGGCAGCCTGGTCGAGCAATGGCAGGATGAGCTTGGTCAGAAGTTCAATCTCGAGTTCGACATTCTGACCCGCGACATGATCGAGACGTCGCGATCGGGTAATCCATTTGAGGATCGCCACAGGCTCATCGTTCGTCTTGATGTCCTGGCCCGCAACGAGGAGCTGCAACACAAGCTGGCGAGCGCACGGGAAGGCGCCAAGGCGTATGCGGAGGCGGTAGCTGTTTATCTAGGCTTCCTTACCGGTCAACTTGCCAATCATTGCTCCACTATCTGCGGATGGAACGCGCCAAATCAGCAGATGCGCTCAACCTTTGCCCGACAGGCTAAGTCTCGAAATAATCTACGATGGGTCACATTTGAGAGGAAGGAGTATGAGCTTAGGAAGGCCGATGCTTTTAAGCCGTTCCTAGCTCGATTTCTTCAGGGAGGATGCTACGCCTATGTCGGCGGAAAACAGATAGATACCGAGAAGGAAATTCGGTCGATCGAGCCTCACCCATTCATTTATATCTCTTCGACGGCCGCTCTGAAGATATTCAATGACATGCGCCAAGGTCGAATGAGTAACAAGCAATAGAACAAGTAGGCGAACCGCGCGATTTTCGGGCTACCTGGCGGTGCTCGAGACATAGACCAGTTGCGCTTCCATGCCCCAGCCCACATCTGGGCCGGGGCATGGGCGGTGGTCACGCCGCTTCGCCCATTTCAGGGGCCGTTTCCACTGCCATCCGGCTCAACAGCCAATCGGACGCATCCTGCGCGAGGCGGGCGGCGGTGAAGATGCACCGCTTGTCGTTCTTGAGGGCTTGGAGCCAGCTTGCCAGATAGGCGGCATGGTCCTCGCGGTCGTGGAGCTTGATGCCGATTGTCGCGCTGACGAATGCGGCCCCAAGCTCGGCCACTAATTCCTCGCGGGCGTAGTCCTCCCGCTTCGTGGAAAAAAGGGAAGGGCGGGCAAGCCGGTCAACATGTCCAGTCGCGTGGCAAAGTTCGTGCGCTAGGGTCGAATAATAGTCGTCGCTGGTGTGGAAGTCCGCAAACTCGGGCATGACGACGCGATCCCCGCTCGGCTGATAATAGGGCTGCGATCCAAAGTGCTTAAGAGTGACGGGGACGCGGGCGAAAAGCGAATCCAACTCGGCGTCCCGCTCGTCGGGGTTGGTCGCGTTAATGATCGGCGCGGGGGTAGGATATTTTGCCTCGATGCCCTTGATCTGCTCGGCATTGAAAACGGTATAGCGCTTGAGGAACGCCACCTGACGCTTGCCGTCCTCGCCCCCCTGATCGGCGCCACGGTCGCCCTTGTCGGCGTCCACCACGATATTATTGGCATAGACGACGGTTGAACCCTTCTCGCCCTTGCGGACGCAACCGCCAAGCGCCAGCGCCTGCTTGAAGGTCAGCCAGTGCGGGGAGGCAAAGCCCTTCGTCATGGCGGCAACCCAAAGGGTCAGGACGTTGATGCCCCGATAGGGAACACCTGTCGAGCGAAGCGGGATAGTCGGCGCGGTGCTGCCATTCCACGATTTCGACCAAGGCCGGGTGCCTGCCTCGATCATCGCGATCATCTGGTCGGTGATTTCCTGATAGATGTCGGCTCGATTGTCGGTGATCCGTCCCATGATGTCTTTCTTTCCTTTGAGGCTGAAAGCCGGTCGCAACAGCAACCGGCTCTGCCTTTCCGGCGAAGAACGGGATGGGGAGGGAGGGCGAGAATCTGGCCTCTGGCGCGGGCGAGCCGCCTAGCGCGGCCGACGCTCCGCAGGGCGTCGGGTGCCGCGGTTGGCGGATTACACGGGGGGCCTGATTGTCGTTCGGGAACGAAAGGGCAGCCGCCCTTGGTGTTCCCCGGCACCGGACTGGCCTCCGGGGGAGGGCAGCGTGCCCAACAAGCTGTGCCACGCTTCAGGCGTGTCATGGGGGTGTGCCACGTGGCACACCTGCTTTGCGGCAGCGTGAATAGGAAAACACCGGGGGAGGGGGAGGCCGCGGGGGCTCCCGCTTGGTTTATCCTCGGTTGATACGCCAGGAGTGTATCCTGAGCGGTTCCTATATGGGGATGTCCTATGCTTTGTAGGCCCCGTGCGGCTCCCGGGAGGGCGGTTTGAGAGGCCGGGGAGGGGGCGGCCTCTGCGCCCCGTGGGGCGCCCTCAGCGCCGCCCCCTCAAACTTGAATCCCCTTCGCGCGGGAGGCATATCCGCAGTCGAAAGGATAATCACATGGCTGCGAAAAAGCAAAAGGACAGCAGCGCCGATCTGCGAACGAATGAGAAGAAGTGGACCAAGCCGCTGATGGATGCGGGGTGGACTGCGTTGCCGAGCGTCATCATCGAAAATCAGCGCCAGCTCATGCTGTCGCCGCTCGACCTCAATATCATCGTGTATCTGGCGAGCAAATGGTGGACGGCGGAGGGCAAGCCCTTTCCGTCCAAGACAACGATGGCGAAGGCTATGGACGTCCATCCGCGCACGATCCAGAAGCACATCGCTGCGCTGGAGGGGGCAGGGTATATCCGCCGCGAGGAGCGGCGGACCGAAACCGGCAGCCGCACCAACATCTACCATCTCGACGGTCTGATTAAGGCAGTAGCGCCGTTCGCGGTTGAGAAGCTGGCTGAGATCAAGGACAAGGCCGAGTTGGCGAAGCGTCGTCAGAACCGGGCCGGAGCACCTAAGCTGCGTCTGGTACAGGATGACGACGAATGAACGCGCATATTCAAGACCCGCCGCCGAAGGTGGCCCCTAAGGTGACGGCTGCACCGAGCATTCGGCAGCTCTACTGGTGTGACTTTCCGCAAGATGCCCAGCTCCCGGAGTTCTGGAAGCGGCGCCCCGTCATCATCGTGTCGTTCAAAAACACGCTGCATGGCGCGGTTACGGTCGTGCCCTGCTCGACGGCAGCGCAGCCGGGAAACAAGTGGGCCTTCCCGTTGCAAACCACGATCGATGGTCGGGCGGCGTTCGCGATCTGCGACAAGCTGACGACGGTGGCGGTGAGCCGGCTAATTCCCGATAAGGGCGGCATCATGCGGATGCCGGTCGGCGAGTTCGATGATATGCTGCGCTTGGTACTGGCCTGGCTCCCGGTTCCCTCGACGCCCCCGTCGGTTCCGCAGGGGGTGCCGCCCGCGCCCGCCGGTCCCGACGCATAGGCCGGTTGACGTCCTTTCAAATTTTAGTTGAATCGCAAGGAGTGGGGTTCTACATGGGGAGCACGCGCGGCCTTCCCTGGGGAGTGTCCGTTTCCCGCGAGGGAACTAAATGGTCGGGGCCGCCTCAAAAGGGCGGCCCTTGGCTTATCTGCGAGCAGTGCGCCCGTTGCCCCTCCGTCAATTTGACGAGCCGCTAAAACGGCACGTCGTCATCCTGATCCCACGCCGAAGATGGTGAGGGAAGGGCGGCTTTGGGAAGCGGGAGATTGTTGACGACGAAGAGATTCAGGATGTCGTCGCGATCCATGAACATGACTTGTGATCGCTTGCTGGCATCAAGTTTGTTGCCGATCCAGTTGCGCGCCTGCTTGGTGATTTCGCCTCCGGCAACGATGAAGGCGTGGTCGACCAGAACCCTTCGGCTGAGTTCCGGATCGAAGATTTCGTGCCCGAGCATCATCGACACCTGATTGTGGATCTCGGCGACGTTACTCGTGCTAACGCCGGAGGAATCGAGCTTCCCCTTTTTGGCTTGGATGCCGAAATAGAGGACGTGGAGCGTCGGAAGGGTGTATTTCATCCAGACGTCCTTGCCGTACTCCAGAGCTTTATCCTTGTGCCCGGCGGCGGTGATGCGGTGGAAGCCAAGCTGCCGGAATAGCGGCAACAACACGTCCTCGATCAACTCGTCTTCGGAGCAGCGGCCGAGGAAGGCGAGGAGTTGATCGCGCCGCTCCAGCTCGGAAGGTGTGAAAGGCCGGTGCGGATTGGCCATCTGTGCGACGGTGTTGGTCGCAATATGCTTGATCTGGGCGATGCTGTGGTCATCATAGAAGGCTTCCCAGCCTTCGCGTGCGAGTGTGATGTTCAGGGCGGCGAGGGCAAGGCTGCGCTCGGCATCGTCGTTGACGACCTCTCCTCTATCGAGCAGGCGGCGAATGATTCGAACGAAAGCGTCCGGCATCGTCGTCGCCGACGCCTTTGGCATCGCGAGAACTTCTTCGCCCCGCTCAGCGGCCCAAACAGGCCGGGTTTCGCCCTGGTGCAGGAACTCTAGGTCACAATCCTCAAAAAACTCGGTGATGTATTTGCTGGAGCGGTAGTGAAAGTGCTCGGCGTCACCGACGATCATCCGACCTAATTCACGCAAGTTTCGAGGTTTCCACGTCATCCCGCAGTCATAGCCTGTCGTGACGGGTTCGTGCACGCTTTCAAGGGTGTGCCATGTGGCACACCCGCTTCACAGCCATATCCCCCGGAGTGCTGCCCCAAACTCGATAGCGAGGATGACGGTGCCGGCAACCGTTGCGGCAAGCGCGAACAGGGCGAGCCGCACAGTGATACAAAAGCGCGGCCCGTCGGCGCGTGTGATGGCAAGAGCAGTCCCGATCGCGACGGCAAGGATCAGCCCTGGCCCCAACTCATAGAGGACCAGACCAGGGAGCCGGTTCGGAAGCAGGTAAGGGAACTTGCGGATGACGCGGCCCAGCAGGACGGCGCCTATCACGAGCGTCAGCGCCATGCCCCAGCGGCCGATCAAGACCGCAACCGGAGAGCCGCGCTCAAGCATTGCGGCAGATCTCTGGACAAGCTGCGCCTGTCCGCAAGGGCAGCCCGTTGCAGCCTAGCCGATCGTCACCCGCATGGGCGGAAACACGCTCGCGTGGTTCCGCGGAGCGCCGTGGTAGCGGCGCAGAGTAGAGCGCGGGCCTAAGGCAGGCTCCCTCTACTGCTTGATCGTTTCTACTTCGCATCCCTGCGGCACCTGCGCCCTTCGAACAGCGAGCTGACGCATTCCCTCATAATCCACGCCCCACAGTCCTGCGCGCTGCGCAGCCGCCTTCTGCATCAGCTCGACATAGGCCCCACCGGAGTAAACGCGGTAATCGACGGCATAGCCTTGGGCGACCATCGTTGCGCCTGATCTGCCCCCCGCTGAGTGGCCCAGAGACTATGATAGTCTGGACCACGAAAGGGACGATGAATGCCGAGCAAGAAGCACAAGCCGGAAGAGATTATCGGCAAGCTGCGTGAAGCTGAGATTGTG
>NZ_JBHTLS010000115.1:0-42541 GCF_042678845.1 Sphingobium olei | reverse complement strand
GGCACCCTTCAAAAGGCGCCTCCTGCGTTCCGGCATCGGCTACGGGCTACGCCCTTCGCCAATCCCGGAACGCAGGATTCTCATCTTGTTTGTCGCGCTTTCTCAACCTGAATGTCGCGCGACAAGGGGCTTAGGTCTTGGTTCAGCGAATGGGGATCACACCGACAATATGGCCACGCAACCCGACCAAATTACTACCGGAGAGGATCACGGTGGCCTCGTTCGTCGTTTTATTGCCCGTTGGCGTGACGATCCTGGCGCAACCTACCGAAGCTGGTTTCTGTGGGACGAACGGTTGAAAAACTTCCGCTCGATCCGGCGTGGTATTGGCCAGGTCGTTGGTGAGATCGAGCGCGGCACGTTCGGCGTCGCCTACCGGGGATCGTCGCTCGAAACGGTCGTTCATTCCGTCGCCGAGCAGCGTCAAATTTTCAAAGGCGCTGACCATGCCTTTCTCTGGAAGCCGAAGCTCCGCATACCCGATATCTACGAAAACCCGGAGAACCAGCGGGCGTTCGGTCGCTTGCTCGACGCCTGTTCGTGTTGCGACACGGCCGAGGAAATTATTGGCCATATCCACACGATCGATCGCTTGAAGATCAAGGGGCTCGGGCCCGCGGTCGCCAACCTGCTCTATTTTCTTCACCCGACGCTGGTGCCGCCCTTCAACACCGCGATCGTCAAAGGCTACAACGCGCTGACCGGCTCGAAGGTGAAGCTCGGGAGCTGGGAGCATTTTCTGGCGATGCGGTCGGGTGTACTCGACTTGAACGATCGCCACCGCGACCTGCTATCGAACGACCTGGGTGCGATTGGCGGCTTGCTGTTCGACATCGGCTTCGATCGCTACCCGGCCCCTCCTCTCGATGTTAGCGGCGAGGCGCTGGCAAGTTGGGGACAACGGCTTGAGACGGCGCGCGAGGAGGCGCGCACGCTCAGCAAGGCGGCGCTACGCGAAGGCGAGAACGAGCGCACCCATACTGAAATCCAAGCATGGCTTCGCGATCTAGGACTCGCGCTCGGCTATGACGTGTGGATCGCATCGAACGACCGCAGCCGTGCCTTCAATGGATCGCCGTTGGGACATGGGTGCCTTGAGCACCTGCCCGCCTCCATCGCAACCTCGAAGGGGGCCGATTCCATCCGTCTAATCGACGTGCTGTGGCTTGAGCGCGGCGGCGATCACGTCGCGGCAGCGTTCGAGGTCGAGCATTCGACGTCGATCTACTCGGGCATTGTGCGCATGCTCGACTTGGCGCTGAGCGGCAGCGCCCTCCACGCGACCGCAGGGCTGTTTCTGGTCGCACCCGACGCCCGCGAGGCGGATGTCCGCGCGCAGTTACAGCGTCCCGCGTTCAGCCGCGTCGCCGATCTCGACATATCGTATCTTCCCTACGGCGAGCTGGAGAGAAACCGCGAGGCAATCGCCAGGTTCGGATCGGGGCTTAAAGCGATCAAAGCCATCTCCAGCAAGCTGGCTTGATCGAGAGAGGTAAGGGGTACGCGCGCGCGCCGCGTATTTTCAAATGGGCGGGGGCTCAGCTGGAGATGAATGATGCATCAGATCGATCCCGAGATGAAGGCGTGCATGGACGCCTGCCACGAATGCCATGTCACCTGCCTCCACATGGCGATGAACCATTGCCTTGAGGCGGGAGGCCGACATGCCGAGCCGCAGCACATGAAGATCATGGCCGATTGTGCGCAGATTTGCGCGGTCGCGATCGACTTCATGGCGCGGAAATCTGAGCATCACCGGCATATCTGCCGCGAGTGCGCCGAGATTTGCCGGGCGTGCGCGTCGAGCTGCGAAGGGCTGGACGGCATGGAGGATTGCGTCGCCGCGTGTCGCAAGTGCGCCGAGGCTTGCGACAAGATGGCCGCGTAAATGGCCCGAGGGCGGCGCTTTCCCCGCCGCCCTCCCGTTACATTGCGAGCCAAGGCGCGTGAGACGGTGCGATGCACGGTCAGGGTTGCGGCAACGCTTTAGAGAGGGGCGTTGTCTGCCCTGCCGCTAGTAGGCTAGCGGCCCGCCCGCCCGCGGCTTGGCGCGGCGGTTCCAGGCAAACCCGATCACGATCACGGCAAGCATCAGGAGTTGTGCCAGCACCGACTGAAATGTCGGGAACAGGCCCAACATCGAGATACGTGGCACGCTGGCGAGCGGCGCTATGTCGATGATCCCCGCCTCTTGGAGGGCAGCGACTCCCTTACCGGCCAGCACGACCGTCAGAGCGGCCATCAGCCACGAGCTGTAGCGGAAGAACTGCGTAATCGGCAGCGTCCGGCTGTAGCGGAGCATGGCCCAGGCGATGACGGCGAGAAGGCTGATCGCTGCGCCGGCGCCGGCCAGCAGCATCGCGGTGTTACCCTGTGTCGAGAGCGCGGCGTAGAAAAGGATCGTTTCAAAGACCTCCCGATAGACCACCAGGAATGCGAGCCCGAACAGGAACCATCCCGACCCGCTCGATAGCGCCCGTGACATTTTCTCCCGGATATAGCGTTGCCACTGATCGGCTTGGGCCTTGCCGTGCATCCAGATTCCGACCGAGAGCAGCACGATCGCGGCGAACAGCGAGCCGAACCCTTCGGTCAGCTCCCGGCTCGCGCCGCTGATCCCGATCGCATAGGTGGCGACGGCCCAGGTAAGCCCGCCCGCGATGAGCGCCCCGATCCACCCGCCATGCACATAGCGCAAGGCTTCTGGCCGTTCCGCTTTGCGGAGGAACGCGATCATGGCGACCACGATCAAAAGAGCTTCCAGCCCCTCACGCAGCAGGATCGTAAAGGCCCCCAAGAAGGTGGACGCCTGCGTCGCGGCGTCGGGCGCGAGCGCCGCCTCGGCATCATCGAACAGGCCGCCCAGCACTGCCACTCGTTCGGCCACATCATCGGCCGACGTGCTGCTCTCCACAGCGGCGCGATATTCTCCCATCGCGCCTTCGATCCTGGACATGAGCGTCGGGTCGCGCGCCGAGAGCGTCGGTTCGATCGGCTCGAACCCGTCGAGATAGGCGGACAGCGCCAGTTCCTTTGCGCCGCGCCGGTCGCCGCGCCGGAACGCGGCGAGGCTTTGCGCAAGCTTGGAGCGAGCGACCGCGAGCGAGCCCGGGGCTTGTTGCATCACCTGATCGGGGTGGCGCCGCAGATAGGCGAGCACCGCGTCGGCTTTCGCCTGCCCGATGCTGCCCGCAAGCGCGGCGGGGGTGAGCGCGACCAGGGTTTTCAAATCGGGGATCCGCGCCCGCAAGCTCGGCTGGGACTTCCACAGCCGTTCGCCTTCGACCGCTTGCGCGTCGGTCAGGGCGAAGCTGCCAGCGCGGAACGCCAGCGCCCAGCGTTGATCGTTCGGCAGATCGGCGAAGCTCTGCATCGCGGTCCCGTCGATGCCTTGGCTTATCACCTGATAGAGCGCGAACACGCTGCGCTGGCGCGCCCGTTCGGCGTCGGTGAACGCGATCGGCGGCGGGTCGAGTCTGGCAGCGTCAGGCCCATGTCCGTCGCCGGTGAGGCCGTGGCAGGACGAGCAGCTTTGGACGTATAGCCTTGTTCCCATGGCGGGGTCGGGTGCCTTGGCGGGAGCGAGCGGCACCGGATAGGCCTTGAGCAGATCGGCGGCGAGGCCATGCGCGAGTGTCGCGACCTCTCGGGACGATCCCTTGCGGCCGATCACGGCTTCGAGCTGCGAAGCGCTTTGGATTAGAGATTGCCGCTCAGGCGTCGCGGGAAGTGCGCGGAGGCGCGTCGACACCCCAGCGGCGAACTCCGTCATCTCCGCGTATTCGGACGCGCTTATGACCGCGCCGTTGGCGACCGCACCGCCATAATCGACCGCCATATAGTCGAGCAGACGCCAAGCAGTTTGAACATCGCGGGTATCGGCCATCGCCGCAGCGGGGATCAACAGCAGCATAAGCGACGCGACCAGCGCGACCAGAGGTGACGGCATATGGGTGATCGATTCCAAGCTTCACTCGTCGCGGACTATGCGAACAACTCTCATTAGCAGTATTGGGCAGCGTGCGCGACCACCAATGGCAGGATGATGAACATCGCCGCCGGAGAGCTGGCGGGCGATCGTCTCCGGCGACAAGATCGTGACCGCGAACCCGGAGACGATCGGGGGGGTAGAAAAGCGGCAGCGAAGGCGCGTGACGGTGTGCGATGCACGATCAAGGTTTTCGATGAGGCTAAGCAGTGATTGAAGATACTTTCAGATCACGTACTTGTCCCAGCTTGCATAATGCTCGGCGCTGCGCTTTCCCCTTGGAAAGCTGAGGCCGACGAGCGCAATGCCGGCTACGACCGAGGCCACGGCCCCAAGGTGACCAACGCCGTCGAGGAGGAAAGGCGCGGCCACAAGCCAGGCTCCGAACGCGACGTTGATCAGCCGCAGCGCGCGGGCAACTTCTGCGGTGGCGATGATCGCGACCGTGATGACCAGCGCACCCACAACGTGATCGCTGTTCGCCATACCGCCTTCCGTGCCGAACAGTATTCGGGTCAGCATCAGCAGGACGCCGATGACGATGCTCGCAGTCAGCGTCCATGGCAGGGTCAGTCCCTTCTTTGCGTCCGCCCAGAAGGTGCTTGGCGAGGCCATCGCGTCCGACGCGTCCACCGCTCCCGCCTCTATCGCGTCACCCTGGAAGAAGGTGCGGATCAGCGGTTTGCCTTGCCGGCGCGCCCAGAGAAGGAACTGACCCATCGCAATCACCTCGTCGAGCGCGAAGGGGATCATGATCAGCATGGCGAGCGCGGCGATCAGCGCCAGCGTGCTCCATGTGCCGATGACGATGGGCTGACTGATGATGAAATAGATGCTGATGACGCCGAGCGGGATGACAAGGATGCCGAAGAAGGTCACCATCCACGGCATGGTCCGCCAGCGGTCGCGGGTGCCCATTACCGCCATCAGGATCTCGAGGACATAGCTGACCGTGCCGAGCCCACCATCGGGAATCGGCCAGGCCTTGGACATGTCCGAGGTGATGATCTCCTCGGTGCCGTTGCGTGGATCGCTCAGGGAGCCGGCGAAAAACGGCTCCCAAACGCCGTCAATATGCCCCAGTTGGTAGGCGGTGAGGATGCGCGAGGTGAGAAGGCCGATCAGACCCATGGCGACGATCGGCAGCCGCTGTGCGTCGGTGGATGGCGAATAGGTCCAGCCGGGCGGGATGTTCTTGGGGTCCATCATGCCCGCCATGCTCATGCCCGGCATCATCGGCACGAGCACCGACAGGGCGATCACGGCCGAGCCGATGAGCAGGTTGTTGTTGTACTGAGCGGCGCTCGGGCTCCAGAAGATCAGCGGGGCGAAGAACAGCCAGATGCCGACGAACGCGACCGCCCACTGCGCCCATGTCTTGGTGCGCGGAACGAGCGACAGCGCGCCGAACAGCACGATGGCGAGGCCGCTGACGACATCGCTGATGGCCAGCGCGTTCGCCCGCCACTCGATCGACGGCAGCCCGCGATCAATAGTTACGAAGCGCGCCGCCTCGCCGACACTGTGAGTGGTCACGGAGTCGTAGATAAGCGGGCTGGAGGCGAGCCACAGCCCAAGACCGATGTTTGCGTAAAGAGCCCAGCGCGCACGGCGCTCGTCGCGGTCCATTATGGCCATGTGATCGCCGTGTGCACCGTGACCGGTCATCGCCATGTCCGCCGCGCCAGGTCGGTGCCCCATGGCAGCATGGTCCATGCTGCTATGGTCCGCAGCCCCGTGATCCATGTCGGCCATTCCACCGCCTGCCGCTGCGGGTTGTTGGCCCGGCGCTACAGGTTCGGCCTTTAGCTTATCGTGCCAGGCAACCAGATTCTCGTTAAGCTTGTTGTTCCGATACCAGGCCCGCGGGTGGCGCTTCAGCGCGGCGACGATCGTCGGCAGCGTGTCCCGGAGGCGATGCTTCGGTTCCCAACCGAGCAGCAAGCGGGCGCGTGAAATATCGAGGATATAGTGGTCGTTGCTGCTGTCGATCATCCAGGGCTGGATGAAGTCGTCGCTGCCGAGCGCTTCGTTCTGCAGGATGATCCCGGCTTTCGCGAGCGGCTGCGGAATCCGGATCGTCTTCCAGCCCTCGCCGTGGAGCGCCTCGCCGACGATGTCCTGGATCTCGGCATAGCCGGGTGCGTCGGGCTCGCCGATGAGCAGCGGCAGTTCTGACGGCAGTTCGTGCCGCCGATCGACCAGACGCAGCACGGCGTCAGCCAAGTCGTCGCGGTGCACCGATGACTGCGCCGCACACAGCATGCCGGGATAAAAATGCGAAATCAGGCGGTGCTCGTAAATCTGCGATATCTGCTGCGCGAGAAAAGCCGAGCGTCCGTCGTCGTCGTAAACTCCGGCGGCGCGCATATAAACGACGGGGATGTTTCCGTGGCGCTCATGCAGCAATGTCTCGGCGTCGACCTTGGACTGCGGATAGGCCCAGGACGCGCCGATCGGCGAGTCCTCGTTGATGCGCTCGTCGGGTGTGGGGGTCGGCTTATGAACGAGCATCGTGCTGGCGAAGACGAATTGTCCGACTTCGAACGATTGCAGCCCGTCAATCAGCCGGCGGGTGCCCTGCACGGTGACCTTGTCGTAGAGCGGATTGGGGTCACCCGTGATATCATAATAGGCGGCGAGGTGGATCACCGAGGCGATGCGGTTGCCGTACCGTGCGCGCACCTCGTCAAGCGCAACTCGGACCGCTTCGTCTGACCCGAGGTCTATGTCGATCGCCGCCGCGGGCGGCGGTGGGTCGGGAGGGCCGGCGCGATCAAGGCCGACGACCGTGTAGCGCTCGCCGAGCTGGGCAATCAGCGCTGCGGCGATAAAACCGCTCGCACCCGTGATGAGGACGACTTCGCCACCCTGGCCGCTGCCGGCTTCACTGCGTTTGCCATCGGTCATGACTTTGCCACCCTTGTTCATTCATCTCTGAAAACACTGACAGGCCCACCCGGACCAACCCTCTCGCACGCCCAGCTTTGCAGCGCGACGCGGCCTTCCCGCAAGCGCCTGTGGGCGACTTAGGGCGTCGGACACGTAAGCTCAGTCCAAGCGGGGGGTGTCTTGGGAGGCGAGGGTTAAGCCGCGTAAGTGGGTAAAAGAAGGTGGAAGGCCTGAGCGGCGCTTGCGTGGACGGTTGGTCCATAGCGCTTACATGCCCGACGCGGGTGGCGCGAGGGTGCCTAGCCATGCCACGAGCGCCAGGATGCCGATCACGCAGGCTGTCTCGACCGCAAGGCTGACCCGCAGCGCCGTAAGCGCCCCGCCATGGTCGTTCATGGCAATCGAGCGCTCGAAGGCCGGCGTGAGGCGGAACCGATTGAGCGAAGCGAGCCCCAGCATCGCTGCGAACAAAACCAGCTTGGCGAGCAGCAGCAGGCCGTAGAGCGTCGTCCCCAAGGCCGCGAAATTGGCTGGGCCGACGAGCAGCCAGCTGTTGATCAAGCCGGTGACCACCAGGGTAACAACCACGAGCGTGCCGACGGCGCCGAACCCATGCAGGGCGCGATGGGTCAGCCGAAGGTGCGCGGCATCGATCTCCTCGGTGCGACGCGTCAACAGGAGAAGCAATCCGAACAGCGCGCCGACCCATATACCGCCTCCCAAGAGGTGGAGGATGTCCGCACCGAGGTGAAGCCATCCGGTGCTTCCCTCGTCCATGGCGCCGTGCCCGTTCCACGCGAGTGTCGCCAATGCCGCGGCGGCGGCAATCATGGCGATAGCCAGCCACGATGCTCTGCCTCGCGCCAGCAGGGCTGCACCGACGGCGATGACCAGCGCCACCATACGCACCTTCCAGGCGGTGCCAACCGGTGGCCCCCCGAGCAGCGCGGCCACCGCTGCCTGGTCGATCGGCCAGAATGCAGAACCGGCCATCGCCGAGGCCATAAGGATCAGGCCAACGGCTGAGAGCAGCAACCCGAGCGCTGCGCTTGCCGTGAGCCAAGGCCGCAGCGCGATGGCATCATCGCGCTCGCCAAGACGAAGACCATAGAGGCTGAAGGCCGACAGGCCGAACAGCGCCGCCAGGACCAGGTATAACGCCAAGCGGATGGCGACGGTCGGCCAGTCGAGCATTCGCTCACTTCACCGTGAAGTTGTAGCTGCCGGTGATTTTGTGTGTATCGCTAGAGACGACCTGCCAGCCGACGCTGTAGCGCCCACGCGGGAGGCGCTGCTTCGGGGTGATGGTGAGCGTCCGGCCATCGGCGCCGACTGCGGCGCTGCTGGGCATTTTCATGGCCGCCATGCCCGGTATCGCTGCCATGGTAAGGTCGGCCTTGGAGAAAGCCGGCACGAGTTTCTCGCTGAACTGAAGGCTGATCTTCTCGGGGGTCGCGACGGCCGCGTTGGCGGCGGGGCTGGAGGACACCAGCTTCGGGTGCGCGTTCGCCACGCCGCCTGCGAAGAATAAGGCCGCGGCGGCAGTCGTGATGAACAAGCGACGCATCAGGGTAATCTCCATTTCGATTGGGTTCACCTGTATTACGCAGCCGGGCGGGTCACCCCTCACGATCTTTTTCGTGCCGACGCACCGCTCTCGATGAGGGGCCGGCGGTGGCGGCGCGTATTCAGAAGGGAGCATGGGGCGCTTTTCACCGCGTCTCCTCTCGAGACGAACTGTGGCCGCGGGCCTGGACGGGCGCATGCGCGGGGTAATGATGAGGTTGCGATTGATCGATCAAGGCTGGACGGGCGACCCCGAGGAGGTCATCGACTGTCTGATTGTGGGCGGCGGTCCAGCGGGCCTCATGACCGCGATCTATCTGTCGCGGTTTCTCAGGAGCTGCGTCGTCTATGACGCGGCGGCAGGGCGCGTCGCCTCCATCCCGCACTCGCGCAACCTGCCAGGATTTCCCGGAGGCATTTCCGGCGTCGCGTTTCTTGCGCGATTGCAGGCTCAGCTGCGCGAATATGGCGGTACGGTCCAGAGCGGTGAGATCGACGCAATTGTCGCCTTAGGCGACCACTTCTCGGCAACCTGCGAACTGAACATCTTGCGCGCGCGGACCGTTGTCCTCGCGACCGGTGTCCTCAACCGGCGTCCCGAGATGCCCGATGCGATGCATGACATCGGCGTGGCGCGTGGGCTTCTCCGCTATTGTCCGATCTGCGATGGTTATGAGGCCCGGCGGATGAACGTGGCGGTGCTCGGCGGCAGTGGTCATGGCGCTGAAGAAGCTGAATTCCTGAGGGCTTATGGGGCCAAGGTCACGCTTCTGGCTGAGCGCTCGCTCGATCTCGGGCCGACCGAACTTGCCAAGCTGAACCAGCAGGGCATCGATGTCGCCCCCTCGCCTGTCGAGCAGCTGCGTCTTGGCGACTGTGTCGAGGTGCGGTTGGCCAATGGCCTGGAGCTGCAATTCGACACGCTTTACCCTGCGCTCGGCTCGTCGCCTCGGACGCGGCTTGCCACTTTGCTGGGCGCGAAGCTCAGCAAATTAGGGTGCGTGCTGACCGATGCCCACCAACAAACCTCGGTTGATGGCGTGTACGCAGTCGGCGACGTAGTAGAAGGGCTCGATCAGATCAGCGTCGCAGCCGGGCAAGCGGCAATCGCTGCGACTGCAATCCATAATCTGTTGCGCGACCGCGACAGCGGATTGTCATCTGCCATCGCCGGGCTGTATCCCGCTCGGAGCGTACCGCCGACGTAGTGGGAGCCACTGGCGGTGCACCGAGCGAAAGCCGCCAACAAAGCGCTGATCGCCGGCTCGCTTGTCATCTTCTTCGGCTGCTTCGCGCTTATTCGTATCCACACGACGATCGGCGACACGGCCTTCCTCCGTTCGATGATCCCGCACCACGATCCCGAGGCTTGCGCGGGAGTGCATCGAGACAGTGTGCTATTACCAGCGTCGGGGGTTGCTCGACACGCCCTAGCGGGGCCGGGCTCGCCGGCGGCATCCGACGCTATGCTTGAAAAGGCCTACGGCACGAAGGTCGGCGCTGCCGCATTTCGTCGCATTCTCCTTCGCAGCGCGCCAACACGCGACCGGCTACTAAGCGTCGGGGCCCCTCAGAACGCCAAGTGGTTTATTCCGCCGTGCATGAAGGTTCCGCCGAGGAACCCCTGGATTGAGATCGCGAGTGTCATCAGGCCAAGCACCGCCCAGTACAACGACCGCGACCGCTCGGGACCCTTGCGGTGGCGCGCTGCCATCCAAGCCAGCGCGACGCCGAAGACCGCGATCGATGTCCCGAGCCAGCGATGCGTCATCAGGATAGGGTTGCGGTCGGTCAGGTAGAACCCGCCTGCGAACCAGCCCAGGAACGCCGCCACGATCGCTCCCAGCGCGCCGACGACCAGCATTATGTGTGCGACATGCTGATAATCCCGGTTGCGGCGCCACAACCCGAACAGCTCCACCCCGAACGCACCGATGAACAGGGCGATGGGAAAATGAATGACCATGGCATGCACCCGCCCCAGCCAGCTCACAAGCCGTTCGCCGAAAGTCTTGTTCTTGTTGGCGGTCTCCTCGTGCATGCCGCCCATGTCCATGTCGTCGCCGGCGATGTCGCGGCCGCCCATGTTCATGTCCACGGTCGACATAGAGCCCATGCCCATGTGGCCGTCGCCAGCGTCCGCCCCATCTGCTTTCTGCGTCTCGGCTGCGCTGCTAGCGGCCGGCCCGGGACCGGCCCCGAGCGCATCGTGATCTTCGTGCGCCGATGCCGACGTGCTTACTGAGATTGCAACCGCAAGGAGTAGAGCGAAAGCCCCGCCTCGTTTACCGCCCATCATCTGACCCCTTAAGCCATGTTCATCCATCCCCATTTACGCACGCCCGGCCTTCTCCCCTCACCCGCCGATTAGCTCTTTCCGTGAAACTTTTCGTCTGCTTCAAGGCGAACTGGACGAAGGAGTCACGCTGGCAGCGGCAGGCGCGTCCTGCCGGCACCTACCAGAAAAATCGCCGATCAGCTGCCGTGGCGGGCGAACAAGCGGCGTCCGCCGGTGCCGAAGGCGACCACGTCATAGGCCTGCGCCTTGACGCCCGGCACTTCCATTCCCGGCGAGCCGAGCGGCATACCGCCGACCGCGAGGCCCCGCACGCCCTTGGGCCGGGTCGCGAGAGCCCGCTTCATGTCGGCGATCGGCACGTGGCCCTCGAAAGCCATGCCATCGGCGATCGCGGTGTGGCAGGACGAGAGGTCCGCGGGAACGCCCGCGCGCTTCTGCAGCGCCGGGCGGTTAGAATCATCGACGACGCGCACCTGACGGCCGAGCTGCTGCTGCACCTGCGCCGCCCACTTGGCGCAACAGCCGCAGCCGGGGTCGCGGTGCATAACGATCGGGGTAGCCGCGCTGGCGGCAACCGGAACCAACAAGGCTGCGGCAGTAAGCGCAAATCGCAACGCTGACTTCATGGGAAAATCTCCTTGGTCGCTCCTCCCGACTCTTCGCTAGGGGCGGGAGGAACGAGGCTTATTACTGAGGACGCTTGCCCATCGATCGAAGCATCGCCTGGAGCTCACCGATGCTGTTGTTCTGCTCGGCAATCGATTTCTGAGCCATTTGCCGGGTCTTCGCATCTGGCGCCTGGCGGAGAACGATCTGCGACATGGCGATCGCACCGCGGTGATGCTCGATCATCTTGCGGACCCACGTCTCGCTCGCATTAGCGCCCTTGGCCTTCATCATCTTTTCATGCATCGCCATTTCGGCGGGCATGAAAGGCGTGTTCATGCCAGGCATGTTGTCGTGGTTCATGCCTTGCATTTTCGAGTGGTCCATGCCCTGCATCTGCTGCTGAGCCAAAGCGGGGCTCGCCGACATCGCGGCCAGAGCCAGAAGTGTTACTGCCTTGAACATCGTTTTCTCCTTCTTGGCCTCGGCCAACGCAACAAGACTCGTTGGTCTCAAAACCATGTGCGAATGCCCAGAACGAGGCTGGTGGATATCGCATCCTCGCCATCCTCGCGTGCAAAACGAGCAGAACGGCCCACTCTGCGCTCGTACGAAACACCTATATAGGGGGCGAACTCTCGCTTCACCTCGTAGCGCAGCCGCAAGCCAAGCTCGATATCCGACAAGCCCGAACCGATCCGGTCTGCCGGAACGTCCTGCGCCGCAAACTCAGCTTCGACACGAGGCTGGAGAATCAGCCGCTGGGTGATGCGCTGATCGTAATAGCCTTCAACGCGGCCCAGCACGTCTCCCTTGCTAGACAAGAACAGTGCGCCCTCGACATCGAAGAAACCCGGAGCCAGGCTCTCAAAACCGACTGTCGCGTAAACACGCGAGGGATTAGGCTTGAAGTCGTACCGGATCCCTGCCTGAAAATCGGTATAGGGTCCGATTGCCCGTGCGTAGAGCGCCTGCAGCTCCGCCCTTTCCAAGCTTCTCCCAAAGTTCCCTTCGCCCTCGGTTTTAAGAACCAGACGATTAACGTCGCCACCGTACCAGGCGCTGCCATCCCAACGATAAGCATCGCGACCATCCCGGATCTGGACTTCAGCCAGGTTGAATATGACCTGCGAGAAATTCTGCCCGCCGTGCATCGACCGCAGATGCTGCTGCGAATGCGCCATGGCAGCGGCAGAGTAGACCTGGTCCGCGGCACGATCCGTCGGAATGGGGGGCGGCGGAGCGGTGCCGGCCTGCAGGTTGGTGCCGATCATCGCCGCGCCCGTGCCTGAGGGCATGCTTCCCATGTCGTGTCCCGGCATGCCTTGCATCGCGCCCGAACTCTGGCCCATTCCCGGCATCGATCCATGGTCCATGCCTTGCCTGGTGCTTGGCTGGCCGGAGGCGGCACCGCCGGAGGCACTTGGCATGGCCGACATGTCGTGCGCGGTATTGGGGTTGGGGTTGGCTCCAGGCGTATTCATGCCCGGCATGGTCGTCATGTCATGACCGGCGTGAGGATCGGCAACGATCGTTGCAGGGGCCGGAGGCTTGGCGGGCTGATTCGCAGCGGGCTTGGCCCCCGATCCCGTTTTCGCGGGCGGTGTCGATCTAGCGGCGGGCTTTGGGGACGCTTTGCGCGCGACGGGCTTGGTCGCTGCGGGCTTCTTGGCGGCCGGCTTTTTAGCGGCCGGCTTTTTCACCGCTGGCGTATTTGACGGCGGCATCTTCATGCCCGGCATATTGGAATGGTCCATCTGCGCGGCCACCGGACTTGCGAGGCCAAGTGCCGCGCCGCCAGCGATCAAGAGGAACTTAGGCTGCATCGCGGTTCTCCTCGCCCATCGGGCGAACCGTCACGACACGCATCATCCCCGCGGTCATGTGATAAAGATTGTGGCAGTGGAACGCCCAGTCGCCGGGCGCATCGGCCGTTACGTCGAATGTCATCTTACCGCCGGGCGCCACATTCACCGTGTGCTTGCGAGGCGCGAAGTCGCCATGTCCGGTCACCAGCTCGAAGAAGTGGCCGTGCAAATGAATTGGGTGCGGCATCATCGTGTCATTGACCAGGGTGACGCGCGCGCGCTCGTCCTTGCGGAACGGGATGGGGTCGGCAGGGTCGCTCATCTTCTGGCCGTCAAAGCCCCACATGTAGCGCTCCATATTGCCCGTCAGGTGGATCTCCAACTGACGCGACGGGGCGCGAACGTCCGGGTTGCGGTCGAGCGCGACAAGATCGCGATAAGTGAGCACGCGATGATCCGCGTCCTCCAGCCCCTGCGGCGGCTCGCCCGTGCGGTCCTTCGGCATCGGCGAGATGGTCTGCACTCCCGGCCCCATCTTGACGCCGGGCGCGTTCTTGGGGTTGCGCATGTTCATGTCCATGCTGCCGCCTGACCCATGATCCATCCCGGCCATGCCGCCGCTGCTCATCTGACCATGGTCCATGCCCGCCATCCCGGCAGCGCCCGCCGCCATTTGGCTATGGTCCATCCCTGGCATAGCGCCGCTCATCTGGTCGCCCCCCATCCCAGCCATGCCGGCCATCGCAGCGCCTACCGCCTTCGTTCCGTGATCGGTGGGCTCTTTCCACCCGGTGAGCTTCCACAGGTTGCGCGAGGCATTCTGCATCAACGTGGGATCCGGCCCGCGCTTTGCGACCGGGTTCTCGTCCGCCATACCGGACATCCCCTCCATCCCGCTCATGTCCATGCCCATGTCGGTCATGGTCAGCAACGTGCGCGGGCGGAGCGGCGGGACCGGGGCGATCATGCCCTCGCGCGGGGCCAGTGTCGCGCGCCCCATGCCGGATCGGTCGATCGCCTCGGAAACGAAGCTGTAGGCGCGGTCCTCGGGCGTCACGATCACGTCGAAGGTTTCCGCGACGCCGATCTGGAATTCGTCCACGGTTACCGGCCGGACGTTCTGGCCGTCGGCCTGCACCACCGTCATCGGCAAGTCAGGGATGCGCACGTTGAAGTTGGTTTGCGCCGCAGCATTGACGATGCGCAGCCGAACCCGCTCGCCCGGTCGGAAGAGGCCCGTCCAGTTGTCGTAAGGGCCAAAGCCATTGACGAGGAAGGTGTAGGTCGACCCCGTAACATCCGCAATATCGGCCGGGTCCATGCGCATCTTGCCCCATTCCATCCGATCCTTGAGGCGCATCTCGCGGCCGGCGAGCAGCCCGCTCAGCGTCGGGCGCTGATAGTTGAAATAGGCGCCGCCCATCTGCTTGAGCTTGCGGAAAATTTCCTCGCCCGTCATTTCGCTATGGTCGGAGAGGACGATCACATGCTCGCGGTCGAACGCGATCGGGTCGGCACCGGCCGGATCAATCACGATGGGTCCGTAGAGCCCTGCCTGCTCCTGTTCGCCCGAATGGCTGTGATACCAGTAGGTGCCCGACTGCAAGATCGGGAATTCGTATACGAAGGTCGAACGCGCCTTGATGCCAGGGAAGCTGATGCCGGGCACGCCGTCCATTTGGAACGGCAGAATGAGCCCGTGCCAGTGAATCGAGCTATCCTCGTCGAGATTGTTGGTCACTGCGAGACGGACGTTCTGGCCCTCCTGGAGGCGGACGAGCGGTGCGGGCACGGTGCCGTTGACGCCGATTGCCGGCGTCGTGATCCCGTCCATGACGAGCTTCATCCTGTCGATCGTCAGCGCGATGTTTGTGCCCGACACGGTCGGCAGGGGCCTGGCGATGCCGCGCGACACAGGTTGCGCCCAAGCCGGCAGGTAGGCCGACATGGCCAGCGTGCCGCCAAGCATGGCGGTTCCGCGCATTACGTCGCGCCGGTTTAGATTGCGGCTCATGCCTTTCCTTCGCTCCAGTTCAATGCTTGCGGCCGGCGGCGGGGGGGGGGGGCGCCGACCTTATCTTTCATTACGCGCAAATAGGCTCATCCCCTCACGCGAAGTCGAGAATTTTCGATAATCTTTCACGCGCACGCCGGAGCCGCGTCTCCACGGCCTTTCCGCTGATCCCCAGCGCGGCGGCGGTTTCCGCCTGGGACAAGCCCTCCACGGTCCGCAGCAAAAGCGTCTCCTTGAGCGTGGCCGGCAGCTCGGACACCGCGCGCGAAAGCCGCGCAAGCTCTGCGCGATCGAAGGTGATGGCGTCGGCACCCGGCGCCTCGTCCCGCTCACTCTCCATGGTGTCGGGCGGCAGCGAAGAGGCGAACGATAGTATCTGGCGTATGCGCCGCCGCCTGTGCCAGTCGCGGCTCTTGTTGATCGCCACGCGGGTCAGCCACGCAGCGAGCGGCCGATCTCCGTCATACTTTCGCAAGTTCTGAAAGGCGGCCACGAAGCATTCCTGAGTGAGGTCAAGCGCCTCTTCGGCGTCGCCGATATGCGAGCGGCTTCCCGCAACCGGCTGAGCATGTCGTCGAGGTGGTCCATGATGTTTCTCCGTCTTCACTTCTCAATAAGCAGGATGGTCCGGCAACCCTTGTCCGGGAACAAAAAGAAAAGTGCGAGGGGTGCAGGTCGCGGCTGCGTATTCTCTCATGTCACTGACAGGAGAATGTCCAAATGCGCTTCTTTTCGCCGCTCGCAGCCATCGCCGCCGTCGGCCTGAGTGTTTCGGCTCCGGCCTACGCCCATCCCAAGCTCGTGTCCTCGACGCCCGCCGCCAACGCCAGCGTCCCGGCGCCGTCGCGTATAACGCTCACCTTCAGTGAAGGTCTGATGCCGAAGCTGTCGGGCGCCGAGATCGTGATGACCGGCATGCCCGGCATGCCCAACCACCGCATGGCGGTAACCGGCTTCAAGACGTCCGTCGAAGGCGACAAGACGCTCGTGCTGACGCTCGCCAAGCCGCTCATGGCGGGCAGCTATCAGGTCGCCTGGCACGTCGTCTCGACCGACACGCACCGCATCCAGGGCAATCTCGCCTTTACCGTCAAGTGACGCCATGAACGACGTGGCACTCGTCGCCGTCCGCTGGGCGCTCTACGTCGATCTCGGCCTGTTGTTCGGCCTGCCGCTGTTCGCGCTCTATGCGCCCGGCGGCGGCCGGATGGTACAGCGGCATCTGCCGATGGTAGCAATGGTGGCCGGTCTCGCCTGTCTCGCCCTCCTGCTGTCGGCGCTGGGGTTCGCGTTGCAGGCAGCGGCCATGACCGGGCTGCCGCTCACCCAGCCTGATCTTTCCATGGTCGCAGAGCTGTTCAACGGCACGTCCATGGGAACGGCGCTGAAGGCGCGCCTCGTCGCGCTCCTCGTTCTTCTGCTCTCCATCCCCTTCTATCGCCGGCAATCCCGTCCTGCCTTCATCGCCTCCACTCTGGCAGGCGCGGTCGCACTCGCGACCCTCGCCTGGAGTGGGCATGGCGCGGCTGGCGAAGGCGAGGCGGGCTGGCTGCAACTGGGGGCCGATCTCATCCATCTGCTCGCCGCCGGCGCCTGGGTCGGCGCGCTTGCCGCATTCCTCGCGCTGGTACTTCCCAGGCTCGCAACCGACGATCTCGCCGCTCAAGACATGGACCGGGTCACGCTCGCCGAGGAAGCGTTGCGGGGCTTCTCCCTCGTCGGCACGATCATCGTCGCCCTGCTGATCCTGACCGGGACGGTGAACGGCTGGTTCCTCGTCGGTCCGGGCAACATCGCCTCGCTCGGGCAGTCGACCTACGGCCTGCTGCTCATCGCCAAGCTGCTGCTGTTCGCCGGCATGCTGGGCCTGGCCGCGCTCAACCGTTATCGCCTGACCCCGGCACTTGCGCAGGCGATCGAGGAAGAGGACGCGCCACGGGCGCAGGCGCTGCTGCGCGCGAGCCTCGTCGTCGAAGGCGGTCTTGCGATCGTCATTCTCGGGCTCGTCGCCTGGCTGGGGACACTATCGCCGCCCATGTCGATGTAGCTTATCGTTTCGGACGCCTCGCGTTGGGAGAAGCCAATGCAATCCTACACCCCGCCGCTCGGGACCGGATCGACGAAAGACTATGATCGCGCGATCCGCCTGTGGACGCGGGAGAAGCGGTGGCGTGCCGCCATGCTCGCCGCCCTGGCGCCCAAAGCCGGTGAGACGGTCGTCGACGTCGGCTGTGGCACCGGCAGCTTCGCGCTGATGCTCAAGCAAGCCGAGCCCAGGACGCAGGTGATCGGTCTCGATCCCGATGCCGAGGCGCTCGACATCGCGCGGCACAAGGCCGCTGTGCGGCGGGCCGATATCGACTGGCGTCAGGGATTTGCCAGGGACGTGGCCCCGGGTACCGCCGACGCTGTCGTGTCGAGTCTCGTGCTGCATCAGATGCCGGTCAGGGAGAAGGCGGCAACCCTGCGCGCCATCCTGCGCGCCATGTTCGCCATGCTGCGCCCGGGTGGGCGCCTGGTGATCGCCGATTATGGCCGCCAGCAGGGTTTCATGCGGCTTGCCTTCCGCCTGACCGTGCAGCGGCTCGATGGCATCGATGATACCCGGCCCAATGCCGACGGCGTGCTCCCCGGCCTGATCGCGGCGGCCGGCTTCAGGCATGTGGCCGAGACGTTTCGGCTTTTGACCATCACCGGCGCGATCGACTTGTTTACGGCGCATCGACCGGCGCAGGACCACGGCCTTACGGTTGCCAATGACCTTGGCTGATGGCGGCCAGGCGAACGGGCCCGCCGATTTGTCCGCTTAGGCGATTACGTATTGACCCTGACACGGTGTCAGACCCTAGATCGTCAGGCGTCGAAAGGAGCAAGGCGATGAACGAGACACATGGAGCGGCGCATGGCGGCGGTTGCTGCGGCGGCCACAGCGCCGCGAAAGCGGCGACCGGCGTCAAGGACCCGGTCTGCGGCATGACCGTCGACCCGGCGACCACGGCGCATCAAGCCGAGCATGGCGGTGAACGCTATCATTTCTGTAGCGCGGGCTGCCGGACCAAATTCATCGCCGATCCCGAGCGCTATCTCGGCCCGCCAGCGCCGCCGGTCGCGGCGCCCGAAGGCACGATCTGGACCTGCCCGATGCATCCAGAGATCCGGCAGGACCATCCCGGATCCTGTCCGATCTGCGGCATGGCGCTCGAGCCCGCGACCGTGACTGCCGACAGCGGCCCCAGCCATGAGCTGGTCGATTTCACACGGCGCTTCCGGGTCGGCCTGATGCTGGCCCTCCCGGTGCTGATCCTCGAGATGGGCGCGCATCTCTTTCCCGCGATCCATCGCCTCGTGCCGATGTCGATCTCGGTATGGATCCAGTTCGTGCTGGCGACACCCGTCGTGCTCTGGGCGGGCTGGCCCTTCTTCGAGCGTGGCTGGGCCTCGCTCAAGACCCGCAACCTCAACATGTTCACCCTGATCGCGATGGGGACCGGGGTCGCCTGGATCTACAGCGTCGTCGCGACGCTCGCGCCCCAGCTGTTCCCGCCCGCCTTCCGCGGAGAGGACGGCATGGTTGCCGTCTATTTCGAGGCGGCCGCGGTGATCACTGTCCTCGTGCTGCTCGGCCAGATGCTCGAACTGCGCGCGCGCGAGCGGACCTCGGGCGCGATCAAGGCGCTGCTTAACCTTGCGCCAAAGACCGCGCGCCGGATCGGTTCCGATGGCAGTGAAGAGGAAATCAGCCTCGATCTCGTTGCGGTCGGCGACCGCCTGCGTGTGCGTCCCGGCGAGAAGGTGCCGGTCGATGGCGTGGTCGAGGACGGCCGTTCCTCGCTCGACGAGTCGATGGTCACCGGTGAGTCCATGCCCGTCACCAAGGCCAAGGCCGACACGGTGATCGGCGGCACGCTCAACCAGACCGGCGCGCTCGTTATCGTCGCCGACAAGGTTGGCCGGGACACCATGCTGGCGCGCATCGTCCAGATGGTCGCCGAGGCGCAGCGCTCGCGCGCGCCGATCCAGCGCATGGCCGATCAGGTGTCGGGCTGGTTCGTGCCCGTGGTCATCGCGGTCGCGGTGGTCGCGTTCATCGCCTGGGGCATCTGGGGCCCCGAGCCGCGCTTCGCCTACGGGCTGGTTGCGGCGGTCGCCGTGCTGATCATCGCCTGTCCCTGCGCACTGGGTCTCGCCACGCCGATGTCGATCATGGTCGGGGTTGGCCGCGGCGCCGGGCTCGGCGTCCTCATCAAGAATGCCGAAGCGCTCGAGCATATGGAAAAAGTCGACACGCTCGTCGTCGACAAGACCGGCACGCTGACCGAAGGCCGGCCTGCCGTCACCCAGATCGTGCCGGCGCCCGGCTTCGACGAAGCCGAACTGCTGCGGCTTGCCGCCTCGGTCGAGCGGGCCTCCGAGCATCCGCTCGCGCTGGCGATCGTCGAGGCCGCCAAGGATCGCGGCATCCCCACGAGCGACGTCACCGACTTCGATTCCCCCACCGGACGCGGCGCGCTCGGCACCGTCGACGGCCGCCGGATCGTGCTCGGTAATGCGCGGTTCCTCTCGGAAGAGGGCATAGCAACCGACGCGCTGGCGGAGCAGGCCGACGCCCTGCGCCGGGATGGCGCCACCGCGATCTTCATCGGCGTCGACGGCACCGTCGGCGGCGCCTTTGCAATCGCCGATCCCGTGAAGCAGACGACGCCGGAGGCCCTGGCCGCACTCAAGGCCGAAGGCATTCGCGTGGTGATGTTGACCGGCGACAACCGCACCACAGCAGAGGCGGTGGCAAGGCGGCTCGGCATTGACGATGTCGAAGCCGAGGTACTGCCCGACCAGAAGAGTGCCGTCGTCGCGCGGTTGAAAAGCGAGGGGCGCGTGGTGGCGATGGCCGGCGACGGGGTCAACGACGCCCCCGCACTGGCTGCCGCCGATGTCGGTATTGCCATGGGCTCGGGCACCGACGTCGCGATCGAGAGCGCGGGCGTGACGCTGCTCAAGGGCGATCTCATGGGCATCGTGCGGGCACGGCGGCTGAGCCAGGCGACCATGTCCAACATCCGCCAGAACCTGGTCTTCGCCTTCATCTACAATGTCGCCGGGGTGCCGGTGGCGGCGGGCGCGCTCTATCCGCTGTTCGGCATCCTGCTCTCGCCGATCATCGCGGCCGCCGCCATGGCGCTCTCCTCGGTCAGCGTGGTCACCAACGCGCTGCGCCTCAACCGGAAAGCGCTGTGAACATCGGGGAGGCGTCGAAGCAAAGCGGGGTCTCGGAGCGGATGATCCGCCATTATGAGAAGATCGGCCTCATCCCGGCGCCGCCGCGCCGGGGAGCGGGTTATCGCGACTATGGCGAGAGTGACCTCCATCGCCTGCGGTTCATCGCCAATGCCCGCGATCTCGGTTTTCCGATCGAGGAGATCCGGACCCTGCTCGGCCTGTGGGCCGACACGGGCCGCAGCAGCGCCGATGTAAAGCGGGTCGCGTTGGCGCGGGCGGAGGAATTGCAGCGCAAGGCCGAAGCGCTGACGACACTGCGCGAGACCCTCGTCGATCTCGCCGAGCGCTGTCATGGCGACGAGCGGCCAGATTGTCCCATCATCGCCGAACTGAGTCTCGACAGAAAATGTTAGCGCCGGCCGCCTCTCGGGCCAGACCCGCTCTGGCGGCCGGGGTGCTGATCGCACTTGGCATTCTCACGACGGGCCTCGCGATATATTTCCTCGCAGTCCGCCCGCCACTGCTGGCGGAGGATCTTCGCCATATCGGCGGCAACCCGCAGACCCTTTCGCCGGTATTGCGGGACTGGTTCGGCGGGATAGCTGGCTCGCCCGTGCGACCGCACTGAGCCTCCTGATCGTATTTGGCCGCTTTTCATACAGCAATGTCGTGCTGAGCTCTGACTTCTGGGGCTGGCATATGCGAGGCAATCCCTCCGTAGGACTACGGAGTGCGCAGAGGCTTCCTGCGCTTCAGGGCTTGTTGCACCGCAGCAGGAGCGAAAATGTGCAGAGTCGAAGCAATATCCCTGACCCGTTGGACGGTCTGGCCACGACGCTGGATCGGTCGAGCTTCGCCGCCATCGCGCAGCTGACTTCAGGCCAGTCGCCCGCCACTTTGGCGCAGTCTTTTTCCGACTGGTGGACGCACATTCTCTGCTCGCCAGGCAGGCAGCTGCAGCTCGCCGCCAAGGGCGGGCGCAAGCTGATGCGGCTCGCCGACTATGCCATGCGCAGCGCATCCGGCAGCGATCCCGAGCCGGCGATCGATCCGCTGCCCCAGGATCGGCGCTTCGCCGACGCAGCCTGGAAGCGCCATCCGTTCGACCTGATCGAGCAGGCCTTCCTGCTCCAGCAGCAATGGTGGCATGCCGCGACGACCGGCGTGAGCGGCGTCACCGGGCACCACGAAGCGATCGTCGAGTTCGCGACCCGCCAGATGCTCGACATGGTGTCCCCGACCAATTTCATCCCGACCAACCCCGTGCTCCAGCAGCGCATCCTCGAAACCGGAGGACAATGCCTTGTCGAGGGTGCGCGATTTTTTTGCGACGACCTGGAACGCCTGGTACGCGGGGAGCCCGCAGCGGGCACGGAGGCCTATCGGGTCGGCGAGAAGGTCGCAGCCACGGCTGGCAAGGTCGTGTTTCGCAACAGGGTCATGGAACTGATCCAATATGCGCCCGCAACCGAGACGGTGCGTCCGGAGCCGATACTGATCGTGCCGGCATGGATCATGAAATATTACATCCTCGACCTCTCCCCGGAAAATTCGCTCATCCGCTGGCTGGTAGGGCAGGGCTACACCGTGTTCTGCATCTCCTGGCACAATCCCGACAGCGCCGACCGCGATCTCGACATGGAGGATTATCGCCTGCTTGGGCCGATGGCCGCCGTGGATGTCATCCAGGCGATTACCGGCACCGAGAAGATCCACGCGGCCGGCTATTGTATCGGCGGCACGCTGCTCGCCATCACCGCGGCCGCGATGGCGCGCGATGAAGATAAGCGTCTGGCGAGCGTCACGCTGTTCGCCGCCCAGACCGAGTTTAGCGAGCCGGGCGAACTTAGCCTGTTCATCGACGAGGCGGAAATCAACCTGATCGATGCGATGATGTGGGCGCGCGGCTTTCTCGACAGCAGTCAGATGGGCGGCGCCTTCCAGATGCTGCGATCCAACGATCTGGTCTGGTCGCGCATCCTCTCGACTTATCTCATGGGCGAGCGCGAGCCGATGACCGACCTCATTGCATGGAATGCCGACGGCACCCGCATGCCCTATGCCATGCACGCGCAATATCTGCGGCGCTTGTTCCTCGACAATGACTTGGCCGAAGGGCGCTACGAGGCCGGCGGCCACCCGGTCTCGCTCTCGGGGCTGCGCATGCCGATCTTCATGGTGGGCACGGAAACCGACCACGTCGCGCCGTGGCGCTCGACCCACAAGCTCCACATGCTGACGGGCGCGGAGATCCGCTTCGTGCTGACGAGCGGTGGCCACAATGCCGGGATCGTCTCCGAGCCCGGGCATCCTCATCGCCACTTTCGCGTCGCGACACGGATGCAGGATGGCCCGGCGCCAGGTCCCGATACCTGGCTGGAGCGGGCCGAGCTGCGCGAAGGGTCGTGGTGGCCGGAATGGAGTTCATGGCTTGGATCGCACTCGGGCAAGGCGGCCGCCCCACCGTCGATGGGCGCGCCCGAACGGAACTATCCGCCGCTCGGTGATGCCCCCGGGCGCTACGTGCTGGAGCGCTGAGCCATGGCCACCGCCAACCTCATCGAGAACCGCACGTTCGACGAGATCGCCGTCGGCGACACGGCCAGCCTCACCCGCACGCTGACCGCCGACGACATCCAGCTCTTCGCGGCGGTGTCAGGCGACGTGAATCCGGCGCATCTCGACCCTGTCTATGCCGAAACGGACATGTTCCACAGGGTCATCGCTCATGGCATGTGGGGCGCGGGGCTCATCTCGGCGATCCTGGGAACCGAGCTGCCAGGGCCCGGTGCGATCTATCTCGGCCAATCGCTTCGCTTCACCCGCCCGGTGGGCGTCGGCGACACCATCACGGCCTGCGTCACCGTCGCGCAGAAGCGCGCCGAGCATCATGTCATCGTTCTCGACTGCGCCTGCGTGAACCAAAAGGGCGAGACCGTCATCAGCGGCCAGGCCGAGGTCAAGGCGCCCACCGAGAAAGTCAGCCGGCCCCGCATGCCGCTTCCCGACGTGCGGATCGCCAGCCACGACCGCTTCCGCCAGTTGATGGAGCGCGCCAAGGACGGATCCGCGTGCGTCACGGCCGTGGTCCATCCGTGCAGCGCCGACGCCATGCGCGCGGTGGCTGAGGCCGCCGACGCCGGCATCGTCGTTCCAATTCTCATCGGACCTGCGGCGCGTATGACGAATGCGGCGAAGGACGCCGGTGTCGATATTGCCGCCTTCCGGGTGATCGGGGTCCCGCACAGCCACGCCGCCGCCGCCGAAGCCGTCGCGCGCGTACGGGCCGGCGAAGCCGCGCTGCTGATGAAGGGTTCGCTTCATACCGACGAGCTCATGGGCGCGGTCGTATCGTCCGACATGGGCCTTCGGACCGAACGCAGGATCAGCCACGCCTATGTGATGGATGTGCCCGGCTATCCGCGCCCGCTCATCATCACCGACGCCGCGATTAACATCGAGCCGACGCTTGAGGACAAGGCCGACATCGCGCGCAACGCGATCGACCTTGCCCATGTGATCGGGATCGAACAACCCAGGGTCGCGATCCTCGCCGCCGTCGAGACGGTCAATCCAAGGATGCGCACCACATTGGATGCCGCGGCGCTCTGCAAGATGGCGGACCGGGGCCAGATCGAAGGCGCGCTGCTCGATGGACCGCTCGCCCTCGATAATGCGATCAGCGAGGCGGCCGTGCGCGACAAAAGTATCGTCTCGCCGGTCGCCGGCCGGGCGGACATCCTGCTGGTGCCCAATCTGGAGGCCGGCAACATGCTCGCAAAGCAGCTGACCTTCCTGGGCGGCGCCGATGCCGCAGGCGTGGTGCTCGGCGGGCGCGTTCCGATCATCCTCACCAGCCGGGCAGACAGCGTGCGCACGCGCCTCGCCTCCTGCGCGCTCGCGGTGCTGCTGGCGCGGGCTGCAACCAAGGCGTCTCCCGGCGTTGCGGGACAGCGCCGCGATGGCTGAAATCCTGTGCCTCAACGCCGGTTCGTCGAGCCTTAAGTTCGCGCTCTACGCCGAGCCGGGCACTGATGAGCCCTCTTTGCTGGCGAGCGGCAAGATCGAGAATATCGGCCTTGAGCCGCACCTGATCGCGCGCGATGCGAAGGGGGATGTCCTTGCCGACCGGCGCTGGACGAAAGACGTCACGATCACGCATGAGACGCTGCTCAAGGATTTGCTGCGGGAGATCGAAGCTTCGGTCGGCGAGGATCTGATCGCGGTAGGACATCGGATCGTTCATGGGGGCGCCGACTATTCAGCGCCGGCGCGGGTCGACGCGCCACTCCTCGCCGCACTCGAGGCGCTTTGCCCACTGGCGCCATTGCATCAGCCCCATAATCTCGCCGCGGTCCGCGCCGTCTCCAGGCTGCGCCCCGCTCTGCTGCAAGTCGCCTGCTTCGACACCGGCTTCCATCATGGCCAGCCCCCGGTTGCGACGCGCCTCGCGCTGCCGCGCGCGCTTGGCGAAGAGGGCATGCGGCGCTACGGCTTTCACGGCATCTCCTACGAATATATCGCGCGGCAGCTGCGTTTGATCGATCCCGATACAGGCGGTGGCCGCACGATCGCCGCGCATCTCGGCAACGGGGCCAGCCTCTGTGCGATGGACGGGGGGCGCAGCATCGACACGACGATGGGGTTCACCGCACTCGACGGATTGGTGATGGGCACGCGGTGCGGAGCGCTCGACCCGGGCGCGGTGCTCTATCTTCTCCAGCAGAGGGGCATGACGGCGCGCGAAGTCGAGCATCTCCTCTACAGTGAGTCCGGCCTTTTGGGCGTGTCCGGCACATCGAGCGACATGCGCGCGCTTCTCGGCAGCGAAACGCCCGCCGCTGGGGAAGCGATCGACCTCTTCGTCTGGCAGATCGCGCGCCATGCTGGCGCCCTCGCATCCTCGCTCGGGGGGCTCGATAGCTTCGTGTTTACCGCCGGGATCGGCGAGAATGCGCCTGAAATCCGCGCCCGCGTCGCCGATCGGCTCCGCTGGCTCGGCGTGGCGCTCGACACGGACGCGAATCTCCGCGGAGCGTCAGTCATCAGCGCGCCGTTCAGCCGTGTCACGGTGCGCATCATCCCGACCGACGAGGAGTGGATGATCGCCATCCACACCGCCGATCTTCTGCGTGAGGAGCCGAAACCATGAAACCTCTCGTCGATCTTACTGGCAAGCGCGGCCTGGTGATCGGCATCGCCAACGCGCAGAGCATCGCGGCGGGCTGCGCCCAGGCCTTCCACGACTGTGGCGCGAGACTGGCGGCGACCTATCTCAACGGAAAGGCCGAGCCGCTCGTGGCGCCCGTCGCGGAGACCCTGGGAGTCGAATGGCTCGCCGCGTGCGATGTCCGGGTGCCGGGCGAACTGGAGGCCCTGTTCGAGCGGGTGAAGTCCGAATAAGGCGGCCTCGATTTCCTGCTTCATTCGATCGCTTTCGCGCCGAACGAGGATTTGCACGGCCGCGTCGTCGACAGCTCGGCCGAAGGCCTCGCGCTGGCGATGGACGTCTCGTGCCACAGCTTCCTGCGCATGGCGCGTCTCGCCGAGCCGCTGATGTCGGATGGCGGCTGCCTGCTGTGCGTCACCTTCTACGGGTCGGAGCGGGTGGTCGAGCACTACAACCTGATGGGGCCGGTCAAAGCGGCCCTCGAAAGCGCGACCCGCTATGTCGCGGCTGAGCTTGGCCCCAAGGGCATTCGCGCCCATGCGATCTCGCCAGGCCCGATCGCGACCCGCGCTGCCAGCGGCATCGACCGCTTCGACGAGCTGCTCGAACGGGCCGCGGCGACGGTCCCGCAGCACCAGCTCGTGACCATCGAGGATGTCGGAGGGCTCGCCGCCTTCCTGGTGAGCGATGCCGGCCGCCATATCACCGGTACGATCATTCCGGTCGATGGCGGTCAGCACCTGCTCGGCTAGGGCGGCTCGCCGCGATCGGGGGCTATCCTATTTGTCGCTGGTGGCCTGCTTCTCGCCGTCGCCCGGGCTTTTCTGCCCGAACCATGGTCCGACAATGGCAGCAAAGGCATCCAGCGCCCCGGGAGCCGTCGGAGCGCTCGCGACGGCCTGCCAGGCCTGCTGCCATTCCTCGAACGCCGATCTTGTGCCGGCAATCATATGCTCGCGGACCGTGGCCATGTCCTCGAACAGTGCCCGCGGTCCGGCCGGGCTGACCGCGCCGGCGTCCGACGTCTTGTCCGTCGCGCCCGCAATCGAGGCACGCGCCTCTTCGGCGAAGCGGCCGGCGGCGCGGTTGCCGACCTCGAGCGACTCTTCGCCACCTTTCCGGGCGACTTCGGCGAGCTTCAGCATCAGGCCGACATTCGCTTTGGCGAGCGCGGCAAGTTGATCGACCGGATAGGGCATGGGACGATGAACCTTTCTCTTCGCGTCTAAGCTCCAGCGTATCGGGCATGCAGCCCTGGCCTGAGGCTCATCGCGTCGCGCCGCCGATATTCGGCGAGGCTGAATCAGAGAGAATCGGTAACTCTACGTATGCCGAATCTGCGGCTTGCCTGCGACGCTCAGCCAATGCACTTTTGGCTTGTCGTCCATGTCGTGCCCGCGGGCAGCGACTTCTACCCGTCCCGTCATGATCGCGGCACGGTCGAGCATGATTATGGTCTGACCCGGCAACCGGCATGGGCGTGATACCGTCCATAGCCAGGCTCGGCCGGATTGCGGCGCTCCGCGGTCCCGTCCTCGATGTCGAGTTCGACGAAGGGCCGCTGCCCGCAGTCAATGAAGCACTGCGCATCGATGCGGCGTCAGGCCCGCTGGTCGCGGAAGTGCAGAGCCATATTGATGATCGGACCGTCCGCGCCGTCGCGCTTCAGCCGACCTCCGGTCTGGCGCGCAATGTCGGCGTGGTGGCCTTGGGCGCACCCATCGCGGTTCCGGTCGGAGACAAGGTTCTTGGGCGGCTCCTTACGCCGACCGGGCAGGTGGGGGACGGCGGCGCGCCGCTCGGACCGGATGTGCCATTGAGGCCGATCCATCGCGCACCCCCACCGCTCGACGAGCAGAGCGCGGCGACGGCGATGTTCGAGACCGGCATCAAGGTCATCGATCTGCTCGCACCGCTTGCCCAGGGCGGCAAGGCCGCCATGTTCGGGGGCGCGGGGGTGGGCAAGACCGTGCTGGTGATGGAACTCATCAACGCGATGGTCGCCCGCTACGAGGGTGTCTCAGTGTTCGCGGGCATCGGCGAGCGATCGCGCGAGGGCCATGAGCTGCTCACCGACATGCGCGGCTCGGGTGTGATCGACAAGACCGTGCTCGTTTTCGGGCAGATGAACGAGCCGCCGGGCGCGCGCTGGCGGGTCGGGCTGACCGCGCTCACCATCGCCGAACATTTCCGCGACGAGCAGAAGCGCAACGTCCTGCTGCTCATGGATAATGTGTTCCGCTTCGTCCAGGCCGGCAGCGAGGTGTCGGGCCTGCTTGGACGCATGCCTTCGCGCGTCGGCTATCAACCGACGCTGGCCAGCGAGGTGGCCGCGCTGCAGGAGCGCATCGCCTCTGTGCATGGGGCTGCGGTGACCGCGATCGAGGCGGTCTATGTGCCCGCCGACGATTTCACCGACCCGGCAGTCACCGCCATCTCCGCCCATCTCGACAGTTCCATTCTGCTCTCGCGCGCCATGGCGGCCGAAGGCATCTATCCCGCGGTGGATCCCTTGGGGTCCTCGTCGATCCTGCTCGATCCGCAGGTCGTGGGCGATCATCATTACGCGCTCGCCCAGCAGGCCCGCGAGACGATCGCGCATTATCGCGAGCTCCAGGACATCATCTCGCTGCTCGGCATCGAGGAACTGGGCCGCGAAGACCGGCTGATCGTCGGCAGGGCGCGGCGGCTCCAGCGCTTCCTGACCCAGCCTTTCATGGTGACCCAGGCCTTCACCGGACAGGCCGGCCGCTCGGTGGCGCTGGCTGATACCCTGAAGGGCGTCGCGGCCATCCTGTCGGGCGAGACCGACGACTGGCCCGAAAGCGCCTTCTACATGGTGGGCGATATTGAAGAGGCACGCTCTCGCGTGGGGCAGGGCGCATGAAGCTGCGCATCACCGATCCGACCGCGATCCTCGTCGACGCCGATGTCGCGTCGGTTCGCGCCGAGGATGCCAGCGGCAGTTTCGGCATCCTGTCGGGCCATGCCGATTTCCTGACCGCGCTTGGCGTCTCGATCGTCTCCTGGCGCGGCCCCGATGGCGCTCCCGGCTATTGCGCGGTGCGCAACGGCATTCTGACCGTGAGCCACGGCACGGAGGTCGCGGTCGCGACGCGCGAAGGCCATGTCGGCGATGACCTTGGAACGCTCGAGCATGACGTGCTCGCGCGCTACCGCGAGCGCGACGAGGGCGAACGATCCGAACGGACCGCGTCGGCGAAGCTCAGGATGCAGGCGATCCGCCATATGGTCGAGGCCCTGCAGGGTGGTGGCCGGGAGATCGGCCTGTGAGCACGGACAAGCCCGAGCAGCCGATCGTCGAAGCCATCCGGACCCGCGCGGAACGGCGGCGGCTTGCGCAGCGGCTTCCTTCCGTCGCCCGCAATCTCGGCCAGATCGGCGTGCTCGGCTGGCAGATCGTCCTGCCCGCGCTGGTCGGTCTCGCGATCGGCCGCTGGCTCGACCACCGGCTGGATAGCGGCATCTTCTGGACCGCGCCGCTCCTGCTCGTCGGGCTCGCCCTCGGCTGCTGGTCGGGCTGGCGCTGGATGCACCGGCAATGAGCCAGCTCTCCCCCATCCTGTTCCTGGCCCTCGGATTTGCGGTCGGCCTCGCCCATTTCGCGGCCATCGCCAGAGAAGCCGACCTCGTCACCCATGGCGGCCCGGCATCGCGCGCGATCCTGCTCAGGCTCGGGCGCCTCGCCGTCACTATTCTGGTTCTTGTCATCGCCAGCCGGCAAGGGTGGCCGGCGCTTCTTGCCGCAACAACCGGCTTCATGGGCGGGCGCCAGATCATGCTCCACCGGCTCGGAGGCGCCCGATGATATTCGCGTCACCACTTGAAAGCCATGTGCTGTTCGCGATCGGTCCGGTGCCGATCAGCCAGCCGGTCGCCACGACCTGGGGCATCATGGCCGTCCTTACAATCGGAAGCTGGCTGCTGACCCGCCGCCTTGCGTTACGCCCAACCCGAGCCCAAGCGGCGCTCGAGCTGGTCGTCGAGACCGTCGCCGGCCAGATCCGCGAGACGATGGAGGCGGAGCCGCGGCGTTATTTGCCGCTGATCGGCACGCTGTTCCTGTTCCTGCTGGTCGCCAACTGGTCGTCGCTGATCCCCGGCGTCGAGCCGCCGACCGCGACCCTCGAAACCGACGCGGCGCTGGCGCTGATCGTCTTCGGCGCGACGCTCTGGTTCGGCGTCCGCGCGCTCGGGCCCAGGGCCTATCTCGCGACCTTCGCGCGCCCCTCGATCCTGCTCGCCCCGCTCAATATCGTCGAGCTCTTCACCCGCAGCTTCTCGCTGATGGTGCGCCTGTTCGGCAACGTCATGAGCGGTGTCTTCATGATCGGCGTCGTGCTGAGCCTGGCCGGGCTGCTCGTCCCGATCCCGCTGATGGCGCTCGAAATGCTGACCGGCGCGGTCCAGGCCTACATTTTCGGCGCGCTCGCCATGGTCTTTATCGGCAGCGCTATCAGCGAGAACGGCGCCCGCCCGCCATCCAAACAGGAGTCCCCCGCATGAACTGGATCCATCTCGCCAGCATCCTCGGCGCCGCTTTCGCGATCTCGATCGGCGCAATCGCCCCGGCGCTCGGGCAGGGCAGGGCCGTCGCCGCCGCGATGGACGCGATCGCGCGCCAGCCCGAAGCCGCCAACACCATCTCGCGCACGCTGTTCGTGGGCCTCGCGATGATCGAGACGATGGCGATCTACTGCCTCGTGATCGCGCTGCTGCTGCTCTTCGCCAACCCGTTCGCCTGACATGCGGATCGACTGGTGGACGCTCGCGCTGCAGGCGGTCAATGTCCTCATCCTCGTGTGGCTGCTCGGACGCTTCCTGTTCCGTCCGGTGATGGATGCCATCGCTGCCCGCCAGGCATCGGCCCAGGCGCTGCTCGACGAAGCGCGGGAGGCAAAGGACCGGGCACAGGCCGAAGCGCAGGCGCTCAAGACGCAGAATGACGGCTTCGTCGCGGATGCGGCGGCTCGCCGCGCCGAGATCCGGACCGAGGCCGAAGCGGAGCGCCAGCGCCTCCTCGCGCAGGCCAGGCTCGAGGCGGACGCCGTCGTCGAGCAAGGCCATGCGGCGATCGATGCCGAACGCGGGCGGGTGGCGGCGCAGTGGCGGGAAAAGGCAGCGAGCCTCGCCGCCTCGATGGCAGGCACGTTGCTCGCTCGTCTCCCGCCCGAGCAGACGGTGCAGGCCATGGTCGACGCGCTCAAGGCGCGGCTCGGGGACCTTTCCGAGGCGGATCGCCTCAGCCTGGCGGCCGCCGGGCCCGTCACCGTCGCGACGCCCGCGCCGCTGACGGCCGATCTGCAGACGCAGGTAGCGCGCGCGCTTGGCGAAATCCTGCCGGATACCGCGACCCCGATCTTCGCGGTCGATCCAGATCTCATCGCCGGCGCGGAGCTTCGCACGCCCCACGCCGTCGTGCGCAACAGCTGGCGCGCCGATCTCGACGCCATGGTGGAGAGCCTCAATGAGGACAATCATGCCCGGATCGCCTGAAGACTGGCTGACGCAGGCCCAGAGCTGCATCGCGCGCGCCAATCTCGGGCCGCGTGTCGATGCAATTGGCCGGGTGGAATCGATCGGCGACGGCGTTGCCATGGTCTCGGGCCTTCCGGACTCGCGCCTCGACGAATTGCTCTATCTCGCCCGGGGCCAGACCGGATTCGTCCACACGCTCGACCGGGACCGGATTGGCTGCGTGCTGCTCGACGATGCCGCACAGGTGGAGGCAGGAGACACCGTAACCGGCTCGGGCGAGGTGGTGCGCGTGCCGGTTGGCGAGGCATTGCTTGGCCGAGTCGTCGATCCGCTCGGCCGTCCGCTCGATGGGGGCGCGCCGATCCGGGCCAGGCGCTTCGATCCTGTCGAACGGCCGGCGCCGGCGATCATCGAACGCGACCTCGTCGTCCAGCCGGTGCAGACCGGCACGCTCGCAATCGATGCGATGTTCGCCATCGGCCGGGGGCAGCGCGAACTCATTCTCGGTGACCGCGCCACCGGCAAGACGGCGCTCGCGGTCGACACGATCATCAACCAGCGCACCAGCGACATGATCTGCGTCTATGTCGCGATCGGCCAGAAAAGCTCGGCGGTCGCGCGCGTGGTCGATCAGGTGCGGCGGCATGGCGCGCCGGATCGCACCATCTTCGTCGTGGCGAGCCCCGCCGCGGCGCCGGGGCTGCAATGGATCGCGCCGTTCGCGGGCTTCACGATGGCCGAGTATTTTCGGGATGGTGGCGGCCATGCGGTGGTGGTGCTCGACGATCTCACCAAGCATGCCGCGACCCATCGCGAGATCGCCCTGCTGATCGGACAGCCGCCCGGGCGCGAGGCCTATCCAGGCGACGTCTTCTTCCTCCATTCCCGCCTGCTCGAACGTGCGGCGCGTCTCTCGACGGAGAAGGGGGGCGGTTCGCTCACGGCTCTGCCGATCGCGGAGACCGATGCCGGCAACGTCAGCGCCTATATTCCGACCAATCTGATCTCGATCACCGACGGTCAGATCATTCTCGACGCGAAGCTGTTCGCGCAGGGGCACAAGCCCGCCATCGACGTGGGCACGAGCGTGAGCCGGGTCGGCGGCAAGACGCAGCTTCGCGTCCTGCGCGACGCGAGCGGGACCATGCGCCTCGACTATGCGCAGTTCCTCGAGCTCGAGATGTTCACCCGCTTCGGCGAGCAGCCCGAGCCGCGTGTCCGCGCCCAGATCGAACGGGGCAAGCGCTTGCGCGCCTTGCTCGTGCAACCGCTGTCGAGTCCCCTACGGGTCGTCGACCAGGTGGCGCTGGCCGTGGCGCTCGGCGAAGGGTTGCTCGATGGCATGGTGGTCTCGGAGATACCGTCGCTCCGCGCGCGGCTGCCCGCCTGGATCGACGATCACGTCCCCGATCTATGCGCGCAGATCGAGCGGACTGGACAGATCGACACCGCGCAGCGGTCCGCTCTGATAACGACGGTGAAAGCGCTGATCGAAAGCCAGCCGGCCGGTTCTGCATCATGAGCGATCGCCTCGCCGAGATCGGCCACCGGATCGAGACCGTCCGCCAGCTCGGTGCGGTGGTCAACGCCATGCAGGGCATCGCCGCGCAGCGGGCGCAGCAGGCGCGCGCGCTGCTGCCCGCGGTGCGACGCTATGCGGAGACCGCCCGCACCGCCATTGGCCAGGCGCGCCGCCTTGACGAGCCACTGGCGCGTTTTCCGGCGCGGGCGGTCGGTGGTGCGAGAGGCGGCCTTATCCTGTTCGGTGCGGAGCAAGGCTTTGCCGGGGCCTTTCCGGAGCAGCTGCTCGACGGCGCCGCGGCCGACATGCAGGACAGGCATATTCTTCTGATTGGCGCGCGCACGGCCACGCTTGCGACCGAGCGCGGTCTGCGCATCGCATGGAGCGCGAGCATGCCGAGCAAGGCCGATGCGCTGCCCGCACTCGCGACAAGCATCATCGACGCGCTGTACGACTATCTGGACGAGACCGGCGCGGTGCCCATCACCATGGCTTATCCGGTCTGGAGCAGCGGCAAGGGCGTCTCGATCGTGCGCGCGAGCCTCCTGCCGCTCGACCTCGACACTTTCCCCGCGTCCACGGCGGATTTGCCGCCGCTCGTCAATATCAACGCGGCGGACCTTATCGGCGACCTGACCGCGGAATATGTCTTCGCCCAGATCTGCGCGGCTGCGGTCGAGACGTTCGTCGCCGAGAATGAGGCACGGCTGCGCACCATGGCGACCGCCCGCAGCCACATCGATCGCAAGGGCGAGGCCCTGCGCCTCGAGGAGCGCCTCACGCGTCAGGATCAGATCACCAGTGAAGTCGTCGAACTGAGCGGCGGGCGACATCGGCGAGAATGAATGCAGGGCAGGCACTTCTGCTGTTCAGCAAGAAACCGCAGAACCGCCATTGTCGTCGGGATCGAAGAGGGAGTTCGCCATGCACTATAGTAGCGGAAACTACGAAGCTTTCGTGCGCCCCCGCAAACCTGAGGGCGCTGACAGGAAGACGGCCTGGTTCGTCGGCTCGGGTCTTGCGGGACTAGCGGGCGCGGCGTTCCTGATCCGCGACGGCGGCGTCGCCGGCGAGCGTATTACCATCCTTGAGGAGCTGCATGTTCCCGGCGGCGCGCTCGACGGCCTCGACGTCCCCGAAAAGGGGTTCGTCATCCGCGGAGGGCGCGAGATGGAGGAGCATTTCGAATGCCTCTGGGATCTCTATCGCTCGATCCCTTCGCTGGAGATCGAGGATGCGAGTGTGCTCGACGAATTCTACCGGCTCAACAAGGACGATCCGAATTTTTCGCTGCAGCGCGTCACGCAGAAACAGGGCCAGGATGTGCCTGACAAGGCTTTGCTGACACTCAGCGATCGCGCGCGAAGAGATCTGATCTCCGTCTTCCTCGCGACGCGGGAGGAGATGGAGAACAAGCGGATCAACGAAGTCTTCGGCGATGATTTCCTCAGGAGCAACTTCTGGCTCTACTGGCGCACCATGTTCGCCTTCGAGGAGTGGCATTCCGCGCTTGAGATGAAGCTCTATCTCCATCGCTTCATCCACCATATCGGCAGTCTGGCGGATTTCTCCTCACTCAAGTTCAACCGCTACAATCAATATGAATCGATGGTCCTGCCGCTGGTCAACTGGCTGCAGGATCGCGGCGTCAGGTTTCGCTACGGCGTCGAGGTCACCGACGTCGATTTCGACATCCGGCCCGGCCGCAAACAGGCGACCCGGATTGCCTGGATCGAAAACGGGGTCGAAGGCGGCGTCGATCTCGGCGCCGACGACCTCGTCTTCATCACCATCGGATCGCTGACCGAGAATTCCGACAATGGCGATCATCATACACCGGCCAGGCTGAATGAGGGGCCGGCGCCGGCCTGGGACCTGTGGCGCCGGATCGCTGCCAAGGACCCGGCCTTTGGTCGTCCCGACGTGTTTGGATCCCATATCCCGGAAACCAAATGGGCGTCGGCGACCATCACCACGCTCGACGCGCGCATTCCGGCGTACATTCGCAAGATCGCCAGGCGCGATCCGTTCAGCGGCACGGTGGTGACCGGCGGCATCATCACGGTCAAGGACTCGAGCTGGCTGCTGAGCTGGACGGTGAGCCGGCAACCCCACTTCAGGAAGCAGCCGAAGGACCAGATCGTCGCCTGGTTCTATGCCTTGTTCGTCGACCGACCCGGCGACTATGTGAAGAAGCCGATGCAGGACTGTACGGGCGAGGAGATCACGCAAGAATGGCTCTATCATCTCGGCGTGCCGGTCGAGGATATTCCTGGGCTCGCCGCGACGGGGGCGACGACCGTGCCGGTGATGATGCCCTACATCACCGCCTTCTTCATGCCGCGCCAGGCCGGCGACCGGCCGGACGTGGTGCCCGAGGGCGCGGTCAACTTCGCCTTTGTCGGCCAGTTTGCCGAGTCGAAGCAGCGTGATTGTATCTTCACGACGGAATATTCGGTGCGCACGCCGATGGAGGCCGTCTACACGCTGATGAAGGTCGAACGCGGCGTGCCGGAAGTGTTCAACTCAACCTATGATATCCGCACGCTTCTGGCCACAATCGGGCCGCTCAGGGATGGCAAAGGGATCGACATTCCCGGCCCGTCCTTCCTGCGCAAGCTGTTGATGAAGAAGCTTGAAGGCACAGAGATCGCCCAGCTGTTGGAAGAGTTTCATCTCCTTTCGCGATAGCAATCAAGCGCGACCCTTCGCCTGGGCTCACGAAAATTCCGCCAAAAGCTGATGAACAACGTCGATGCATCCCGGCAGGCACTATGTCCGCGCCATCAGGTGACACGCAGAGATTCAACCGCAGCAGCCCTGGCCGCCTTTACCTACAGCGGCCTTCCCATTCCAGCCGCAAAGGCGATCCGCAAGGTTTCGGAAAGGGTACGGACTCCAAGCTTGGACATGATGCTCGCGCGATGGACTTCGACCGTCCGTGAAGAAATGCCCAGATCATAGGCGATGGTCTTGTTCGGAAGGCCTTGCGCAAGGCCTTCGAGAACATCCCGTTCGCGCGGTGTCAGTAGATCGACCTGTCGGCATGCCTCGGCTTCTTCGAGAGCGCGCCCCTCCGCCGTGTCGATGCGCGCGAACGCTCGGTCTATCGCATCGAGCAGCAGCGCCCGTTCGATAGGTTTGGCCAGGAAATCGACAGCACCCGCCTTCATCGCTTGGACAGCAAGCGCAATGTCTCCGTTGCCGGTCAGCATCACGACTGGCATGCTTATATCCATCTGCGTCAGCGCTGCCTGAACCTGTAGACCGTTCATGTCCGGCATGTGCATGTCGAGAACGATGCTACCTCTTTCAGCTTCATCTGCAATTTTCAGAAAGTCGACTCCCGAGCCATAGGTCTCGACGGCAAATCCCGCTGTCCTTAATGTGAATCCTACAGCTTTCCTGATTGTTTCTTCGTCATCAATGACATGAACGACGCGCTTGCTCTCCATGGCCCCCCGGACGTGTTGGCATTGCTGCGCACCCCAGCGGGCACAGCTTCAAAGGGGAGACCTTCTACGGGTAGGACCATGGTCCAAGGTCAAGGCCGAAATACCGCCGCATCACAACAGGCAAGGCAGGTGCTCGGCGAGAGGGGGGTAAGCGACCCGGCATCATGTGCCGAACTTTGCGAGATGACCGCTCTTGCGAACGGGGCGGCGCTCCCTCTGGTCTCCCGGCGGCAAGGCGCCGCAAGACGCTGCCGCCGGGAGTGGGCACGCCTCTTGGGGGATGAGCGCGCTGGTTGCTCCTAAGCTCGACGCGTCATGTTGTCATGGCAAGAAGCTGATAATCGCTATTCTGTGTCAGCAGCGCGCCGTAACGCCGATGTCCGGGGCGGATCGCAGCTCCGCTCGCGCGCCGCTACGGCACGGCGAATCCGATTCAGCACGAACCGGTGATCATAGGGTTTTGAGATCGAAGGCTGATCATCGCAGAGATCGCCCGCCTTCCGTGTCGCAGTTTCGATATTCCCGGCGAGGATGGCACCGATACCGGGTTGTTCCTGACGAACCAAGGATGCCAGGCCCGCGCCGCGCTCAGCGCGATCGAGCCAGCGCAGCGCTGCCATCACATCGTCGACCGGCACCGGGATGCTGGCGAGCGACGGAGGGCCGGTTGGCCCTCGACGGCGGAGCGATCGGACGCCCAGGATGCAAGGATGGCGGGCTTCACTTCGGGCTCAAGCTGCGGGTCCGAGCAACGATGAAGGGATCAAGGAAAGAGCGTGTGTGCGACATGACATATCCTCCTTTCCTGCCGCGACTTTCTCCGAAAGCGAAGTTCCCGGAAGATTGGTTCGGGCTCGTGTAGGGTCAATGGATGGGAATGCGCCCGGCGTTTGCCGGGCGTTCGTTTTCATCGTGCATTGAGCATTGAGTACTGAAGAACTGACGCGCAGCGCACCGTTCAAATTCCGTGACGAACGGCCTCCGCAATCGCCGGCATCACGTCGATATCATTAGAGGTATGCGCAACAGCGTTCGTGCTCACGATCCTCTCGACGAGCCCACCCAGGACTTGCGCTGCATCGCCGGCGAAAAGCGGATGCACGACCACGCAATCCGGTCGCGCGAACCCCATGCCGACCAGCTGGCGCGCCGCCTCGGCGAGGGTCCGGCCGGATGAGGCGATATCGTCGACCAGCACCGGCTGGCGATCGAGAAACGCTGGGGCATTCGGAATCGAGATGGTGACGTCACGGTCGCCGGACCGGATTTTCTCGCACACGAGAAACGGAGCATCGGCATCGGCCGCCACCTGCGAGACCCACTGTTCGCTTTCCAGGTCCGGACCGATGATCAGCGGACGAGCGACATTGCGCTTGATCCACGAGGCCAGAAGCCGCGCAGCATGAACAACCTGGGTCGGGATGCGGTAGATTTCCGACAACGCATGATAGCGGTGGAGATGCGGATCGACCGTCACCAGCCAGTCGAGATGGCGGGACAGGATCGCGGCAAAGGTTCGCGACGTCACCGCCTCGCCGGCATGGAAGCGAATGTCCTGGCGCATGTAAGCGAGGTAGGGGGCGACGAGCCCGATCCTGCGAGCGCCCAGATCGCGCGCGGTGTCGGCTGCGAACAGCAGCGGCAACAGCTTGGCGTCCGGATGATCGAGACTGCACAGCAGGATGACGTCGCGGTCGCTGATGTCGCTTACGACCCTGAGATAGGTTTCCCCGTCGGGAAACTGACGATGCTCGATCGTGCCGACCTCTGCATCGAGTGCGGCGGATAGCGGCTGTGCCAGGGCCTCGCTGCCAGACAGCGCGAACAGCACGGGACGGTTCATAGCGCTTCAATCCCGAAGATCGGCCCGTCGCTCACCGCATAGGCCGCCGCATAATCGAGCTCGCCCGGGCTCTCGGCATGAATGGTGCTCAAGGGAGCCCCGGCATCCACCATCTGGTTCAGCCGACACTGCAGCGCGACGCCGGCGGCCTTGGCCATCGGCGCGCCGGCAAGCTTCGCGACCGTCGCGAGCTTGCGATTGTCGATACTCACCAGGCGGCCGCTATAGGGAGCGATCATATCCTGTTGGAACCGGGCGACCGGTGGAGCCCGCATGCCGCCCTGCGCTTCGCAGATACGTTGGAACTTGGCCCAGGCCCGGCCGCTTTCGAGGCACGCCCGCGCACGCGCATAGCCTTCGCCGGCCGGGGCCGCGTCCGCGAGCTCAAGCAGTCCTCCCGCCAGCTCGCAGGCCCGGTGGGCGAGATCCTCGGCGCCAGGCTGCCCCTGGAGCACGGCAAGGATATCCTGCGCCTCGAGCGCCGGACCGATGCCCCGTCCGATCGGCTCCGCGCCGGGGCCGCGCATCACGCGCGTGCGAAGCCCGAAGGCTTGGGCGACCGAGCTCAGCGCGCGCTCGAGGGTGTCGGCGGCAGCGGCTCCGCGGACCTTGGCGGTCGGCCCGACCGGGATGTCGATGACCAGATGGGTCGCACCGGCCGCGACTTTCTTGGACAGCACCGAGGCGACCATCTGCCCGACGGCATCGATATCGAGCACGCGCTCCACGCCGATGATCACGTCGTCGGCAGGGCTGAGATTGACGGCGCCGCCCCAGGCGATGCAGCCGCCTTCGCGCTCGACCACCTTGCGGATTGCGGAAACGTCGAGGTCGACAGGTGCCAGCACCTCCATCGTGTCCGCCGTGCCGGCCGGCGAGGTGATCGCCCGCGACGATGTCTTGGGCATGATCAGGCCCTCCGCGGCCATGATCGAGACGATGATCGGCGTGGTGCGATTGCCCGGCAATCCACCGACGCTATGCTTGTCGACGATGACCGTTCCGGGCCACTGCAATCGCTCGCCGACATCGACCATCGCCCTGGTCAGGCTGATCGTTTCGTCCGTATCGAGCGGGACCGCCGAGCAGGCCGTGACGAATGCCGAGAGATGGACATCGCTATAGCGTCGCTCGGCGATGTCGGTGATGATCGCTGAAAAAGCCCCGTCACTGAGACGATTGCCATAGATACGCCGACGCACTTCGGCGAGCGAGGCGAGAGGCTGGGCGTGCGCGATCTCGACCGGATCGCCCTCGCTGACGCCGAGCCGCTGCCATGCGGATTCCGAGAGGCCGATCTCGCCGGGCGCTGGAGCCTCCGCGGAACTGTGCAGCAGCGAGACGACGATTTCCCGCCCGCCGGCGCGCAGCGCGACCTGCGCGCGGGACGCAAGACCTTCCGAGCGGCAGACGGGACAGTCGTGGCGCATGACCGCAATCAGATCGCTACCGGCACCCGACAGGCCGATGCGGCGTGCCCGCAGCGTCGTCGCGACAGACTCTGCTTCGGCGTTCTCGATGATCCCGGGCTTCACGCGAGCATGCCCCAGCTACCCAGCGCCGGTACGCTGCATGCCCAGCCCAGTTCCTCCGAGACACGCTTCGCCAGGACGTGGGCGCCGGTCGGCTCGCCATGGGTGACATAGACGTGGCGCGGGGCCTCGTGCAGCGAGCCGAGCCAGCGCATGAGCTCGTCGCTGTCGGCATGCGCCGAGAGCATCGTCAGGTTGGCGACCTCGGCTTCGACCGGGATATACTCGCCGTGGATCTTGATCGTCCGGGCGCCGCCGATCATGGCGGCGCCGCGGGTGCCCGCCGCCTGGAAGCCCGAGAAGAGGATGAGGTTCTTCCCATCCGGCGCGAAGCGCTTGAGATGGTGGAGCACGCGGCCGCCCGTTGCCATTCCGCTGGCCGAGATGATGACCTTTGGGGCGGGGTTGGCGGTGAGTTCCTTGGATTCCTCCACTTCGCGCACATAGTGCGCGACGCTGCACGCCGCTTCGCACTCGGCGCGGGCCAGGCGATGCTCGTCCATGAAATCGCACATCAGCCCGCTCGCGTTGATCGCCATCGGGCTGTCGAGGAAGATCGGGATGTCGCGGAGGCGTCCCTGCGCGCGCAGACGCGAGAAATGATAGAGAAGCGACTGGACCCGTCCCACGGCGAAGGCCGGGATCACCACCGTCCCTCCTCTCTCGACGCATCGTTCGACATGATCTCCAAGCGTCTTTGTCGGATCGACCTGCTCGTGGCGCCGATCGCCATAGGTCGATTCCACCAGGACATAGTCGGCGCGCGCGGGCGGCTCGGGATCTTTCATCACCGAATCGCCGTAACGGCCGATGTCGCCTGAGAAGAGGATTGTCCGCCCCTTCCAGTCGATCTCGATCGACGCCGCGCCGAGGATGTGGCCGGCGCGATGATAGCGCACCCTGATGCCGTCCGTGACTGCATGCCACGCTCCGAACTCGATCGGCCGGAAGAGCTGCAATGCCAGACGCGCGTCAGCCTGGGTGTAGAGCGGCAGCGCCGGCTGGTGCCTGGAGAAGCCGTGCCGGTTGGCGAACTCCGCATCCTTTTCCTGCAGATGACCGCTGTCGGGAAGAAGGAGCTCGCACAGGGCCGCGGTCGCCCGGGTGGCAAGGACGGTACCGTCCCAGCCCAGGCGCGCCATGCGCGGTAGCGCGCCCGAGTGATCGAGATGAGCGTGGGTCAGCAGGACTTGGCCGACATCGGCGACTTCGGGTGGAATTGGCGCCCAATTAAGGCGGCGCAGATCCCTGGGTCCTTGAAACAGGCCGGAATCGACAACGATCTGAGTTTCACCATCGTCCACCAGATAACGCGACCCTGTGACCGTTCCCGATGCGCCGAGAAAGGCGACGCCGAAACCATCGGCCGGGCGCTTAGCCAGATCGATCCTTGCTTCGCGCTCGAGGACGGTCACGCCGGACTGGTTGCGGGAATGGTGCCGTTTCTTTCTCTTGTGCATGGACGCGGGCCTGCCTCTCACGATTATGTTCGTGAGCGCAGCTTTGATTCGCGGACGCCGCACGCCTATACGCAAAAGCCGCAGCACGACTGCTGCTCCCGACAGTTGCGTCGCGCGAACACCGGTGGCCGATCCGATCGATCACCTTACCCATGCTTGCGCGATGCCCTTCGGACTTCGCTCTCTACTTATACCTTGCTCCTTGGACTCGAGCCTATGCAGGCTGGACGTTGACTAGAAGAGAACGGCATATGGGCGAACATGACCATCGCATGCGCAAGCGCGGCAAGATCGTTCTGATCGGCTTCCTGCTCGTCGCCAGCTTCTTCCTCATTACCGAGCATACCGCGCACTTCCTGGGTGTGCTGCCCTATCTCATCCTGCTCGCCTGCCCGCTCATGCACCTGTTCATGCACCACGGCCAAGGTGGGCATCAGCATGGCCATGAGCCCGGCCAGGCACCCGCCGGCTTGCCGGCCAATCCCAACGGCCGCATCGAAGGAGAGTCGCGATGACGCACGCCGACTATGGCTATGGTCTGTGGGGGCTCGCGCTGGTCAATGCCGCCGTTTTCATCCTCTTTGCGTTCAGCTTCTTCAAGCCGGCAACGCGGCGCGACTGGCGCAGCTTCGGCGCGTTCAGTGCGTTCATCGTCGCGCTCTTCGCCGAAATGTATGGCTTCCCGCTCACCATCTTCCTGCTGTCGGGGTGGCTCCAGTCGCATTTCCCCGGCGTCGACTGGTGGAGCCACGATGCTGGCCACATCCTGGAAATGATGTTCGGCTGGCGCATCAATCCGCATTTCGGCCCGTTCCACATCGCCAGCTTTGTGCTGATTGGTGTAGGCTTTTGGCTAATCTCGATCGCGTGGACGGCGCTTCACACGAGTCAGCGCAAACACGAATTGGCAATGACGGGGGTCTACGCCCGGGTGCGGCACCCTCAATACGTAGGGTTCATCCTCGTCATGCTCGGTTTCTTGCTACAATGGCCGACGCTTCTGACGCTTGCCATGTTTCCGGTGCTGGTGGTGATGTACATTCGTTTGGCTAAGCATGAGGAGAGATACGCGCTCGCGACCTACGGCGATAGCTACCGCCAGTACATGGCCCATGTTCCCGCCTTCTTCCCCAGCTTGCGTTGGAAGCGGGAGATTGCAGGACTGGCCTTCACAGGAAATGCTCGAATGGCAGGCCATCAGACGGACGGGCCGGTTAGCGAGGGTTCTCGAGAACACGACAACATGCTGCCAGGAGGTTAGACGTTGTCCTCCTCCGCAAGATCATCACGAACATGACGAAATCGAGGGGGCGTATGTGACCATGCAGGTGACGATCCTTGCGATTGTAGTAAACGGCGTTCCCGTCCTGAGCCTCCATCAGACCCGATCCGCGGCCTGGAAGCGGCTCATGAGATTCATAGACACGAAATGGCCGGAGCGCCTGGGAGCGATGCTTCCCCCTGCCGAAGACGAAGCGAAGGCGCGCATGTTCTTTCGCGAGGAAGATAAAGACCTGTACGCGATCATCGACGCCGACATATCAGAGCCCGATTCAAAAGTTTCTCAGGCGTAGCAATACCTTGCGGTTCTGCGGATGAGCATGCGGATAGAAGCGATCATAGCCCAGGCGGTTGAAGAGGCGATGGTCGCTTCCCAGTCCTTTGCGAGG
>NZ_JBHTLS010000114.1:0-41440 GCF_042678845.1 Sphingobium olei | reverse complement strand
CAAATCGGCGCTTCAAATCCTGGGGGGCATGCCCCCCAGGATTTGATCACTCAAATGGCGGCATGAACGACAACCGGGATGAGCTTAATTTAGCCGCCAACCTGTCCAAGAAGGCGAGGCCACCTCAAGGCCACCTCAGATCGCATTGGCCAGACGCTTGATCTCTCAGGTCCCTTTGGTCAATTTCGCCTCAATGACAGCTCAGCGCCGATGCTGTGCCTGGCAGGCGGCAGCGGCCTTGCCCCGATCATGGCGATCTTGCAGCAAGCCCAGTCCATGGGTGCGAACCGTCCGGTAACCCTGCTCTACGGGGCCCGGACCCGCCAACACCTCTATTGTCTGGACGAGATCGAAGCGCTTAGCGCGGCCTGGGATGCGCCCTTCGAATTTGTTCCGGTACTTTCGGAAGAGGATGCGGGCAGCGACTGGACCGGGGGCCGAGGGTTGGTCACCGAGCCGATCGCACGGCTTCCCGGCCTGACCCGCACCGAGGCTTATTTGTGCGGACCTCCAGCCATGATCGACGCCGCCGAAGCCCAGCTTATACAACACGGCGTGTTGCCGGAAATGATCGCCGCGGATCGCTTTCTCGACAAGAGCACGATGCGCTGAACCCCGGACTTCGGATGCGGTTCGAAGATTGAACGGATCCGTTCCTGGCCTCGGTCCGATACGCCGGAACCGGACCGAGGCCGGCCCGGGCGCGCAGTGCTCAGTTGTCGACCAGAACCATCTTTCGCACCATGTCCTGAACATCCACTTTTGCCTTGTTGTCCAGCAGCACAGCAACCCGGTTGAGGGTCGCGATCACGGAGGTGTACTGGCCATGCGCGTAATAGGCATCGATCGGGTAGACGACTGTCTTGTCGACCGGCGCCCGCTGGTAGCTGAGCTGGCCGATGCCATAGATCGCAAGCCCGCCTGCTTCGGCATGCCCCATCATGCGTTCGGCCCGATCCCGAGTGATATCGCCGCCGAATTCGACCAGTTCCGGCGGAGCAATCGTTGGTCCCACATGGGTTGGCTTCCACCGCGCGGCGCCGATCACACCCGCCACGTTCAGCAGTTCCTTGAACTCGAATTTCTCGGCCATGGTTCTCGATCCTCCACATTCGGATACAGGGTGTCGTTCCTGCGGTGTTTGCCGTCTGGCCGAACCAGCGGATCAGGCGTCGGGACGCTTGCCGATGCCGACGCCGCCGTCGCTGAGCAGAACCGTTCCGGTCATGTATGCGGAATCGCGACGCGAAGCCAAAAGCGCGTAGAGACCTGCATGATCGTCCGGCTCGGCGATCCGCGCCAGTGGCGTCATGCCCGCGATCATTCCGTCCAGGCCAGGCATCTCCTCCATCTTGGTTTCGGAAAACCCGCCAGTCTTGGTGCCGCTGAGCGGAGTTCGGGTGCCGCCCGGCGCGACGCCATTGACCCTGATATCGGGTGTCAGTTCCCAGGCCAGCTGCCGGATCAGGCCAAGCACCGCGTGCTTCGATGCGACATACAGTGTCCCGCCGCCGCCAGTGTAGTAGCTCGACGTCGAGGCGGTAAAGACGATGCTGCCTTTGGTTTTCCTCAGTTCGGGAATCGCGGCGCGCGCACCGAAGAAATACCCCTTCAGGTTGACGTCAAAGATTTCGTCGAATGTCTTTTCCAGAAGCTCGGGATCCTGCTGCTCAAGGGGCACCATGAAATCCCAGATCCCGACATTGCCGACAAAGACATCCAGCTTGCCGAATGCCCCGACTGTCTCGGCGACGGCCCGGGCATTGTCTGCAAAGGAACGGACGTCGCCCGCGACCACGGCGACCTTGTCACCGTGGCGCGAACGCACCAGCTGGGCCTGCTCGTCGTCTCGGACGAGCACACCAACCCTGGCCCCTTCTTCAATATAGCGGGCGACCACCGCCGCACCAATTCCGGTTGCGCCGCCAGTCAGCAGCGCAACCTGTCCTTCAAGCCTTGCAGACAATGCCACTCTCCTCTTCAAGCCGGTTGTGCGGGGTTGCTCGGCCTTACTGGTCGAACATCCCCACGCGACCTTCCTGCAGATTGATGACCACCGACTTCGTCTGCGTATAGTGGTGCAGCACCTCATGGCTGAATTCACGGCCGAAACCGCTCTGCTTGTATCCGCCCAGCGGCATGTTGGGCTTGAGGTTGTAGTAACGGTTGACCCACACGGTTCCGGTTTCGAGCTTGCGGGCAATCCGGTGCGCGCGGGAGATGTCCCTGGTCCAGACGCCACCGGCCAGGCCATAGGTCGTATCATTCGCCAGCGCCATCATATCGTCTTCGTCGTTCCAGGTCAGCACGCTGGTGACCGGGCCGAAGATTTCCTCGCGGGCGATACGCATCGAGTTGCTGACGTTGGTGAAGACCGTTGGCTTGATGAAATGCCCGTCGGCGAGGCTTTCGTTGCGACTGCCTCCGGTGAGGACCGTGGCACCTTCCTCGGTAGCCAGCTGAAGATAGCTCTGGACCTTGTCCATCTGCATCTGCGAAGCCTGCGCACCAAGCTGGGTGGCAAAGTCCAGAGGATCGCCCTGGCGGATGCCTTCGAGGGCCACCTTGAACTTGGCGAGGAACTCGTCCTGGATCGATTGGTGCAGGAACAGCCGCGAACCGGCCAGGCAGACCTCACCCTTGTTCAGCACCGTCGACATCGTGGCGCTCTCCACTGCCGCATCGATATCGGCATCCGCGCAAACGATGTGCGCCGACTTGCCGCCCAATTCCAGAGTCTGGGGAATGATGTTCGAGGAAGCATACTGGATGATCCGGCGAGCCGTCGCCACCGAACCGGTGAACGCGACCTTGCGGACATCCTCGTGGGTCACCAGCGCTTCACCGACGTCGGCGCCGTAACCGGTCACGACGTTGATTACGCCCGGGGGCAGAAGGTCGGCCATTTCGACGAAGAATTCGATAACCGAAAGGCAGACGGTTTCCGCGGGCTTGAGCACCACCGTGTTGCCTGAAGCCAGGGCTGGCGCGATCTTGCAGGCCATCATCAGGATCGGGACGTTCCATGGAATGATCTGCGCGCAAACGCCCAGCGGCTCGCGGTGGACGATGCCGATCGCATCGGGATAGTCCAGCGTCTGGCCGTGTAGGCCATAGGCTGCGCCGGCGAACACTTCGAATTGGCTTATAGCCTGCGGCATGTCAAAGTACATCGATTCGCGGATCGGCTTGCCGTTGTTCAGAGTTTCGAGCGTTGCGTAATGTTGGTGGCGCGCCTTGAGCCGACGGGCGACCTCGATCAGGATTTCCTGGCGCTCGGCGGGCGAGCTTTCCGACCACTTCGGGAAGGCGGCCTTGGCCGCCGCGACCGCGCGCTGAATGTCCTTGGCGTTGCCCGCCTGGATCTTGGTGAGCACCGCCCCGGTCGCCGGATTGATCAGGTCGATCGTCTTGCCGCTGTCACCCGAAACCCATTCACCGCCAATGAAGTGGCCGTATTCCGGCTTGATGCCGTATTCGTTTTCCGCGCTTTTCAGTTGAGTAGCCATCTTAAAACTCCTTCCAATCTTATTCCACTGCAATGACCAGATCTTCGGCCGGGAACAGACGGCAAGCCAAGGCATAACCTGCCTGGCGATCGCTATCCGACACCTTCGCCGCACTCATCTTGCCGGTCCGGTAATCGCCTTCGACTACCCTCACCCGGCAAATTCCGCATCCGCCGCCCCGGCAACCAACCCCGATATCGCCGGCACCACAACGTTCCATTGCGAGGAGGACCCGCTCGTCCCCGCCGCAGGTGAACTCGCCGCCGCCGACCACGCGGATTTGATAGAGGCCGGTCACGGTCCTAGCCTTGTCCAGCCGCCTTCGCGGCCGCTTTGGCAGCGAAGGTCTCTCCACCCACCGCGAAATGGCCCGGCGGCATCTCGCGCAGGATGATGCGAACCGATTCGCGCGGCGCACCGATCGCTTCGATGGCGGCAGCGGTCAAAGCCTGGATCAACCGCTCCTTGTCGTCGGAAGTCCTCCCTTCGAGCAAGTTGACCTCGATGATCGGCATTCAGGCCTCCACCTGGAACATGACCGAACCCAGCCCCTGGACGGTCGTGCGCACCGTTTGACCAGGTGCCAGATTGGGCGCGGCGGTGATCCCGCCCGCCATCACGATGTCTCCGGCCGAAATCTCCTCACCAGCTTCGGAAACAAGCCTGGCTGCCGCGACCAGCGAGCGCAGGGGGTGGCCGAGAATCGCGGCGGTCGAGCCGATTTGCTTCACTTCCCCGTCGATTTCGAGGTAAACGCCGAGGTTCGAGAAATCCAGCGCGGGATCGTTCCAGGAACCGATCACCAGCCCGGACGACGAGGTATTGTCGGCGATGACATCGGACAACGCGAACTTGAAGTTCTCATAGCGGCTGTCGATGATTTCCATGGCTGGGGCAATCGCCTCGACCGCCGCCAGCGCGGCCGCCGCCGTCACTTTGCCGGCCAGCGTCGCCTTCATCAGGAAGGCGACTTCAGGCTCGACCCGCGGATGGACAAAACGCGCCCGCGACATGGCCGTGCCCTCCTCGATCAGCATGGCATCGGTCAATCGCCCCCAGGCGACCTCGTCGACCCCGACCTGCAGCATCTTGGCGCGGCTCGTCAGCCCCATCTTGACCCCGATGCGGCGTTCGCCCCGCGCCAGCCGCCGATCGACCGACAGCTGCTGGACCCGGTAGGCATCCGCGACGCTCAGGTCGGGATCGGTATGGGTGAGCTGCGGTGTGGCACGCGCGTGCAAAGCGGCGCTGTCGAGGATTTCGGCGTATCGCTCAAGTTTGTCCATTGCCTTGGGCCTATGCTGCACGTGCGGAAACAAGATCGAGCGCGACATCGACGATCATGTCTTCCTGCCCCCCGACCATCCGGCGCTTGCCCAGTTCGATCAGGATTTCGCGCGTATCCAGCCCATACTGTTCGGCGGCCTTTTCCGCGTGACGCAGGAAGCTCGAATAGACCCCGGCATAGCCCAGGCTCAGCGTTTCGCGATCCACCCGCACCGGGCGATCCTGCAACGGACGGATGATGTCCTCCGCCGCGTCCATCAGCGACATGACATCGCAGCCATGGTTCCAGCCCTTGCGATCAGCGGCGGCGACGAACACCTCGAGCGGCGCATTGCCGGCCCCTGCCCCCATTCCGGCAAGGCTCGCATCGATCCGCACTGCGCCTTCCTGAGCCGCGACGATAGAATTGGCCACACCGAGCGAAAGGTTATGGTGGGCGTGGATGCCGCGCTGGGTTTCCGGCTTGAGGACGCGGTCATAGGCCCGCAGGCGATCGCGCACCCCGTCCATGTCGAGCGCGCCGCCGCTGTCGGTCACATAGACGCAATGCGCCCCATAGCTTTCCATCAGCAGGGCCTGCTGCGCCAGCGCCTCGGCATCGATCATGTGGCTCATCATCAGGAAGCCCGAGACATCCATGCCGAGGTCGCGGGCAATGCCGATGTGCTGCTTGGCGACGTCGGCCTCGGTGCAATGGGTCGCCACCCGCACCGAGCGCACGCCGAGCGCATAGGCGCGGCGGAGTTCCTCGACCGTGCCGATACCCGGCACCAGCAATGTGGTCAGCACGGCGTTCTTGATCACGTCGGCGGCGGCCTCGATCCACTCCCAGTCGGTATGCGCACCGAACCCGTAGTTGAACGACGTGCCGTTGAGGCCATCGCCGTGCGACACCTCGATCGCATCGACGCCGGCATCGTCCAGCGCCTTGGCAATGGTGCGGACACTTTCGGTGCCGTACATGTGAAGAATGGCATGCATGCCGTCACGCAGGGTGACGTCCTGGATGTAGAGCTTTCCGGTTTCGGGATTGAAGGTCATGCTGCCACCTTTTCAAGGCGTTGTTGGGCCAAACGCTCACCCGCTGCCTTGGCGGCGGCGGTCATGATGTCGAGGTTGCCGGAATATTTCGGAAGATAGTCGCCAGCGCCCTCGACCTCGAGGAACACGCTGGTCTTCAGGCCGACGAATTCGCCGTATCCGGGGATCTTCAGCGGCCGGTTCGAGCCGAACCGTTCGAACTGCACTTCCTGCTTGAGGCGATAGCCGGGCACATAGGCTTGCACGGTTTCGACCATTTCCTTGACCGAGGCGCGGATGGCGTCCTCGTCCACCTGATCGGTCAGCGTGAAGATCGTGTCACGCATGATCATCGGCGGTTCGGCGGGATTGAGGATGATGATCGCCCGGCCGCGGCCGGCACCGCCCACTATCTCGATCGCCTTCGCGGTGGTCCGGGTGAATTCGTCGATGTTCGCGCGGGTGCCGGGCCCGGCAGAACGCGAGGACACCGACGCGACGATTTCAGCGTAATGAACCGGGGTCACCCGAGAAACCGCGGCGACAATGGGAATGGTCGCCTGGCCGCCGCAGGTGACCATGTTGACATTGCGGATTTCGCTGTCGAGCACTCCGCCGACCGGCGGGACAAAAAACGGCCCGATCGCGGCAGGGGTCAGATCGACAACCAGCTTGCCGTCGGCTTGCAGGGCAGCGTCGTGTTCCTTGTGGGCGTAGGCCGAAGTCGCATCGAACGCGATGCCAATCTCGGGGTAGGCCGGCAGCTTGCGCAGCCCTTCGATTCCCTCATGGGTCGTCGCCACGCCGCGCTCGCGGGCCATCGCGAGGCCTTCCGAGGCCGGGTCGATCCCGACCACCGCCGCCAGTTCAAGGGTATCGGAACCCTTGAGCAGCTTGATCATCAAATCGGTACCAATGTTTCCGGAGCCGATGATGGCGCACTTCATCTTGGTCATTCTTCGATCTTTCCGTTCATCTGCGTCAGCCGGCCTCGCCAGCGAAAGCCGCCCGCACCGTTCCGACGCCATTGATTCTCGCTTCCACGACATCGCCGCGCGCGATCCCGGCCATGGGCCCGAGCGCGCCGGACAGGATCACGTCGCCTTCAAGCAGCGGGCGTCCGACCCGGGCCATCACCCGCGCCAGCCACAGCGATGCGGTGATCGGGCTGCCGAGGCAGGCAATCCCCGCCCCCACCGAGATCGGCTCGCCCTTTACCTCCATCACCATGCCGCATTCGCGCAGGTCGAGCGCTTCGAGCTTGCGCGGCACCGCACCCAGCACGAACAGCCCGCTCGAGGCGTTGTCGGCGACGGTGTCCCAGATGCGGATGTCCCAGTTGGCAACGCGGCTATCGACGATCTCGATCGCGGGTACGACATATTCGACCGCGCGGATCATCTCGGCGGTGGTGAGATCGGGATAGAGCAGGTCCCGGCCGACCACGATCGCGATTTCGGCCTCGACCTTGGGCTGGATGACCTGATCGAGCGAGATCGGAATCCCCTCGGGCACGTCCATGTCGGAAAACAGCATGCCGTAATCGGGCTGGTCGACGCCAAGCTGGCGCTGGACCGCCAGCGAGGTCAGCCCGATCTTGCGGCCGACCAGGCGCCGTCCGCTGTCAAGGGCGTGCCGGGTGTTGATTTCCTGCACGGCGTAGGCGGCATCCACGCCGCCGGCCGAAATGAGATCGCGAATCGGCGCCACCGGCTTGCCGCTGGCAGCCGCGCCCCGCAATTGCTCGGCCGCCTGCTCGATGGCCGTGGGATCGATAGTGGTTTCAGTCGTCATGGTCTCAAAGCTTCACGCAGATGTTTTCGGTTTCGGTGTAGAATTCGAGGCTGTGCACGCCGCCTTCGCGGCCGATCCCGGAATGTCCCGAACCCCCGAATGCGGTGCGCAGATCCCGCAGGAACCAGCAATTGACCCAGCAGACGCCAACCTGCATCGAGGCGGCGACGCGGTGCGCCCGCGAGAGGTTTTCGGTCCAGATCGTCGCGCACAGCCCATAGTCGGTGTCGTTGGCCAGGCCGATCACCTCGTCTTCGGCATCGAAGGGAATGACTCCGCAGCACGGGCCGAAGATTTCTTCGCGCATCACCGAACTGTCGTGCGCCAGGCCTGTCCACAACGTCGGCTCGACATAAAAGCCGCCCGCTTCATCCCCAGAAATCGCGGGAACCCCGCCCCCGGTGACGACAGTGGCGCCTTCGGCCACCGCGCGCGCATAGTATCCCAGCACCTTTTCCTGATGCTCGGCACTGATCAGCGGCCCCAGATAGGCTGGGTCGCCGGTTGCACCTGGCTTGAACGCCTTGGCAGCCACAGTCATCCGCTTGACGAATTCGTCGAAAACCGGCCGTTCAACATAGACCCGCTCGGTCCCGAGGCAGACCTGGCCGGTGTTCAGAAATACCGAACGCGACAGTCCTTCAACCACCTTGTCGAGATCGGCGTCGGCAAACACCACGGCCGGATTCTTTCCGCCCAGCTCGAACGAAATGTCGCGAACCCCGACCGCGGCCTTCTGCATGATCGCCTGGCCGGTGCCGGTTTCGCCGGTGAATGTGATCGCATCGATATCGGGGTTCGAGGTTAGGAATTCCCCGGCCGAACCCGCCCCGAAACCATGCACCACGTTGTAGACACCCTCGGGCATCCCGACCGCGTTCATGACTTCGCCCAGCAGCGCCGCGGTCCGCGGCGTCTCTTCAGATGGCTTGACCACAACCGTGTTGCCGCACGCCAGGGCCGGTCCGACCTTCCAGGTCATCAGCAGCAGGGGAAAGTTCCACGGGCAGATCACCGCGATCACACCCTTGGGCTTGCGTACCACGTAGTTGAGCGCCTTCCCGCCATCGGGCGTTGCCGTTGCAAAGGATTCGGTGGGGGTCGTCGAAATGACGTCGGCAAACATCCGGAAGTTCGCGGCGCCGCGCGGAATGTCGATGTGCGAGGCGACATGGCGCGGCTTGCCGGTATCCGCCACTTCGGCAGCGAGGAAATCGTCCGCGCGGCGCTCGATCTCGGCGGCAACGGCCGTGATGAGCCTGACCCGTTCCGCCGTGGTCATCTTGCCCCAGGGGCCGTTGAGCGCCGCCTTGGCCGCGGCAACCGCATCGGCCACGTCGGCCTCGCTCGCCTCGTGGACAGTACCGATCCGAAGGCCGGTCGCAGGAGCGAAATTGTCGAAGGTCTTGCCGGTGCTTCCACGGCGATAAGCGCCCCCGATGAAATTCAGGATGGTGTCGGTAACAGCCGGGATATTCTCATTTGCCATGGGCTCTTCAATTCTCCGTAGCGTCTTGTTTCAGTGCCGCGATGGCCAGACGCTCAATATTGCGTCGCCCCGATCGAGATGAGGGCTGCGTTTGCGCACTGCGTATCCAGTTCTTCGGTTCCGCCCGACACTCCGATCGCGCCGACGATTTCGCCGGCGATCGCGATCGGCAACCCGCCGCCGAACATGGCGATTCCGGGCTTCGCGGCGATACCTCCGCTTAGCGCGGGATTGCCCGCGACCATCTTGTAGACGTCCGGCGACGGAACCTTGAAGCTGGCCGCGGTATAGGCCTTGTCCTGCGCGATTTGGGACGAGGGGAACGGGGCCCCGGTGGCGCGCAAAAGGGCGACCAGCTCCCCGGTGGCGCCAACCACTGCGGCGACGAGGGGACAGCCCGCCTCGCCGCCTTTGGCCACGGCGACCTGCACCGCCTTGGCGGCAAGATCGTGTCCCACCGACCGGATTGTCGCCACTCCGTTCATGCTCAGGTGTTCACCGTCATGAAGCGGTCGTTGAGCGCCTTCTCGTAATAGAAGATCGCCTTGCCGGCATTCTCGGCCTGCCACATCCGGCGCGGATTGTCGGGATAGTAGGTATAGCCGCCGCTGAACGTCTCGTTGCGGTTGCCCGACGGGTCGAAGAAATAGATCGTCTGCCCGCGCGTGATCCCATGGCGGGTCGGGCCGATATCGAGCGAAATGTCGTAGCGGCTGATGATGTCCGCTGCATGGCCAACATCGTGCCAGGATTCGAGGTTGAACGATGTGTGATGGATCCGTCCGTCCTCGGGATAGCCCAGAAACGCCACGTCATGCGCCTTGTTGCTGCATGACAGGAAGATGCCCAGCCGAGTGCCGGACCCTTCGTCCACCAATTCCTCGGCCACCGAAAAATCGAGAGCCTCGACAAAAATCTTCGCGCTCGCCGAAATATCGACACCATTGAGGGCGCAGTGATCGAACCTGGTCGCGCGCATACCGCGCGGTTCGGCGATCCAGACGTCCGGATTGCGCACGGCCGGACCGGTCTCGGACAGCTCCATCTCGGCATAGAGATCGAACACGTGGGAGGTTGGCGTATTGAAGCGGATCTTGCGGCCAACACCAGGATCCTCTCCGGCCGCAATCACGTCGACATGAACCCCGATGTCGAGCAGGCGTTCGGCAAAGTGGTCGAGATCGGCATCCCTGGCGACCTTGAAGGCCATCCGGTCGAGCCCGGCAGAATCGGCTTCGCGCAGAATGATGCTGTGGCGATCGAACTCGTCGAAGGCCTGGAAGAAAGCCCTGCCTCCCTCGACGCTCACCAGGTTGAGGCCGATACGGTCACGATAGTGCTGGATTGCCTCATCCAGATCGAGGACGCGCAACTGGACATAGCCAGGGCGAAGTACACCGGTCAGCGCCATTTCAGTTCTCCTTGTCCCTTCAGGCCTTGAGGCCGTTCTCGAAAAATTCGGCCACCATGCGGTTGAAGCTCGTCATCCGTTCGATCTGAACCCAGTGGCCGCATTCCGCGAACACGTGCAGGTCGGCGCGCGGCAACAGGCTGGCCAGGCGAACGGTCGATTCCAGCGGAATCACCTGGTCGAACAGGCCATGCAGGATGAGCGTTTCGTGCTTTAGCGCCGCCACGTCTTCCTCGCGGCTTGCCAGCATCGCGATGTTGCGCTGCCGGTCAGCCCCGCCGAACGTCGCGTGATACGGCTCATGCGCTTCGGGACGCGCACTCGCTTCATAGCGCGACTGGACCAGGGCTTCGGTCAGCCGGCTGTGATCCCAGGCGAGGTACTTGAGCGAGGTGCGCATTTCCTCTAGCGAAGGCTGATAGCCCCAGACCAGGTCGAGCGCAGGCGTGATCGGGAAATCGAGCCCGGCCGGACCCATCAGCACCGCCCTTTCGACTCGATCGGGATGCGCGATCATGAACGCCAGGGTTATGCCGCCGCCGAAGGAATTGCCGACCATCGAGACCTTGTCGATCCCGAGGCCATCCAGCAGGGATGCGACCTGATCGACCCACACCCGCTTATCTTCGATCCGCCCCTTCGAATCCGAATAGCCAAACCCGAACATGTCGGGCGCGATGACGCGGAAGCGCTTCGCTAGCTCGGGCATGTTGAGCCGCCAATTGGCCCATGCAGTCACCCCGGGTCCCGATCCGTGAATCAGCAGGACCGGTGCGCCATCGCCCACATCGTGGTAGTTCGTGACGCTGCCATCAACCGTGATGGACTTGCCAATCTCCGGGCGTGCGATGTCGTTGGCTACGGCAGTCATGGCTCTCCCAATCGATTTTCAACTGTTTTTTTGACGCTAGCATTGCCTGTGTTCGCGCCAGGTCATGCACACAGCTTTCGCGTCCATCCAATTTCTCGTTACTATTGCACCAAACAGAACGCATTTGCAAATGGAGAATGATTCAGCTCCATCGCATAATGCCGGAAGTCGGACTGTCCGGCTCACGCCAAGCCTTCGGCCTTGAGCGCGGCACCCACGGCGGCACGCTGCGCGATCTTGCCGGCATAGGCGCCGAGCACGGGGTAGGCGGCCATGTCGATACCGACGTAGGCTGGCCAACCCAGCATCACGAACAGATAGATGTCGGCAACACTGAAAGCATTGCCGGCATAGTGGTCCCGCCCGGCCAATTCCTTGTCGAGCGCGGCGAGGTGGTTCTTGACCGATTCCGCGGCCGCCGCCTTCGCTTCGTCGGAAGTGCCGGGGGCGAACAGCGGAACGAATGCCTTGTGGAATTCGGAACCGAGGAAGCTGAGACGGCTCAGCAGTCGGTAACGATCGAGGCTGCCTTCGGCCGGCGCCAGGCCAGACGCGGGGTTCTGGTCGGCAATGTACAGCAGGATGGCGGGGTTCTCGGTCAGGGTCTCGCCGCTGTCCAGGGTGAGGGCCGGGACCTTGCCGGACGGATTGACGGTGAGGAAATCCTCGCCCGCCTCGGTCTTGCGCAGGGCCAGATCGACCTTGACGGCTTCGAAATCGGCTCCGGTTTCGCGCAGGGCAATGTGCGGGGCGAGGGAACATGCGCCGGGGCTGATGAACAGTTTCATGGTATTTCTCCTCTAGATTTCTTTTCGACGCCAGACGATGGTCGGCCGTCAGATTGGGGTCGCCAGCAGCGTCGCGATCCTGTGTGTGTCATAGACGCACATTCGGCTCACCAGCTTGGCTACGCCGTCATTGATTAGCAGGCGGTCGGCATATTTCCCGGCGTTGTAGATGCGAGTCTCACCGTCGTTGCGCGTCTGCAGCAAGGCATAACTTGCTTCGGCCGACACGGTATCCCCGTCGATCCCGGTCAAGACCGCTCGCGAAATCAGGTGACGGCTGAAATGCTCCGGAAAGACGTTGGCTCGGCGCAGCGCTACCACCCGATCGACCAGCATGCCCTTGCTGTCGCAATACATCACCGCGGCCGGCAGCCCGTTATCGACATTTTCGCGGGCGATCACCTGATAGAGACAATCGTCCACGAAGAACTCGGGCCACTCCTCAAGCCGGCCGTCATCCAGACACAGTCCGTAAGCGGCGTTCAGGGAATCCACGAGGCCTTGCAAAACAGGATCGACCATGCTCATGCCGATGCCTCCGCACTGACGGCAAGTGCATCGCCCATCAGGTTCAGATAGCCTTTCCAGAATCCGCGCACTGCGTTTTCGTCCATGCCCATCGGCGCGTAATAGCCGCGCACGTCGTCGCCCCCCATTTCGATGAAACTGTGCTTGCCTTCGGCCCCGACCGTGCCCTGCTGGCAAAGCTCGACCGCTTCACCGTCCTCCATCGAAATCAGTCCGGAAGGACCGACGAGGTTCAGGTTGCGCAGCCGGTGACGGGTCGTTTCCTCATCATCGTCGGCATAGCCGAAATAAGTCCATACCAGCTCGGTCTTGTCGACACCGTGAGTCACAATCTGGCGTGTCGCCAGCGTGTTCTGGATCTGCTGCAGCACGACCGACGGAAACAGCGACTGGATGTGCAAGCCCACATCGTCCTCGATCTCGGGCCGGAATTGCAACAGGCGTTCGTCCTGCAGTTTGGCGGACCCTTGCATTTCGCGATTGGCCTCATCGCCGAACGATCCGTAATCGATGTCACCCTTGGGCTTGGAGACGGTAAAGACATTGTGAAAGCCCTGCTCGGCCAGCTCACCCGCGCTGTCCTGACTTTGTCGGTAGATTCCGAAAGTCGGGTAGAACAGGTGCAGCAAGCCGCCGTGGTAGCTGTCGCGGCTGTTTTCGGAATAGAGCTTCCAATTGCCCGCCATATATTGCCGGGAGTAACCCAGGACCTTGATCGGGCGCTGGAAAACGCGGTCGATATACTTGCGCATCACCGGGCCGAGAAAATCGTCAAGCGACTCGATGTCGGCTGAAAAAGTGCCGAACACCATGCCCTTGTAGCTTTCTACCCGGAGCTTCTCGAGCGAGTGACTGGCCAGATCGAAATCCTTTTCGTACCCTCCAACGCCCTTCATCCCGCGCCGGAAGGGTACGCCGACCAGCGTGCCTTCCGAATCGTAAGCCCACTGATGGTAGACGCAGACGAACGCGCCGTCGGCCTGGTTGCCGCGCAACGAACGGCACACCGTCGCGCCCTTGTGCGCGCACCGGTTTACCCAGGCATGAAGCTTGCCTTCCTGTCCGCGCACGAGCACCACCGGCGTTTCGCCGAGATGGGTTGCGCGAAAGTCGCCCGCGTTGGGAATCTCGGCCTCAAGCCCAAGGTAGCACCAGGTGCGCCCCTTGAAGATATTGCGCTGCTCGGCGGCGAAAATCTGCGTATCGTGGTAGACTCTATAGTCCACCGCTGTCGGGAGCGAGGGCGCTCCCACTGGGGCCATGGCATTCATTGTGCTTCTCCTGTAAATCCCTGTCCAGATGCGAGCTGACCGCAAATGCGCATCGCGCTGAGCATCATCGCGGCGTCCGCCTTGCCCGTGCCGACAATATCGTAGGCGGTGCCGTGGGCGACCGACATGTGCAGATAGGGCGGACCCATTATGATCACGCAATTGCCCGAAAAGCCCCAGGTCTTTACGGCAATGTGCCCCTGATCGTGGAACATCGCGAGCACCATGTCGAAGCGCCCCTCGATGCACTGGCGGAAGACCGAATCGGGCGCAATCGGGCCTTCCACGGCAACGCCGGCTGCCCGGGCCCGTTCGACCCCGGGGGCAATCGCGAGCCGATCCTCGTCACCCATGGCGTGCGGGTTGAGCCCCGCCACGGCGATCCGCGGACGAGCGATTCCCCACGACCGCATGGCATCATTAACTTGCCTGATTGCCTTGGCGACGAGATCGGCGGTTATCACGTCGATCACCTGGCGCAGCGACATGTGATCGGTGAGATGCGCCACCCGCAAAGGACCGGTCAGCAACACCAGATAGCTTTCGCCCGGCGTGGGGCTGATCACCTTGTCGAGTTTTCCGGCCATCTTGAGCGAACCGCTGCTGATCGGTCCCATGACCGTCGCGGCGAAGGAGCCATCCCGGGCCAGCGCGTCGAGCTCGTCCAGCCATTGCGCGGTGGCATGGCCGGCCACTTCGGTATCCACACCCAGTGGCAAAACGCCGTCCGGCAAGGCTCCAGTGTCGATCACGTCGATCACCCCGACATCGTCACTGGGCTGTTCGAACGAACGCATCCGGCGCACCCGGGCCCTGACCCCGGTCATGTCGAGCGCACGCTCCACCGCCGCTGCCGAGCCAAGTAGCACCGGTATCGATACCTCGTGTACCGAACCGTCCGCCAAGGCCTTGACCGTCACTTCGGGTCCGATCCCCGCAGGATCGCCGATCATGGTCCCGACGACGGGACGCGCTGCTGGTGCTGCCATGGGTCGGTCAGATGCTGTAGACATCGAGCATGGTCTGCGCGAGGTCGTTGATGATCACGGTCTTCTTGCGCTTGATCACAAAACTCCCGCCGGCAGGCTCGAGATCATAGAAGGCCGATCCGCTGTAGACGGTTACCGCCCCATCGAGCACGGATGTTACCGTCCACGATGTGCGCGCCCGTACCAGGCCATCGCCTTCTTCCGTCGAAAGCAACGTGAACACGTGCGAAGTGCGCGGCCCGGGCGTGCTTGCCGAGGACCGCCCGGTGCGAATACGGAAAACCCGATCCTCCAGGCCGCCGCGATTGTGATAATAGATCAGCGAGATTTCGCGCTGCGGATCAACGGTAAGGCGCTCGCGGTCATCCCAGGCCGGAGCCCAGTATTCCGCGTCTTCGGCATAGAGCGACAGCCAGGCGTCCCAGTCCTTGTCGTCGAGCGCTACCGCCTCGCGTCCGAGAAAGCGGTAAACGGCAAGCCAATGCGCATCGGTTGCCGTCATTGCGCCAGCTCCAAGTCGCCCTTGGCAAGAAATTCTGCGGTCTCCTGGTCGATAGCGGAGTTCATCCGGCTGATCCACTCGTCGTGGATAGCTACATAGAGTCCCTCGTCGGCCACTGACGGACTGCTCATCACCGCATCCACCGAAAGGCCGGCGCCGAAACGCCCGGCGTTTTGTTCCCAGCGCGTCGAGCCGCGCGACATGTCGTTCATCCGACCTTCGCCTGCGCCATACCCGGCCTGGCAGTTGTTGAATTCGGTCAGATCGTCCGGCGTCGCCATGCCGCTGGCATTGAAGAAGTCCTCGTATTGCCGGATCCTCAGGGCCCGTGCCGAGGCGCTTTCACCCACCGGAGCGATGCAATAGGTCGTGACTTCGGTCTCGTCGACGGAGATCGGCTGGATGATCCTGATCTGGGTGCTGGTCTGATCCATCAGGAAGACGTTGGGGAACAGCTGAAGATTCCGGATGCGTTTGTTCATCCACAGCGCCTTCTCCTCGCCATGGGTTTCCTCGATCCAGTCGAGGGCCTCGAAATTCGGCCGATCCCGGAAATTGGCGTAGTCGGCCCAGAGCACTGAATGCCCGTTATGGAAGGAAAAAGATCCGCCGTCCTGCCGGTTGAAATTTGAAAAGTCGATCGCCTTGGTGTCGTTCTTGGAGGCCCCCTCGACTCGACGCATCACCGTCATGAAGTAATTGGCGTGGACCGTTCCGACGTGATACCCGTCCAGACCGTTTTCCACCTGCATCTTCCAGTTGCCGCGATAGCGGTACCGCGTAGCGCCCGGCAGCACCTCCATTTCGCCTTGCTGAGACTGGTCGACCAACAGATCGATGAACGCCTTCGAGCCGGCCAGATATTCCTCGAGTGGCAAGACATCGGGAGACAGGCTGCCGAAGATGAAGCCGCGGTAAATTTCCAGACGGGCGATCCTGGGAAGTCCGAAATCGGCGCGGTCGAAGCCAGGCGCATAACCCCCCGCCCCTTCTTCGGTGACGTCGAGAAGGTCCCCTGCAGACGAGTAGGTCCAGCCGTGGAAGGGGCACATGAAATTCTTCCTGTTGCCGGCCTTTTCGCGGCAGACCTTGGCGCCGCGGTGGGCGCAGGCGTTGACCAGCCCGCGGACAGTCCCAGACCGGTCCCGGGTGATGATCACGGGGATTCGCCCCATCTTGGCGGTAAGGAAATCGTGGGGTTTGGCGACCTGGCTTTCGTGAGCGAGGAATATCCAGTTGCGCTCGAAAATATACTTCATCTCGATATCGAACAGCTCGGCATCAGTGAAAGCGGCGCGGTCGATCTGGTAGATACCCCTCGCCTGATCTTTCACGAGCCACGATTTCAGGCGCTGTTTGATCGCTTGCAAATCGGCAATCCGTCCGACACGCTTTTCTGCGGCTTCCATAACGCTCCACTCCCACTTTGCGGCAGCCGGTCGGACGGCTTCCGCTGAATGACTGGACACCTTGGCGGTGTTCCCGAATCCGGTCCCGCGCCGCCCGCCCATCACGGGCGAATCGCTGGATCGACGTTCTGTTGCGCTATTCCTACACCAACAAATTACCCGGTGCAACGTATTGCACTATGGAGAACTATCGGCTATCGCCTCGACTCGGCCGGCAAGACCGGCGGCAAGACAATCGGCGATGACGGTCCCGCGAGATGCGAGCCGCGTCCTCTGGGAGAGAAAGCAAATGGCAGCAGTCACGGAACTCGGTTACCTCGGGTTGACCGTAACAAATCTCGATGCATGGCGCAGTTATGCTGCCGAAGTGGCCGGCATGGAGATTGTCGACGAGGGCGAAGGCGACCGCCTCTACCTGCGCATGGACCAGTGGCATCATCGCATCGTGTTGCACGCCTCCGACTCCGACGATCTTGCCTATCTGGGCTGGCGCGTTGCCGATCCGGTGGAATTCGACGCCATGGTGGCAAAGCTGACCGCCGCCGGAATCTCCTTGACGGTGGCAAGCGAGGCCGAAGCTCGCGAGCGGCGCGTGCTCGGTCTTGCCAAGCTCGCCGATCCGGGTGGGAACCCCACCGAAATTTTTTACGGGCCGCAAGTCGACACCCACAAGCCTTTCCATCCTGGGCGCCCCATGTACGGAAAGTTCGTGACCGGATCGGAAGGAATCGGGCATTGCATCCTGCGTCAGGACGATGTTCCCGCGGCGGCGGCGTTCTACGGACTGCTGGGGCTGCGCGGGTCGGTCGAGTATCACCTGCAGCTGCCCAACGGGATGGTGGCGCAGCCGTACTTCATGCACTGCAACGAGCGGCAGCATTCGGTCGCTTTCGGGCTTGGCCCGATGGAAAAGCGCATCAACCACCTGATGTTCGAATATACCGACCTCGACGATCTCGGCCTCGCGCACGACATTGTGCGGGCGCGCAAGATCGACGTCGCGCTCCAGCTCGGCAAGCACGCGAATGACCAGGCGCTGACCTTCTACTGCGCCAATCCGTCGGGCTGGCTGTGGGAGTTCGGCTGGGGAGCCCGCAAGGCCCCGACCCAGCAGGAATATTACACCCGCGACATCTTCGGTCACGGCAACGAGGCCGCAGGCTACGGCATGGATATTCCCCTCGGTTGAGCCTTCCATTGACCGCCAGTTCGGAAGCAAGATTGGAATTGCGAGACGCTATGTCGAACAAACTGCGCCTTTGCCAAGTAGCGGACGTTAAGGATGGTGAACCGGTCGCGGTTTACCAGGAGCAAATGCCTGCGCTTGCCGTCTACAACGTCGATGGCGATGTATTCGTCACCGACAATATGTGCACCCATGGCAATGCCATGCTGACCGATGGCTACCAGGACGGCGGAATCATCGAATGCCCGTTCCATGGTGGTTCCTTCGACATCGCAACCGGAGCAGCCAAGGCCTTTCCCTGCCAGGTTCCGATCAAGACCTACTCAGTCACGATCGACGACGGCTGGGTGTGCATCGATCAGCCGGAAGGGAGCGCCTGAATGCTCCTCGAGTCCCCTACGCGCTACGAGCTGCAGCAACTCGTGACCGAGCTCAATGCGCTCTACGCTGAACTGATCGACGACGACCGGCTGGAAGAGTGGCCGGATCTGTTTGTTTCGGACTGCGTCTACACCGTGATCGCGCGCGAGAATTTCGACCGGCAAATGGATACGTCGGCGATTTATTGCGACAGCCGCGGAATGCTGGTCGATCGCATCGTGTCGCTGCGCAAGGCCAACATCTTCCCGGTGCATGCCTACCGTCATATTCTCGGTCCGACCCGGATGGTTTCCACAACGGGAGCACTTGCAAAGACGCAAACCAATTATGCGGTCCTTATGACCCGCACTGACGGACGCACCACAATCTACAATTCGGGCAAGTATATAGACGAGATCGACTTGTCGGGCGAGCGCCCCTTGTTTCGTTCGAAGATCGCCGTTTTCGATACCAACCTCATCGACACGATGATGGTTCGCCCGATTTAGTTCGCGACCAGGATTTTGATCATGACCGACACAGCTCTGCCAGACGAAAATACCTCGAGAACCGCAAACGGAACTGGTCGCCGGGTTCCCTACCGGGTTTTCACCGATCCGGAGTATCACGCGCGCGAGCAGGAAAAGATCTTCCAGGGCGAGGCCTGGTCCTTCGTCGCGCTCGAGGCAGAAGTGCCCGAGGCTGGCGATTTCAAATCAACCTTCATCGGAGAAACCCCGGTCATCGTCACCAGGGCCGCTGATGGCGCCGTTCATGTCGTGGTCAATCGCTGCGCTCATCGCGGGGCACTGGTATGCCGCGAACTGCGCGGCAATCGCCCCAATCTCGAATGTGTTTACCACCAATGGGCCTATGACCTCGCCGGCAATCTGATCGGGGTGCCGTTCCGCCGCGGTCTCAAGGGCCAGGGCGGAATGCCCGGCGATTTCGACATGAAACAGCATGGCCTCAAGCAGTTGCGCGTCGGGATCGTCGGCGGGCTTGTCTTCGCCAGCTTTTCTCAAAGCGTGGTGCCACTGAACGATTTCCTCGGCCCGCTGGTTGTCGAGCATATCAAACGGATCATGCACAAGCCGATCAAGGTTCTGGGCGATCAGCGGCAATATGTTCACGGCAACTGGAAGCTCTATGCCGAGAATACCCGCGATCCCTATCACGCCAGCCTTCTGCACCTGTTCCACAATACGTTCGGGCTCTACCGATCGACCCAGACCGGCAAGTCACTGATGGATAGCGAGAAGCGGCATTCGCTCCTCTATTCCATCGCCGCCAGCAACGACGATGCCGCCGACAAACAGGCCTATGGCGATTCCAGGACTTTCGATACCGAGTTCAAGCTTCAGGACATGTCGCTGCTCAAGGGCCGCCAGGAATTCGATGACGGCATTACCCTGGTTATCCTCGCGGTGTTCCCGAACCTGGTTCTCCAGCAGATTCAGAACACGCTCGCAGTGCGGCAAACCGTGCCAAAGGGACAGGAAGCGTTCGAACTGGTCTGGACCCACTTCGGTTACGCCGACGACGATGCAGAAATGCAGGCAATCCGGCGCAAGCAGACCAACCTGATCGGTCCGGCCGGGCTGGTTTCGATGGAAGACGGCGAAGCGGTCGAAATCGTCCAGAACGCCATTGCCGGCGAGCAGCAGGCAACCTCCTTCATCGCGATGGGCGGTTGCCGCGCCGAAGATGCCGACCATCTTGTCACCGAAGGCGCCATTATCGGCTTCTGGGACAATTACGAGAAGCTCGTCGGCTTCGGGACCGCACGATGACCCGCAAGATCGACTTCTATTTCGACTTCATCAGTCCCTTCAGTTACCTCGCGCAGCTGAAGCTCCCGGAAATAGCCCGCAAGGCCGGTTGCGAACTCGAATATTGGCCGATCGATATCCCCGAGGCGAAGATCGCGGCGGGGAACTACGGCCCGTCCAATCGCGAGGTGGTTCCGAAAATCAAGGTGATGATGGCGGACCTCAACCGGTGGGCCCACAAATATGACGCTCCCTTGCGTTTTCCGGCCAGCTTTTCCTGCAAGGACTGGAACTGCGCCACGCTCTACGCGCGCGAGCAGGGCAAAGCGGAAGCATACGTCGCTGCCGCTTACAATCGGATCTGGGGGCAGGGAATCGACCCAAGCGACCGCGAAGAACTGCGCGCCTGTGCAACAGAAGCTGGACTCGATCCAGAGGCGTTGACAGCCTTCGTGGACTCTTCACTCGGCCAGAATGAATATCGCAAGGCTCGCAGCCTAGCCTATCGGCGGGGGGTCTTCGGCGCGCCGTTAATGTTTGTCGACGATCAAATATTCTGGGGCAATGATCGTCTCGACTTTCTGCAGGAGTATCTTTCTCAACCAAAGTCATTCTTAGAATAAAAAAATGCAGTGAGGGGAGAGGAAATGAAAGAACTTCAGATTAACCTGTTTGTAACTGCGGCTGCCGTCCTTGCGCAATCGATTGTTCCTAATGTCGCGCTCGCTCAGGATACAACAGCCGAGCAGCCCAAAGATGAGCAGGCGTCGTCCGGTATCGAAGATATCGTTGTTACTGCGACCCGCCGCGAAGCAAGATTGCAGCAGGTGCCCGTGGCCGTCACGGCGCTGGGCGGAGATGCCTTGCAATCGGCCGACGTCTCGACAGTCCGGACGCTGACCCAGTTGGTTCCCGGATTTGTCGGCAGCCGCAACATGGGTGTCTTCCAGCCGGTGGTTCGCGGCGTCGGCTCAACCGGCATCTCGATCGGCGACGAACCGAACATCGCCACCTATATCGACGGGGTCTATCAGCCCGAATCTGCCGCAAACTGGATCGATCTCGTCGAGGTCGAGCGGGTTGAGGTGCTGCGCGGTCCGCAAGGCACCACTTTTGGTCGCAATGCGACGGGCGGGCTGATCAATGTGATCACGCCGGACCCCAGCTTCGATTTCCGGGGCAAGGCTTCCTTACGGGTCGGCCGGATGCGGCGCGAAGCGGGCGACTATGACGCGCGGCTCTATGTGACCGGCCCTATCAGCGAAAAGGCCGCGATCGATCTTTCCGGCCTTTTCCGCAAGAACGATGGCTATATCGATGATCTGGTGCGTGGTGGAACGCTGGGCGACCAGCGGGTCATCGATTTGCGCAGCAAGTTTCTGTTCAAGCCGGCGGACAATTTCAAGGTTGTCCTGACCGGCGAATTCTTCGACCAAAAAAGCACTAGCAATTCGCCGCAACCGGTCGATGGCAACACTGTCGCGCGGCGCTTCCCCGGAGCCATCTTGCCTACCGGAGCCTGGCAAGCGTCGCTCACCGATGTTCCTCGCCTCGACTTGCGGCGCTGGACTTTCGCCTTGCACACCAAGCTCGAACTCGATGATTTCAACATCGAGACCACCAGCGGCTTCATGAACCTCCGCTGGAATCAGATCACCGATTCAGACGCTTCTAACCTGCGGCTAGGGAATTTTCCGGCGATCTTCCGTTCCGAGTCGGGCAGTCAGGAAATCAAGCTCAGTTCCGCCAACCCCGGCCCGCTCCAGTGGCTGGTGGGTGGATATTTCTACCAATTTGGTGGAAGTGCTTTTCTTCAGCCCTGGACAGCCCCTAGTCCCACGGCAGGTTTGTCCGGACCGACGCTCGAACCTGATCTGGGCGGCCGGTCCTTCGCCGGCTTCGCGGATATCACGTACGAGGCGGTACCGGGCCTGTTCGTCAACCTCGGCGGGCGTTACACGACCGAAAAACGGGAATTTTCACAGACACTAAACGGCAGTCTGGTGGTTAACAACGTTCACAAGTCCTTCAATAAGTTCAACTACAAGATCGGCCTACGTTACGAAATCGACGACAAAACAAATGTCTACGCTAGCTGGAGCACCGCTTTCAAAAGCGGCGTCTTCAATATGGCTAGCACACGTAACATCCCTGTCGAACCCGAAGAAATCAAGGCTGCTGAATTTGGGTTAAAATCAGATCCTTTCGACTGGTTCCGAGCCAATCTCGCGATATATTATTATGACTACACCAACCTGCAACTGCAGTCTAAGGATTCGGCCGGGTCTGGCTATATTCTGCAGAACGCAGCAAATGCCGAAATCTATGGCGGCGAACTCGAGACGACGATCGTCCCAACCGCTGGCCTGAAACTGCGGGCGGCGCTCGCCTATACTCACGCACAGTACAAGGATTTCCCGCTGGCTCAGGGTTTCTTCCCTCAGGCGGACGGGGGCAATACCGTCGTGACCCTGGATGCCTCCGGGTTCGTCATGACCCGGGCGCCGAAATGGTCGGGAAATGTCGGGTTCGAATGGGGACACGACCTTGGGGCCGGACGCATGGCACTAAACGGAAATGTCTCGTTCAGTTCGCGTCTCTATTACGACTTTGCGAACAACTTCTCGCAGAAACCATACACTCTTTCTAACGCATCGTTGTCCTGGACACCCGAAAACGAGAATTGGAAAGTAGCAGTGTGGGCCACCAATCTCACAAACGAAAAGGTTTTCCAGACGATGCGGCCGGGCCCGCTGTCGAACGATGGATTTTACGAACAGCCACGGAAAATCGGAGTGACCTTTGAGGTAAAATTCTAGCACTAAGGCGAAAAGCCTGTGCTCGATGAGGGAGAGGAACTATGCCTAGAATTACATCTTTCTACAACACCAAACGCATGCTGATAACTACGACCGGCCTGACTATTGCCAGTTTCGCACTTGCTCCGAATTCTGCTCATGCGCAAGATGTCGAGCCGGGCGCACAGCAAGAAGCCTCGAGAGGCGGTCTCGACGACATTGTGGTCACGGCCCGCAAGCGGGAAGAGAACGCGCAGGAAACGCCGATCGCGGTTACCGCGATGAGCGGTGCCATGATCGAAGACCGGCAAATCGCTAACGTCGCCCAGGTGGCGTCTTACGCACCTAACGTGAATATCCAGCCGGTTGGCAACATCTCGGGTTCGAGTGCAACGCTAACCGCGTTCATCCGCGGCGTCGGCCAGACCGACTACAACATCACCGTCGATCCTGGTGTTGGCATCTATGTCGATGGCGTCTATGTCGCCCGATCGATTGGTGGTCTGCTTGAAATGGCGGACATCGCAAATGTCCAGATCCTGCGCGGCCCGCAAGGCACCCTGTTCGGCAAGAACACGATTGGCGGCGCGATCCTCGTCAACACCAATGAGCCCGGAAACGACTTCGAACTTAAGCTCGAAGCCGCAACCGGACGCTTCAATCGAGCGGATTTCAAGGGCATCGTCAATGTTCCGATTAGCGACACCCTGGCAATGCGCGCGGTCGCTTCCTACGAGACCCGCGACGGCTATCAGCGCCGCCTGCTCGATGGTGGGCGTCAAGGCAACAAGGACAGCTTTTCGGGCCGCGTCGCTTTCAAGTGGGAACCGACCGACAATTTCAAGGCGCTTCTCGCCGCCGACGTCAATATTCGGCGCGAGGAGATGGCCGCCAATTATCTGATTGAGAACCGTGATTCGCCGGATCTGCTGCAGTTCCAGACCATCAATGGGCGCGTGGTCGCCATCCCCAGCGCCGCTTTTGCGTACAATAAGCTTCGCGAAGGGGCAGGACAATGTGGCGCTCCTGGCCAACTGGCACCGACCGACAATCCAATCTGCTATTCCTCGCGGTGGGTGACAGGCAACATCGACGAGACCTGGGCGGGAGGGCCAAATCGTTCGAATTTCGATCTTTGGGGCACGAACCTTTCGCTTGAGTATGATTTCGGTAATGTTACTTTGAAGTCGATAAGTGCTTATCGTGACCAAAAATCGACCGTAGACATGGACTTCGACGTGTCTCCGATCGACATGCTTGGTTTTTCGACCAATGTCCGCATTTGGCAGGCCTCTCAAGAGCTCCAGCTAACGGGTAAGATTCTGGACGATAAGCTGCAGTTTACGATGGGAGCCTATTATCTGAAGGAGAAAGGCAAAGATATACAGCCTTTGCGCTTTGGATTTGCTGAGTTTAATAGCGGCGGGCTGGTCGATAACGACAGTTATGCCGGATACTTGCAGTTCTCATACAAGGTGACGGATCGCCTCACGATTACACCGGGTATACGTTACACCGACGAGACCAAGCGCTACGATCCCTCGTTGTCGATCATCACCCGTGACTTCACTGCGGGCATTCCTGGTTTGCCTTATCCCGATGGCGTGTTCATCCAGTTTAGCCGTTGCTTGGTTGGTCAGACCCTCCCGCAACTGATCGTCGGTGGTCCGTTTGACGGTTTCCCGGATCCGACTTGTGTGGCGTCCGCTTCCAACCCGGGTGGAAACCATACCGTTCCGGCGTTCGAAGTTTCAGTTCATTCCAAGGAATGGACCCCGGCATTGTCGGTAAACTACCAGTTCACCGACGATATCATGGGTTATGCGTCCTATTCAAAGGGCTTCAAGAACGGCGGATTCACGCAGAGGACCTTCTCGGAACAATTCACCCCGTCCTTTACGCCGGAATTCGTCACGTCCTACGAAGTCGGCCTCAAAACCGAACTGTTCGACCGGCGTCTGCGCATGAATGTCGCGGTATTCCAGTCTGACTACAGCGACATGCAGATCGTCGTGAATGAAGGCCTTGCGCCGAAGGTCCGCAACGGTGGCGAGGGCCGGATCAGGGGCTTCGAAATCGAAGGCCAGGCAGCCCCTGCCGACTGGTTGCGGATCGATTACGGTGTGGGCTATCTGGACGCATTTTACCGTTCGGTTGACCCCGCTGCCTTTCCGGTAACCTTGAACTCGAAGTTTGCTTTCGTTCCCGAATGGACGGCGACGCTCGCCGCCAATGCGACCGTTCACGAGAGCGAGACGGGCAAGTTCGTGCTGCGTGGCGACTGGTATCACCAGAGCGGCACCTTCAAGGATGCTGTCAACGACCCGAGGCTGTATCAGCCCGCCTATAGCGTGTTCGGGGCAAGTGCCTCATTCACCGACGCCAGCGACCATTTCACCGTAACCGCTGGTGTCACCAACCTGACCGACAAGCGCTACATTCAAGGTGGGTTTGTCGAGCTGAACTCATCGGGCGTTGCCCAGGCAACCTATTCGCGGCCGCGCGAATGGTTCCTCAAGGTCGCCTACAAGTACTGACGGCTCTCCCTAGGGTGACTGCGCGGTTATCCTAGACATTGGGGTGGATCCGTTCCAGCGGGTCCACGCCCTTTTATTTTACGGCTAGAATTAATACGCACGGACATAAAGGTCTGAATCTATGGCCATTTCCCAGCCATCCTTGTCCCGGCCCGAATTCGCTGCAGGCCTGCCGATCGTCGATGGCGAGGCCATAGCCAATACCGAGCGGGCGATTGCCGTGATCAATCCTGCGACGGGGATGGCGCTGACGGAAATCCCCCTCCTGGGTGCGGTCGAGGCGAACCGCGCCGTCGAAAGCAACGCCAGAGCCTTCGGGGAATGGCGGGCCCATTCGGCCGCCGAACGCGCCGCCATTCTGCACGCTTGGTTCGCGCTTGTTCGCGAAAACCGCAACGATCTGGCAATGCTGCTCACGGCCGAACAGGGCAAGCCGCTGGCCGAAGCGCTGGGCGAGATCGACTATGCGGCCAGTTTCATCCAATGGTTCGCGGAAGAAACCCGGCGCATCAATGGCGAGATCATCCCCGCCCAACGCGATCGCCGGGTCCTGGTTCTCAAGCAGCCGGTGGGCCTGGTCGGCGCGATTACGCCATGGAATTTTCCCGCAGCGATGATCACGCGCAAGGTCGCGCCCGCCCTGGCCGCAGGATGCGCCGTTACACTCAAGCCCGCCGAACTGACCCCGCTCACGGCCTTCGCGCTGGCCCGGCTGGCACTCGAGGCCGGTGTTCCGGCGGGCACTTTCAACGTCATCGCAGGCGATGCGCCGGCGATCGGATCGGTCCTGACCAGCCATCCCGGCGTTGCCAAATTCACCTTCACCGGCTCCACCGCGGTTGGCAAGCTGCTGACCGCGCAGTGCGCGACGACGCTCAAGCGGGTGTCGATGGAGCTGGGCGGCAACGCTCCGCTGATCGTGTTCGACGATGCCGATATCGAGGTTGCCGTGGCGGGCACGATCGCTTCAAAGTTCCGAAACACCGGCCAGACCTGCGTCTGCGCCAACCGCATCCTGGTGCAGAACGGCATCCATGACCGGTTCGCCGAAGCGCTGGCTGCCAGAGTCGCGGCTTTCCGCGTCGGCAACGGCCTGGAAGGCGAGACCGATCAGGGCCCGCTGATCACCGCCGCGGCATTGCAGAAGGTGCGCGAACATGTCGGCGATGCCGTCGGGCGCGGTGCCCGGATCGTCACGGGAGGCGAAGGCCATGAAGCCGGCGAGCTGTTCCACCAGCCCACGGTCCTGACCGGCGCCAACCCGGACATGCGGCTGGCGCTGGAAGAGACCTTCGGACCGGTCGCTCCCCTCTTCCGTTTCGAAACCGAGGCCGAAGCCCTGACCCTGGCCAACAGCACCCGCTCGGGCCTGGCCGCCTACGCATTCACCCGCGACATGGACCGGTTCTGGCGCCTTGCCGAAGGTCTCGAGGTCGGCATGGTCGGCGTCAACAACGGCATCATTTCTTCGGAAACCATGCCTTTCGGCGGGGTCAAGGAATCGGGACTGGGGCGCGAGGGATCGCGTCACGGGATCGACGAATTCCTGGAACTCAAGGCCATAAGTCTCGGCTTGCCGCCGCAGCCTGCGATTGAAGCGGAGAAGCCCCGAAGGACATAGCTTCAAGGTGCTCTTACATGTTGCTTATAGTACAATTTGTTGCATAATGGTTGAGGGAGAAGGATTCGGCCATGAACGTTGCGACGGGAGTACGCAGGGAACCCGCGGGCGGCGCAGTCCGCCCATGAAGCGCGTGGTCGTTGCCATAACCGGAGCGACGGGCTCGGTTTACGGGCAGCGCCTGCTCGAAATGCTCCGCGAACAAGGTGGCTGGGAAACTCACCTCGTCATGTCGCAAGCCGCCTTGCTCAACATCCGCGAAGAAATTCCGGACGGCCGTCGCCTGATCGAAGGTGCGGCCGATGTGGTGCACAGCGTCCGCAATGTCGGCGCCAGCATCGCCAGCGGTTCGTTCCTGTGCGACGGCATGGTGATAGCGCCCTGCTCGATGCGCACTCTGGCAGCGGTGGCCCACGGTCTGTCCGACAATCTGATCACGCGCGCCGCCGATGTGATGCTGAAGGAGCGGCGCAAGCTGGTGCTGATGACCCGCGAGACGCCGCTCAACCTGGCTCACCTGCGCAACATGGTCGCCTGCACCGAAATGGGCGCGGTCATTTTTCCACCGGTCCCGGCATTCTACGCCCGTCCGGCAGGCCTTCAGGACATCGTCGATCACAGCTGCACACGGGTGCTGGATCACTTCGACATACATCGCAACGCAGCGGGCCGCTGGCAGGGACTTTCCACCGAGAGTGCGGTCGCCGAACCGGCGCCGCTGAAGATCGAAAGGCAAGCATGATGGCTTGGGATATCAAGCGACGCGAGCTCCTGGGAGCCGGAGCGCTGGGCGCAGCCGTGGCCGGGCTTGGCGTATTGCCCGGAGCGGCGGCGGCCCGCGCACGCAGGGTGACGGTGATCGAGGAAAGCGCGTCGCCGGAAAGCCGGATGTTCGCGGCGACGCTTGCCGAAAGCGGCGTGGTTGGCCGGACCATCCGGCTTGACCGGTCGCTCAATGTCCTTCTGCACGAACTGGACGATGCCGATGGCCTGATCGTTGGCCTGACTTCGGATCCCGCAGCCATGATCGCCGGACAGGTCCTGGTTGAGCGCGGCGCCCGCCCGGCGTTGCTGTGGCGGCACCATTACACGGGCGGACGCTGGCAGCATCGGACCGAGGGCGCGGCGCAACTGCTCCAAGGCGCCGCGGCGGCATGGCCGGTGGCCGTCGCGCACCTGGTTCGCGACGCGCTCGGCGCCCCAACCGAAGCTCGCTTGAACACCTGTCAGTCGGGTTCGTGCGATATCGCGGCCAGCAGCCCCGGACTGCTGGCCTCCTGGGTTTATGAAATCGGGGGAGACCTGTCTTGAGCCGCATTGTTCCCCAGGGTGTCGACGCATCCACCTTCAACAAGGCGCTCGACGAGCTTGCCGCGGTTGTCGGCAAGCAATGGGTATTCCTCGACGAGCTTCCGCTTTCGGCTTACCGGGACGCCTATTCTCCGCTGGCCGATGGCGAAATGCTGCCGTCCGCCGCTGTTGCGCCCGACGGTGTCGAGCAAATCCAGAAGATCCTGGCAGTCGTCAACGCCTACAAGATCCCTGTCTGGACCATCGGGACCGGCCGCAATTTTGCCTATGGTGGCCCGGCTCCGCGCAAATCCGGTTATGTCATGCTCGACTTGCGGCGGATGAACCGCGTGATCGAGGTCAACGAGAAATACGGCTACGCGCTGGTCGAGCCCGGCGTATCCTACATGCAGTTGTACCGCCATCTGCGCCAGATCCGCAGCAAGCTGTGGATCGATCCTGCCGCACCAGCCTGGGGCGGCGTGATGGGCAATGCGCTGGAGCATGGCGCCGGCTATACCCCCTATGGCGACCATTTTGTCATGCAGTGCGGCATGGAAGTGGTGCTGGCCGATGGTGAAGTCGTTCGAACAGGACAGGGCGCGCTTGCCGGATCGAAGCATTGGCAGGTCACCAAGCACGTGGCCGGCCCGCATTTCGACGGCATGTTCACCCAATCCAATTTCGGCGTGGTGACCAAGATGGGCATCTGGCTGATGCCGGAACCGCCGGGCTACAAGCCCTTCATGATCACCTACCAGAAGGAGGAGGATCTCGAGGCGATCTTCGAGGTCACCCGGGCGCTCAAGGTCAACCAGATCATCCCGAATGCGGCGGTTGCGGTCGATCTGCTGTGGGAGGCCTCGGCCAAGACCACGCGGCGCCACTATTACGATGGCAAGGGCCCGCTGCCGCCGTCGATCCGTGCCAAGATCGCCGCGGACCACGATCTCGGGATGTGGAACTATTACGGTGCGCTGTACGGCCCGCCGCCGGTGATCGAGAACAACTGGAAGGTGGTGGAGGATGCCTTGATGAGCATTCCCGGCGCCAAGGTCCATTTCGATCGCAAGAACGATCCGGCCTGGGACTATCGCGTACGGCTGATGCGCGGCGAGCCGAACATGACCGAATTCAGCATCATGAACTGGATCGGCGGCGGCGGGCACATCAACTTTTCGCCGATCTCGGCGCCCAGTGGTTCCGAAGCACTTGCCCAATACAAGCTGATCAAGCAGCGCTGCAACGATCACGGCTTCGACTACATCGGCGAATTCCTGGTCGGCTGGCGCGACATGCATCACATCCTGATGATCATGTACGACCGCGCCGACGAGACGATGCGCAAGAGCGCCTACGACCTGTTCGGCCTGCTGGTCGACGAGGCTGCGGAGGCGGGGTTCGGCGAATACCGCACGCACCTCGCCTTCATGGATCAGATCGCCAGGACCTACAAACACAACGACGGCGCACTCTGGGATCTCCACCACCGCCTCAAGGATGTTCTCGATCCCAACGGCATTCTCTCTCCTGGCAAGCAGGGCATCTGGCCCAAGGCGATGCGCACAACCGCGTGACCGCGCCGGAATCTGATTGAAGGATACTAGCAAGATGAAGAACCTCGATCACTGGATTGGCGGCGTGGCGGTAGCGCCTGGAAGCGGCACCTATTTCGACGACCTCAATCCGGTCGACGACAGCGTTTACGCCAGGGTTGCGGCGGGCACGGCCGCCGACGTCGATCGTGCTGTGGAGACCGCCGACAGGGCATTTCGCCAGCACCGCGATCTGCCCGCCGCGGCGCGCGAAGGCTGGATGGTCAAGGCCGCTGAAATCATGGAGCGCGACGCCGCGCTGTTCAGCGAGGTATTGATCGACGAAATCGGTTCGCCCGCCGCCAAGGCCGGGTTCGAGACGCGGTTCGCGGTGAGCTTCCTGCGCGCTGCGGCCGGAGTGCCGCGGCGGGTCCGCGGCGAGACAATTCCCTCCGACACGCCGGGCCGCTTCAGCATGAGCCTGCGCCAGCCGGTGGGGGTAGTCGCCGGGATTACCCCGTTCAACGTGCCGCTGATCAAGGGCATCAAGCAATCTGCGATGGCGCTGGCGACCGGCAACGCCTTCGTTCTGCTGCCGTCCGAAGCCGCCCCCAAGGTTGCCGATCTGCTCGCCGCCCTGTGGCGCGACGCGGGCGTGCCCGATGGGCTGTTCAACATCGTCTACGGCGACGGCGCGGAAATCGGAGATGCCCTGACCGGCCATCCCAAGGTTGCCTCGATAACCTTCACCGGGTCGTCGCGAGTCGGCAAGCACATCGCCGGGATCGCCGCCCGGAACCTCAAGAAGTACACACTCGAACTCGGCGGCAAGAGCCCGTTGATCGTGTGCGCCGATGCCGATCTCGAAAAGGCCGTCGGTGCCGCGCTGTTCAGCATCTTCATGTATCAGGGCCAGGTTTGCATGGGGGCATCGCGGATCTACGTTGAACGTCCGATCTTCGACGCCTTTGCCAAGGCCTTCGCCGCCGCGACGGCCAAGGCCAAGGGCGGCAACCTGCGCGAGCCCACCACCATGCTCGGACCGATCATTTCGGAACGCCAACGCGATCGAGTCCGCCGGCATATCGACGACGCCCGCACCAAGGGCGCTGCAATTCTCGCAGGTGCGGAATGGAACGGCAACAGTTGCTCGGCCACGGTGCTGAGCGGCGTGACGCCAGAGATGACGGTCTTTGCCGAAGAAACCTTCGGCCCGGTCACTTCGCTCTATCCATTCGACTCGCTCGAGGAAGCGATCGACCTGGCGAACGACACCGAATACGGCCTGAGCGCGTCGATCTTCACCCGCGATATCGACAAGGCCCTGCGCTTTGCCCAGCAAGCCGAGGCGGGGATGGTCCATATCAACGCTCCGACCCTCCACGACGAACCGCACGTTCCCTTCGGCGGCACCAAGGCTTCAGGGTTCGGGCGTGAAGGCACCGAGGCCGATCTGGAAATCATGACCGAGTGGAAATGGGTGACCGTCCAGACGGCCACCGCCGGCCAAGGCGGCCATTGAGCTGGTCTGACTGAAGGGAACTGATGATGCAGGATCTGGCCAAGCAATCGCGGTCCATCACCTCGCTGCGGGACTTCCTCGAACTGCTGGGCGATGCCGGACAGGCGATCACCTGGAGCGAGCGGGTGATGCCCGAGCCCGACGTGCGCAACATCGCGGTCGCCGCATCGCGCGACGCCAACGGCGCGCCAGCGATCGTGTTCGACAACATTGCCGGATACCCCGGAAAGCGCACCGCGGTCGGCGTGCACGGTTCGTGGGACAATATCGCGCTGTTGCTCGGCCGCCCCAAGGGAACGACAATCCGCGAACTGTTCTTCGAGATCGCCGGGCGCTGGGGCGATGCGGCGGCGCAGATCAGCACCGTTCCCGAAGCCCGGGCGCCGGTTCATGAATGCCGGATCGAAAGCGGGATCAACCTCTACGACGTGCTGCCGGTCTACCGCATCAACGAATACGATGGCGGCTTCTACCTCGGCAAGGCATCGGTGGCGTCGCGCGATCCGGAAGACCTAGACAATTTCGGCAAGCAGAACGTCGGCATCTACCGGCTGCAACTGCAAGGTCCCGACAGCTTCACCCTGATGACCATCCCGTCGCACGACATGGGCCGGCAGATCATGGCGGCCGAACGTACCGGCCTGCCGCTTAAGATCGCGGTCATGCTGGGCAACCATCCGGGCTTGGCGGTGTTCGCGGCGACACCGATCGGTTACGAAGAATCGGAATATTCCTATGCCTCGGCGATGATGGGCGCGCCGATCCGGCTGACCAAGTCGGGCAATGGCATCGACATCCTCGCCGACAGCGAGATAGTGATCGAAGCCGAAATGCAACTGGGCGAACGTGTCCTGGAAGGTCCGTTCGGCGAATTTCCCGGTTCCTACAGCGGGGTCCGCAAGGCGCCGATCTTCAAGGTGACGGCCATCTCGCACCGCAAGAACCCGATTTTCGAGAACATCTATATCGGCCGCGGCTGGACCGAACACGATACCCTGATCGGCCTGCATACCTCGGCCCCGATCTATGCGCAGCTGCGCCAGAATTTTCCGGAAGTCACCGCGGTCAACGCGCTGTACCAGCACGGGCTGACCGGGATCATTTCGGTCAAGAACCGGATGGCGGGCTTTGCCAAGACCGTCGCGCTGCGCGCGCTGAGCACTCCGCACGGCGTGATGTATCTCAAGAACCTGATCATGGTCGATGCCGATGTCGATCCTTTCGATCTCAACCAGGTGATGTGGGCGCTTTCCACCCGCACCCGCGCCGACGACATCATCGTCCTGCCCAACATGCCTGCGGTCCCGATCGATCCTTCGGCCGTCGTTCCCGGCAAGGGTCATCGCCTGATTATCGACGCGACCAGCTACCTGCCCCCCGACCCGGTCGGCGAAGCGCATCTGGTCACCCCTCCGACCGGGCCGGACATTGACGAGCTGAGCAAGAAGATCCGGGCCATGCAACTGGGAGCTTTGCAATGAGCAAGACGGTCTGTCCGCGCTGCGCGACCGGCGGCGCCCTCGCTGACTATCAAGGCAAGGAAGGCGGCAAGGTGGTGTGGACCATCCACCGTTGCCCGACTTGCTGCTTTTCGTGGCGCGACAGCGAACCGGACAGCGCCATCGGCATCGGGATTCGTTCGGCGCACTTCGCCGTCGATGCAGCCAATCTCGATCGTTACGTGAAGATTCTCCAGCAATAGACAGGCGGAACAGGACCCATGACAGACCAAGCTCGCCAGATGGCCGCGCTGACCGCGGTGGAAGCTGCGATCGGCGCCGCGGCAGTCGATCGCACCCCTCAGGGGCTGGCCCGCTTTGCAATCAGCGGCGCGGCACCGCTTGGCATCGTCTTGCCGGCGGATGAAACCCAGCTCGCCAAGGCGCTGGAGGCGGCGCGAACCGCCGGCGGTGTGCTGCAACCCGTGTGCAACGGCGCCCACGGCCTCGAAAAGGCAGGGCTGGACAAGGTCATCATCCTCGACCTCCAGCGCATGAACGCAATTCTCGAGGTGAACGAGGAGCTGGCCTATTGCCTGGTCGAACCGGGGGTGACCTTCCGCCAGCTCGATGCCCATATCAAGGAAAAGGGCATCAAGCTGTGGATCGACCATGGCGGCAACCCCGACGCCAGTGTGGCCGCAAGCTTCGTCCATCGTCAGCCCGGCTACACCCCCTACTCCGATCACTTCCTGATGCAGTGCGGGCTTGAGGTCATGCTCGCGGACGGAAAGCTTGTGCGGACGGGCATGGGCGCCATGCCCAAGAGCACCTGCTGGCAACTGTTCAAGTTCGGCTACGGCCCCTGGGTCGATGGCCTGTTCACGCAGTCGGATTTCGCGGTGCCGACCAAGGTCGGCATGTGGATGATGCCGCAACCGCCAGCCCACCAGACCTTCATGGTGACCGTGCCCAAGGAAGACCAGCTGGCCGATCTGCTCGACGTGCTCGGGCCGCTCAAGCTCAACATGGTCGTGGCCAATGGCGTCGCGGTCGGCAGCGCGCTGCACGAAGCCGCCCTGCTCGGCAAGAAGCGCGGCGACTATGATGGCAAGGGGCCTATGGCGGCCAGCGCGGTAACCGCTGCGGGCGAGGCGCTGGGCCTGGGCCACTGGAATCTCTACGGCGCGCTCTATGGCTTGCCAGGCAATGTCCCGATCCTGTGGGATATGGTCAAGGGGGCGTTTTCGTCGATCTCCGGTGCTCGGGTGATCGCCGACGGCAAGGGCATCGATCCCCGCCTGTGGGCGTGGCGTATTGGCGCCATGACCGGCGTGGTGGCCGATGCGCCAGCATTCGTTCCGGCATGGAGCGGCGATCAGGCGGTTGCCGCCAACCCGGTGAGCCCCGTAGATGGTGAGGAGGCCATGCGGCTCTACGAACTGTCGCGCGACATCTGCGCCAAGCACGAATTCGACTATCTTGGCGAAACCGTGGCGATGTGGCGTTCGGCCAATCATCGCCAGATCCTACCTTTTGCCACCACGCAGATCGAAAGTGCCGCCCGGGCCCGCGAATGTGCCGCTGTGCTGATCGCGGCACAGGCCGAAGCCGGTTTCGGGCAGGCGATCGCCGAACCCGGAATGCGCGCAGCGGTCGACAAGACGTTCGAAACCAGGGGACTCTCACTCCTGCATGAACGGATCAAGAAGGCGCTCGACCCCGCGGGCCTGTTCGCATCCGCCTGAGCCGCCCCGCGATTATCGGAGTTGGAGACAAAATGAACAAGCTGGCTATCCTCTCACTCGTTGCCATGCTCGGTGCCTGCAAAACGTCACCGAATTCAGTTAAACCCGATGGTGCTGAGAATTATGCGTTGAACTGCGCAGGATGCCATAATCCTGGTCCCGGCCATCCCGCCACGATGTTGCTCGACCAACTGGGCCGGCCGGTCCCGGCATTGATCGGCCGCAAGGACCTTGAACTCGACTACCTGAAGGCAGTGGTGCGTCAGGGCCTGATCGAGATGCCGCCATTCCGTCCGACCGAATTGAGCGACGAAGAGATCGCCGAAATCTACGCCTATCTCAAGGATGCGGAGCCGCCCGCGCAGACCCCGGCAATACCGGCCAAGGGAGCGCCTTGACGATCAGCTGCGCTAGCGGCGCGGTGGCAGAATCGGGCGCTTCGATGGACTGCCGGTATCGCTCCAGGCTCGCCCTTGCCGCTGCTTGGGGCGTTGGCGTTTCGCCGCCCCGTTGCAAGCCTGCCGCCAAAGTTTCCACCATCTCCGCCTGGACAAGACGTTCGGCCTCTAGTTCGACCTGCTTGAGAGCCCCGTAAATCTTGTGTCGCGGAGTTTCGGCAACGGGATCAGAGGGCTTGGCCCAGCGCCTCGCCCGGCGCAGCGGATGCACCAGGTTGTCGTTGAGCTGCGCGACGGCTTCGCGCAGCTCACAAATCCGTTCGGCATCAAGCGCCTTCCGCTGCATCTCCGCCACCCACAAGCCCAGCAGCAGCAGGTTGACATCGAAACCGTATTCGTCCTGTAGGGCAATGCACAGTTCCGCCACCTGCGGCTTAGCATAGACCTCGAGCGAAAACGCCCAGAAGGCTTCGGCATCGGTTGCTGATTCATTCATGCGCGGCACCTTCAAACGGAAAGGGTGGCCAGACAAGACGCCCGACCACCCCTTCACTTCCTTGGTTGCCCAGCCCTGCTCTGCAAAGCAAGCGCCCGGCGCTTATGCTGCCGGCTGCGCTCAGAACGAACGCGCGCCGAAGTGAATCTCCAGCATCGGCCGCATCACGTCCCAGCGTTCGAGCTGCGACCAGTGGCCGGAGCGATCGAGCACGTAGAGCTCGGCATGCTTGAGGTGTTCGATCAGGTAGAGGCTGGTATCGAGCGGAACGATGCGATCCTGCCGGCCGTGGAAGATCAGCACCTTGTGCGGCAGCTTGCACAGGATCGACGGCGGCATGTTGAGCGTATCAACACCCTGCTTCATCGAATCGATCATCTTGACCGCGGTCTTCATAATCTCGGGATCGGTGGCGATCTTGTAGCGGTTCTTGACGATTTCTTCCATGCCTTCGAACTTGTCGGGGTCATAGGCGAAACTGTGCATCAGCTGGCGATAGCGCGAGGGCCGCGGATCGGAATAGAACGACAGCAGCCGCACCAGTTCGGGCGTCTTCGGGCCCGGCGCACCGATCGAGCCCATCAGCACCACCCGGTCGATCCGGTCAGGCTCCTCGCTCATCATCTGCAGGGTCAGCGCACCGCCCATCGAATTGCCGACAACATGGGCTTTATCGATGCCCAGCGTGTCCAGCAGCCCGAAGCACTGGTCCACCCGTGTACCGATCCAGGCCATGACATTGTCGGGCCAGGGTTCGGGGATGACCGACTGTCCGAAGCCGATCAGGTCCGGTGCGATCACGAAGAAGTTTTCCGCCAGGTCGGGCATCAGGTGCAGCCAGTTCGATCCGGCATGGGCTCCCGGTCCTGCCCCGTGCAGCAGCAGCACCGCCGGCTTGCTCGGATCGCCGGCCAGAAGGGTATGCGAAGTCAGGCCTCGCCCCATAATCTTTTCTTCCCGCACGCTTGTGTCGATGGTCATCCTCTATCTCCGCAGGTTTGCTCTTGTGCCTATTCGCCGCCGCCTTTGCGATCAAGGCAGGGGTCGTTGGGAGGGCGCAGGATGTGGTAGACGACCATTCGTTATTGTGCAATGCATTTGGCATATAGGTTAAGGTGTGGGGAGAGGATATGACAAGCCCGAATCGCGGCGCTCGACCCGGTCAATCGCAACCAACGCTTGATCCTGCTCTAGTCGCGGAGCTCGCGCGGGAACTCGATGCCGCCGAGCAGAACCGCAAGCCAATCCGCCAGTTCACCGCCCGCTATCCGGACATGACGATTGCCGATGGCTATCGGATCAGTAAGCAATGGGTCGATCTCAAGCTCGCGGGCGGGCGGACGGTCCATGGCCACAAGATCGGCCTCACCTCGCGCGCCATGCAGCAGGTCGCAGGCATCACCGAGCCGGATTATGGCACCTTGCTCGACGACATGGTGTTCGAACAGGGCGGCGACATCCCTTGCGACCGTTTCATCACCCCCAAGGTCGAGGTCGAACTGGCCTTTGTCCTGGCCCGCCGGATCGAAGGCCCGAATGTCACCGTGTTCGACGTCCTGCGGGCAACCGAATATGTCATCCCTTCGGTTGAAATCATCGACAGCCGCACGACAGTGGTGGATGCCGAGACCGGCGCCCGCCGCAAGGTGCAGGACACGATCAGCGACAATGCGGCCAACGCCGGCATCATCGTTGGCGGCCTGCCGATGCGGCCCGAAAAGGTCGACATGCGCTGGATCGGCGCGATGCTGAGCCGCAACGCGGTGGTCGAGGAAACCGGGATCGCGGCGGGCGTGCTCAACAACCCCGCCAATGGCATCGCCTGGCTGGCCAACCGGCTGGCGCCCTGGGGCGAGGCGCTCGAACCCGGCGAAGTCGTGCTGGGCGGCTCGTTCACCCGTCCGGTCGAAGCGCGGCGGGGCGACGTTTTCAACGCCGATTTCGGGCCGATGGGCGCGATCGGTTTCCGGTTCGTTTGAGAGGCAGCCGCACCGATGAAGACTCCTGCGAACCGCTTCAAGCAAGGCCTGGGCGAAGGCCCGGTGCAGCTCGGCTTCTGGCTCGCGCTGGCAAGCCCGAACATCGCCGAAATCTGCGGCGGGCTTGGCTACGACTGGCTGCTGGTGGATGCCGAGCACGGCGCCCAGACCTTGCCGGGCATCGCCGATCAGCTCCGCGCGGTGGACGCCAATCCGCCCTGTTCGGCGATCGTGCGCGTTCCGAACGACGATCCGATCGGCATTCGCCAAATCCTCGATCTCGGCGCCCAGACGATCATGGTGCCGATGGTCGAAACCGCCGAACAGGCTGCGGCGCTGGTCAAGGCCGCACGCTATCCGCCGCAAGGCGAGCGCGGTATCGGCGGCGCCCGGGCCGCGCGCTGGGGGCGCTACCCGGCCTATGTCGCCGAAGCCAACCGGCAGCTGTGCATCATCCTCCAGATCGAGACCGCTCAGGCACTCGAGAACATCGAGGCGATCGCCGCCATAGACGGCATTGATGCGCTGTTCGTCGGCCCGGTCGATCTGGCCGCCTCGCTGGGTCTGCTGGGCGAAAGCAATTTCGCCGCCCTGTCCGAAGTGACCGCGGGCGCGCTGGCCCGAATCAGGGCAACCGGCAAACCTTGCGGCATCCTGTCGCGCGACCAGCGCCTGGTCCAGCAATTCCTCGATGGCGGAGCGCGCTTCATCGCGGTCGGGATCGATGCCTTCGCGCTGGCTAAGGCGGCCGGCGACATGGCCAAGGAATGGGCGGCCCGGATCGCCGGGCAAGCAGAGGACTGAAACGATGCCGACGATCGGATGGCAGACGCCTCCCCCCTGTATCTCGTTGAGGCCCGTCAAGCTGTAAGCTGCGGACGGGCCAGCCTGCCGGGAGCTACCATTCGCCCCCCTGCGCCTTGAGCACCTGGGGGGGACCTGTGCCCCGGTGGGTGGCCGCGATGACGTCCCGTAGGGAGTAAGCGTCGTGAACGCCAATACAGGGAAAGACGAAGATCGCGGCTGGCTCCGACTGGAAGGGAGTAACAGTTATGGATCAGGAAAGACGATGGTTTGTGGGCGTCGACTGGGCCTCGCAGGCGCACCAGGTCCGATTGACGGATGCCGATGGCTCCAAGCTCGGCGAACGCAGCTTTGAACATGGCGGTGCGGGTTTGACGGAACTCGCGACCTGGATACTGGCGGCGACCGATGGGTTCCCGATCATATTCATGTCGCGATCGAGGTGCCGCACGGTCCGGTCGTCGAAAGCCTGATGGAACGCGGATTCCATGTCTATGCCATCAATCCCAAACAGCTGGATCGCTTTCGCGATCGCTTTTCTCCAGCGGGCGCAAAGGACGACAGCCGGGACGCGATGGTGCTGGCGGATGCCTTGCGAACGGACGCGCATTGCTTTCGGCCGCTGCTCACGCTCGATCCCCTGCTCGTCGAATTGAGAGAATGGTCGCGTATCCTGGACGAGTTGCACCATGACCATACGCGCTTGGGTCATCGCGTGCGTGAGTTGCTTTGGCGCTATTATCCTCAATTGCTCGAAGTGTCGCAGGACATCGCGGCGCCCTGGTTCCTCGCTTTATGGCGGCTGGTGCCGACGCCAGCCAAGGTTGCCCGTGTCCATGAAGCGACCATCGCCAGACTCCTTAAGCGATACCGCAGCCGGCGTTTGCATGGCCGACAGGTGCTCGAAATGTTGCGCACCATCCCGGTCCCCGTAGCGGCCGGTACTGTTGCAGCCGCAACGGGCCAACTTGAAACCGTCGCTGCCCGACTGGATCTGGTCAATTACCAGATCGCATCCGCAGAGCTTCAACTCGACAGGCTGACAGTAGCCCTTTCAGTCCCGGTGGAACCCTCTGGACCACAGCTCGGGGAGCAGCGTGACGTGGCGATCCTGCGAACCTTGCCGGGCGTCGGAAGAATCGTTCTCGCCACGCTGCTCGCAGAGGCTTCCGATGCTCTGCGGCGACGAGATTATCATGCTTTGCGATGCCTGTCTGGCGTCGCGCCTATTACCAAGCGATCCGGGAAGAAGCGTGAGGTCCTGATGCGGCAGGCGGTCCAGGGACGACTGCGCAACGCTGTCGATCACTGGGCTCGTGTCGCCGTTCAACACGACCCCAGGAGCCGAGAAAAATATGCTGCGCTTCGTGCCCGTGGACACGGTCATGCACGCGCATTGCGATCTGTCGCCGATTGGTTGATCGCTGTCGCTTGCAAGATGCTGGTCTCTCAAACCGCCTTCGATCCGTCCCTCGCCCGAAGAGCTGATTGACCGCCTCATCTCTCCAGAAGCGAGCCGTTGCGCGGTGGTCCGCGCAGCGTAGCCTACGGCTGCGCGAAGCGGACCGCCGCGCAACTCAACACTTGTCAAATGGTGGGGAGTCCCCCCCGCCGGTGGCATGGCCAAGCCGCTGAGCGGGGTTCGCGTGCTGGAGCTGGCCCGGATCCTGGCCGGTCCATGGTGCGGACAGCTGCTGGCCGATCTTGGCGCCGAAGTGATCAAGATCGAACGCCCGGTCAGCGGCGATGATACCCGCCACCGGGGCCCGCCATTTGTCGTCTCGGACAGCGGCGAAAACCTCGGCCCAGCCTATTACCACTCCACCGCAATCAACCGGCAGCACGAAACCGGACTGAACGCCCATATCGACATGACCCTGCTCGATACTCAGGTAAGCGTCATGGCGAACCAGGCGCTGAACTGGATGACCTCGGGCACCGTGCCGCGCCGGGTCGGCAACGGCCACGCAAATCTGGTACCCTATCAGGCCTTACCGACCAGCGACGGGGATCTGGTCATCGCAGTGGGCAACGATGGCCAGTTCGCCAGCCTCTGCCGGGTGCTCGGCGTCGGGCTTGATAGCGATGCCCGCTTTCCCACCAACCCAGGCCGGGTTCGCAACCGCGAGGTCTTGCTGGCCGCGCTCGAAGCGCTTGACCTGCCCCCCGAAAGGTCCCTCATTCTGATGTAGAGTTTGCCCACGAGAAGGAGCAGACGCATGAGGAAGAGCCGTTTCACCGAGGCGCAGATCATCGGGATGATCAAGGAACAGGAGGCAGGGCTTCCAACGGTCGAGGTTTGCCGGAAGCACGGGCTGAGCACGGCGACCTTTTACAAGCTGAAGGCGAAGTATGGCGGCATGGAGGTTTCCGATGCCCATCGGTTGCGGCAGTTGGAGGACGAAAACGGCAAGCTGAAGCGGCTCCTAGCCGACAGCATGCTGGACAACGCGATCCTGAAAGACCTGCTGGGAAAAGGCTGACGACGCCGGGCCAGCGGCGCGACGTGGCGCTCGGCGTGATACGGGACTACCAGGTCTCACAGCGCCGGGCCTGCGTGCTGATTGGCGTCGATCCCAAGACGGTCAGGCGCGAACGCCCGCCGGACCACGGAGCGATCCGCGAAGCCATGCGGGAGATCGCAGGGCAGCGCCGTCGGTTCGGCTATCGCCGGATCGGCGTCATGCTGGGGCGCAAGGGCATGAGCATGAACCACAAGAAGCTCTACCGGCTATATCGGGAAGAAGGCTTGTCTGTACGCCGACGACGCGGCCGCAAGCGCGCCCGAGGCAGCCGGACGCCGGTGCCGGGAGCACTTCGTCCTGGTGACCGCTGGTCGATGGACTTTGTCGCCGATACGTTTGGCGCGTCGCGCAAGTTCAGGATTCTGGCGATCAACGATGATTGCTGCCGGGAGAACCTGTGCTTGGCCGCGGATACCAGCATCTCGGGGGCTCGGGTGCGGATTCCGAGGTCATCGCGCGCACCATTCCGATTTGATGGCGCGCGGGCTTCCGATTTAATCGCGCGCAGCGTTCCGAGAATTGTCCGCGCAGCATTCCGAGCTGATCGCGCGCAGTTTGAGAT
>NZ_JBHTLS010000113.1:0-38216 GCF_042678845.1 Sphingobium olei | reverse complement strand
CACAATCTCAGCTTCACGCAGCTTGCCGATAATCTCTTCCGGCTTGTGCTTCTTGCTCGGCATTCATCGTCCCTTTCGTGGTCCAGACTATCATAGTCTCTGGGCCACTCAGCGGGGGGCAGATCAGTCGATTATGGGATTATGTCCGGGATGACCGCCCATTCGGCGGCGCCGATCCGCCGGCGGTCGTTTTCTATTATTCGCGCGACCGGCGCGGCGAACATCCCCAGGCGCATCTCGCGTCCTGGTCCGGGATTCTGCAGGCAGATGCCTATGCGGGCTATTTCGAGCTGTACGCTCCCGACCGTCAGCCTGGTCTCATCCTGGAAGCAGGATGCTTTGCTCACGCGCGCAGGAAGTTCTTCGAACTTGCTGACGTCGAGGGCGCTGCGCGCAAGAAGAGCCGCGGCGAGCGGACTGGCCCCATCTATCCGATTGCGCTGGAGGCGGTGCAGAAGCTGGACGCCCTGTTCGACGTTGAGCGCGGTATCAACGGCAAGACACCAGCGGAGCGGCTTGCCACCCGTCAGGAGTTGAGCGCGCCGCTGATCGCCGAACTGCACGACTGGTTGAACGCCCAACTCGCCAAGCTGTCGCGTAACCATGATCTCGCCAAGGCCATCAACTATATGCTCCGGCGCTGGGACGCCTTCACCCGCTTCCTCATCGATGGCAGGGTATGCCTCACGAACAACGCAGCGGAACGGGCGCTGCGCTGTGTGCCACTCGGGCGGAAAGCATGGCTATTTTGCGGCTCCGATCGCGGCGGTCAGCGCGCCGCCATCATGTTTTCACTCATTCAGAGCTGTCGCCTCAACGACGTCGATCCCCAGGCTTGGCTCGCTGACGTCCTCGCCCGCATCGCCGGTCATCCGGCTAATCGGCTTGGCGATCTACTCCCATGGAATTGGAAACCAACAGCGTTGAAGCTGGAGCCGTGATCTCATAGCATCACGGCATGGAATTTGGCCCGCAACCCGAACTGATCGAATCCTCTCTCTGCCGGTCCATCGAACAGGCGGGCGTACGGCTGACCATCAACATCGTGCGGCTCGCCACCGAGCGCGGTTGGTCCCTCGAGGTCGTCAACGAGCACGGCACCTCGACGGTCTGGGACAATCTATTCCCCACCGACCGCGATGCCGATGCTGCATTCCGCGATGTGCTCGCTCAAGAAGGCGTCGAGGCCTTCCTCGGCAAGTAAGATGCCAAATCCTGCAGCGAACCGTCAGTAGCTGCGGTCCTCACCGGATGCATACGATGAATGAGCGCGCGGTACATCTGCACAGGAACGTCGACAACGACATCGCGCGACAACGCAAACGTGGTTTGGAGAATTCCAAGGTGCCTGCTGGTCGGCTGCTTGGACGGTCATCGCCAGGAACGGAAAGCGCGACATCTTGTTGCCAAGATCTCTTGGCGCTTCGCAAAACGAGACGAGCATGCCTTGCCGCGCCGCCCGATCAGCGTCTCACCGCACCAATGGATCCAACAGAAGCCGCGCGCTGCTTGCCAGCGTTTCAAGCGATGCGTCGCTGGTCAGCCGCGCCCAGTTTGCCGGGATGCTCGTCAAATTCTGCGATTGCGCGCGTACGACGTCGGCAGTGGCATCGGATGCGTCGGGAGGTCGTTCCGCGACCCTCGTAATCCTTCCTTCTTCCGCAAGCTCGAGCCAGAGACCGGCGAAAGGGCAGTCTGCGCGGCGCGCGACCTCCTCGATCGCCTCGCGCTCCTCGGGCAGGCCGAAAACGGCGTCGGCGATCACGGCGTGTCCCGCCGCAAGGGCGGCCCAGGCAAGTCCATCCAGCGCCCTATATGTCGCATGACTGGCTTCGGGGGTATAGCCGGAGGCGGGAAGGGGCGTTTCGGCGAAGATGCCGGCAAGGCGCTTACGCAGGACATCGCTGCGCAGGATGCGGGCGCCGGGTGGCCTGCCGAAGTCGGCTCCAAGCGCTCGCGCCAGTGTCGATTTTCCGGTCCCGGACAAACCGCCTATCGCGATCAGCTCCGGCCGTTCGTCGATGACGAGCCGGCAGGCAAGCTCCAGATAATGTGCGGCGTCTTCACGGACATCACCAGCGTCGCCGCGTTGCGCCCGCGCCGCCGACACATGGGCCCGGATACACGCTCGTACGCTCATGAACAGTGGCATCAGACCGACGGCGCCTTCGTCGTCGGGCGAGAGATCGAGATAGCGATTGAACACCATATTGGCTTCGCGCCGCCGACCCCGCTGCCAGAGATCCATCAGCAGGAAAGCGAGATCGTAGAGGATGTCGGTCGTCGCCAGCTCGGCGTCGAATTCGAGGCAGTCAAACGGAGTAGGGACGCCATCGATCGTCGCAATATTGGCGAGGTGGAGATCGCCGTGAACGTGCCGGATGCGTCCCGCCTTTCCGCGTGCGTCGAGCAGGCCGCTGTTGTGATCTATAAGACGGACAAGTCGCTCGGTAAGCTCGCTGACGGATTTCGGGTCGAGAATATCGGGATAGAGTGCCATAGCCTCGGCATTGCCGGCGACGATCTGGCCAATACGATCCGCGCCATCGCCGGGCCAGGCGATCTGCGATCTGGAATGAAAGTCGACAAGCGTATCAGCCAACTTCTGTAGCGCCGCTTTCTCGAGGGCGTTCGCGTCTGCCAGGTCACTCCAGAGCGCGCCGTCCGGAAAGCGGCGCATCTCCAGGATCCAGTCCACGACGTCGCCGTTACCGTCGATGGCAAGCGCACCGTCCTGATCGCGCGCGACCGGATGCACCGCTTTGTAGAGATCCGGTGCGGTCCGCCGATTGAGCTTGAGTTCGGCGTCGAGAGCCGCCCGGCGCTTGTCGGGCGTGGAGAAGTCGAGATACCCCAGATCGACGGGGCGCTTGATCTTCCAGGCTGTATCACCACTCAGGAAAATGCTCGCGGCATGGGTGTCGATGCGCCGGACAGTCCCTGATGCTGCGAAGGCTTCGCCAGAGGCCAGCCATTGCGACAGATCGGAGGCATCAGTCATGGGAAGCGGTCGCAGTGTCCTCGCGTGGCGGGATCAGAACCGCCGCGCCCGAGAGCGCGCCGCTCCGCAAGCGATCGAGCGCGACATTGGCCTGCTCGAGCGGGAAGGTCTTGGTAATTGTATGCAGGCCCGACCGGGCTGCCATCTCGAAGAAGGATGTGCCATCGTCGCGCGTCAAACTGGCTACCGACAATATTTGGCGCTCTTCCCAGAGATCCGAATAGGCGAAGCTCGGGATATCGCTCATGTGGATGCCGGCGCAAACGACGCGCCCGCCCTTGCGCACCAGCTTCAGGGCGGCCGGAACAAGCGCGCCCACCGGGGCGAATATGAGGGCGGCGTCGAGTTCGACAGGTGGCCGCTCCGTCGAGGGACCGGCCCAGCAGCAGCCGAGCGACCGCGCGAAGGCTTGCGCCTGTACATCCCCTTCGCGGGTGAAGGCATAGACCTCGCGCCCCTGCCAGACGGCGACCTGGGCGATGATGTGGGCGGCCGCGCCGAAGCCGACGAGGCCGATGCGCTGGCCGTCGCCGGCAAGGCGCAGCGCCCTCCATCCGATAAGGCCCGCGCATAGCAGCGGCGCCGCTGCGACATCGGAGAAGCTTTCGGGCAGCGCGAAGCAGAAATGCGCGTCGGCAACGACATGGGTCGCATAGCCGCCGTCGCGGGTGGCGCCTGTGAATTCAGGCGCATCGCAAAGATTTTCTCGGCCGGAAAGGCAATAGCCGCACTGGCCGCACGTGTGGCCAAGCCAGGGCACGCCGACGCGCTGACCGATATGGAAGCCTTCGACCTCCGCGCCGATTTCGAGGACGTGGCCGACGATCTCATGCCCGGGGATAACGGGATAGCGTGCAGGAATCTCGCCATCGGCGACATGCAGATCGGTGCGACAGACGCCGCAGGCGATGACTGCGATGAGTAGCTGGCCGGCGCCCGGACGCGGTACGGGACGCTCGACGCGCCGCAACGGCGTGTGCGGCGCGTCGATCTGCATGGCGACCATCACCGCCATGCTATTGCAACTCCAGCAATGAATTGTCGGCGTCGCTGATGGTGCATGCGCTTATGTTCCGCTGGTTGCGCCTCCTGCAAGGTCGGCCTCCACGAGGATGAGCGTGGGGTCGCCGGGATAGGCCCGCGCGATGAAGCCCAGATCGCGCTCGACCTCAATCGCCTCATGATTGTCGCGGCTCTCGATCGACTGCAAGCGCAAGATGCCCCGGGCGTGCGCAATTTGCGCCGCATGCCGCAGCAAGCTCCAGCCAATGCCTTGCGCCTTTCGGTCGCGGCGGACCGAGATGGCCACCTCGGCCGTCTCGCCTCGCGCATCTGCGGCGAGCGTCGCAACGCCGACAAGCTCTTCATCCTCGTCGAAGGCGAGCACAGTTCCTGCCTGCTTGTCGCTGCGCAGCATCGCGAGGATCTGGTCATGGCCCACATGCTGGACGGCCGAAAGGAAGCGAAAGCGCAAATCCTCGAGCGTCACATTTTCGAAGAAGGATGCGAGCACGCTTTCATCGGCAGCGCTGGCCGGACGAAGGCGCAGCTGCAATCCTGTGCCCGTCGTGAGGCTCGTCTCCGCTTGCGGACTCGATTGTTCGGAAAAATGAGATGCCATTGGGGGAAGCTCCAAAAATCGTAGCCCGCTGTCGAGAGAGGAAGCGATCAATTCCCCAGAAGAACGGGTATGGGCGCGCCATCGACCAGATCATGGGTGACGCCGCCGAGGAAGAGCTCGCGTAGCCGTGAATGAGCAGAAGCGCCGATCACCAGCAGGTCGGCGCGATGACGCCTGGCAAAATCGACCAGGACAGCCGACTGATTCTCGCCTTCGGAGACCAGCGCATGGACCGTCACGTCGAACCCGTGCCTGCTGAGATTGCGGGCGATGTCGGCGCCCGGCTCGGAGCCATGCCCCTTCGTGCTCGACCTGGCATCGACCACGAGCACATCGATTTTTGCGCCGGACTGGACCAGCTTCAACGCATCGCCGAGCGCACGGGTCGCCTCGCGCGTCGCATTCCATCCGATCGCGAGATGCGCGAAGGAGCGCGGCTTCCACTGTGCGGGCAGAACGATCACCGGCCGCCCTGAAGAGAGCGCAATATTCTCGAAGAGCCGGCGCCGCAGATGCGCGTTGCCGTAGGCATCGACCGGCCCAAACAGGACAAGATCCGCATAGCGGGCCTGGACGGGCGCCTTGTCGAGCAGGGCGTCGGACTCGTCACTCAGGACCCGCACCTCGAAACCGTCCCGCTCGCCGAGCCTGGTCACCTTGGCCTGCTTTTCCTCGGCCGCCTCGACATAGTCTGCCAGGAGGAAATAAGGTTGTGCGTAGGCCATGGCATAATCCGGCGTCGGCACTGCCGAGAGGATTGCGACCGTGAGATGGGCGTCATGAAAGCGTGCGAACTCGCGTGCATCTTTCAGAAACTGTTCGTCCTCATCGCCGGTGTCGACGATCGCCAATATGTCCTTCACAGTCATGCTGTCCTCACGTGAAAGTTTCGGATCGATCATCGATTATCCTGCGGCATCCCGCATTCGTGGAATATACTTAGGACCATGTCCCTGCGCCCCACTACAAGCGGTCCCGATGCGAAGTCCGGCGCGTCGCAGCAACAGGCGCTTCTCCTTCCTGACAACCGGCAAGCAGCGTCATGGTCAGCACTCTTTTGTCGCATGATCGACGCAGGTGCAAAGCCGATGTTCGAGGATGGGCTTCTGCAGAATATCGGCGAACAGCGCCTGCTGTTGCTGCTGGAAATAGGCGGCGCGCTGGGTGGTAAGGAGGATAGCAGGACGATGCCATCCTGCCGCGCGCAGTGCCCGCAGCAAATCCACGCCACTCATTTCCGCCATATGATGATCGGTGATGAGGCATGTGGCCTGGAGAACGGTTGGATCCGCCAGGGCATGGGCGCAGCTGGCAAAAGCGCGTACATCGTAGCCGCGGGCTCGAAGGGTCAACTGTAGCGACCTTCGAAGCGCGCTTTCCTCTGCGACGAGCAGGATATAGGGTCGCTCCTGTTTCGTAGAGCTGATGGGATCGGGCATCGGGTAATCCTGCTGGGGTAATGAAGTCTGTCGCCAGCTTCCGTCGGGCACGAGGCGCCGTCCCTACGTAATCATCCCATTTCCGCCCGGCGTTTCCATTCGGTTCGCACCTCGACACGACGCGATAGTCCGCGAGGTCCGGAAGGATGCCATCGCTGCCGGCGACGTTATGAGGCTCGTGGGAAAGAATTTATGATTGCAGAATACGCCAACGCGGTGGCGTAGGTGAATTGTCACGCGGAAGCTCTTGGAGCCCCGACGGCGGATAACTTTGCGAAGACATATGCCCGCAATGGGCGACTGCTGACGAGTTGTTCTTGAGGGAAGATATATAGGATGAAGCGTCTCAGGCTCATACTCCATGGCAAGATCGCACAGGACGAACGGGTGCGTGCAGCTGTGCGTTCTGTTCGCCAGGATGGGCATCAAGTCAGTGTGCGCGTGACCTGGGAAGCTGGTGATGCCGCACGCTTGACGCTCGAGGCTGTGGCGGAAGCCAGGCGGGGCGAGATTGATCGGATCGTCGCGGGCGGCGGTGACGGGACTGTCGACGAGGTATTCGTGACCGCGCACCGGTCCGGGGATTTTGGCGCTTGCTCCTTCGGCATTTTGCCGCTCGGCACAGCCAATGATTTCGCCCGATCGGTCGGGCTCAGGATCGACGATATGACTGCGTGTCTGCGTCTCATCGTCAATGAGCCCGCCACGAGGATCGACCTCGGATTGTTGGGCGAGCGTCCGTTCGTCAATGTCGTCACGGGAGGTTTCGGCGCCCGGGTAACGGCAGAGACAGATCCGGCGTTGAAGAAGTCCCTCGGGGGCCTGGCTTATCTTCTGACGGGTGTGAGCCGCGCCCGCGAGTTCCAGCCATGCCGGGGTCGTTTTCGGGCCGAGGGCTTTGCTTGGGAGGGGATGTTTCTGGCACTGGCCATTGGGAATGGCCGCCAGGCCGGCGGCGGCATTCCGCTTTGCCCCGACGCGCTGATCGATGATGGCCTGCTCGAACTGCTTATCATGCCAAAGATCGATCTGACCGCCGGGCGCGAGGCCATGACGGTGCGCGCGCGTAGCCCTTGGATCGAGTTTGAGGCGGATGAAAACGTCAGCATCAGCATCGATGGGGAATCCGATCAGGTGCGAGGCTTTCGGGCCGAATGCCGGTCGAGGGCGCTGCCAGTGCATCTTGGCCATGACTTGCTGCTGACCGGCCGCGGATAGAGCGGCGTCCGATCCGATCGCACTGCCGACCGGGATCATATTCCCCGGCCGCCACCGTTGGTGGCAAACCACTGTGCTTGCCGTAGCGGCGTCTATGATGGCGACTTACGACGCCATCGTCGAATGGGTCCCGACATGGCGTGACGCGCGGGCAACGGCATCGTTCCGCGCGCTCAGGATATATGCCCGGCCGGGGCGGGGGCCGCAGGCGCCGTTTCGCATCCTCCCATACGCGCGCAGAAGCGCTTCTGGGTGTCGGCGAAAACGCCTGGCACGACATCGGCAATCGCCTGGGCAAGGGCAGGGCGCATGAGGATGCGGCCCTTCTCGAGCCATGCCCGACCGGCGCTGCTTTCGTAGAAGGCGTTGATGCCGTTCAATTCGTCGACCGTGAAGGCCGCCGCGCAACTCTCCTTCATCCGCGCCAGGACGGGCGCCTTCGCCGCTCTCATCGCCTCGGCGAAGGAGTCCCTGTAGGCTTCGACCGCCTTGGGATCGTCTGGAAAGGTGGCGGTCAGATCCTTGAAGGATGCTTCGAGCGCGCTTTGAATATTCTGATCCATTTCCTGCTCGAGGCCCGACAGGGCGACCGAGCGCGCGCACAGGGTCTGGCGTTGCGTCAGGTCGGATCGCTCGGAAGCGGCTTGCGCTGCGGCTGCCGGTGCTGGACAGAGCTGGAGCAAAGCCGTCGAGGCAAGGATGCTGGTGGCTCGTGCAAGGCGGCTCGGCGTGGATGCGGTTGTTCGTTGGTTCATCAATTCCCTCCTTCGGCGTGGGATGGCCTGCCGCTCAAAGGCTCGGCCCGAGGCTTGCCGCGGCGAGAACAGGTTGATAGTGGAAGGCATATATCGGCTCAAAATGGGCGACGAGCGCGCTTCTTCCGGCGCTGCTTGCGCGATCCGCCGAAGATCGTCAGGTGCGGCGCGTAGAGGCCGGCGATGCAGGAGAGCGCGAGAAAAACCAGCGCCACGACCATCGCGATCACCCAGAATCTGGGATCTTCGCGTGAAACGAACCAACCCGCCACGATGGCCGGAACGGCCAGAAGCAGTCTTGCCAGCCAGGCCACGATCAATCTCCTTTGATTGCGTTCGAGCATTGAAGCCAGGGCGATAACGCGGACCGAACCTGGAAACGTATAAGTAATGATACTGCCTCTCCCGTGAGCCTGCGAAGTTTCCGGTCGTCACGATGGGTTATCGTTGGAGGGCAGATCGATGTCCCGCGCTTCGCAGATGGAGCGCAAGCAGCACGAGAAACAAACCCCGGACGAAGAAGCTGAAGCCAATTGCAATCAATGCGCTGGAGGGACCCGCCAAAAGCAGACCAAGGCCAGCTATGGTGTTGAAGAGGCCCATGATCGCAACCCATCCGCGTTGATGTACCGAACGGATAGCGGTGATGATCTCCAGCATGCCGATGAAGAGCAGCAGGATAGCGACCATCCAGACGAGCGGGACGGTCTCCCGGAATGGCTCGACAAGCACGAGCGATCCAAGAAGCGCGCAGAGTGAGCCGAAAATGGCGTCCAGCCAATTGCTTTGCGATCCCGTGGTGGGAAAGGTCGTGGCGGCCGCCCCGGCACCGCCGGCGATCAGGATCATGCCAGTGAAGCGACTGCCGAGGAATTCCGTCACGCCCGGTTGGGCCAAGGCGAATGCGCCGACGATGACGAGCAGCAGCCCCGAGGCGAACGATCGGGTCCAGTCGTTGATCGCACCGCGGTGCGCCGGGTCATCCGGTGTGAGCGCTGCCAGACGCGTGTCACCCGACATTCACTGGCTCCTGCCGGCCGCAACGGGCGGTCGCGTCTGAGCGGTGCCGACCGACCAGCCGACGATCTCGATCGAGACCCGGCCGACGGCTTTGTCGAAGGCTGCCACAATTGCTGCTTTTGCGTTGAGCGTGGCCGCTTCCTCGGCAGAAAACCGACGTCTTTCGATGATCTGCCGGGTCATCGGATCGAGCAGTTCCGCGATTGCCGACACCAGAATGACGGGCGGCGTGTCTGTCTGGACGTCACGTCCATATCGCGCTTCGAAACGATCGACGTCGAGGCGCAGGACAAGCGCATCGGCCGATCCTTCTCGCAGCGTGCGGAGACGAACATGGGGGGCTTGCGTCGCGAACTGGCGTGCCAGGGCCTGGCTGAAGAGATCCGGGGCAGGGGCGGCCCAGCGGGCATCCTTGATGTACAGAACGCTGTCGCCGCGCGCGGTCAGAATCCGGTCGCCCTCGATCTCGGGGGCAAATCTGATGCGTGCCAGCGAGAGGGTGACAGGGGCGGCGTTGGCAGTCCCGGCCTGCGCGTCCTCCCGTTCGGGCACACCGAAACGAAAAAGGTTGTCAGGCTTTCCGCTGCCCAGCATGGCGCCGCATGCGGCCAGCGGCATGAGTAGCGCCAAAGCGCAATATCCGCGCCTGAGCTGGTTCTGTTTCATTGCGGTAACTCCAGTTCCTTGCCGCTATCCTTGCCGATCGCCTGTCGCGGGTTCTGGCGGATCTGCCGGACCAGCGCGTCGAGCGATTCGGCCGTTTCCTGCAGGCTTTGCATGGTGGCGTTGACGGTCGGCAGCGTTCGCGTGCCGATGGCGTCGGTCTGGCGGCCGATATCGGCGATGGTGAGCCGCGCTTCTCCAATTGCGACCTTGAGCTCCCTGGCCGCGCCGGACACTTCCGCCACCGCATTGCGGCCATCACCATCGATAATCCCCCGCGCTGAAGCGGCTGTGCGTTCGATGTCGTCGGCCGCACGATCGAGCTTGGCCAGCGTGGACGCTGCATGGCCGAACATGGCACGGTTGGCGGAGAGTTCCTGCGTCGTGAGCTTGAGATCCTGGACCATGGCGCCGATCGCATCGATATTCCGGTCGGAGAGAAGTCTGTTCACCCGCTGCAGCGCTTCGCCGGCATTCTGAACGACCTGGCCCCCGCCCTGGAGCAGGGACGAAAGCGCGTTCGGCCTGCTCTGGATCACGGGGCGCCGCTTCTGACTTGCCTTGCGCAGCAGGGGCTTTGCCGGTGTTCCCGCGCTGATCTGGACGATCGAGACGCCCGATATGCCTTGTGTCTCGGTCGATGCGAGGGAATCGGTCCTGACCGGCGTGCCTCGCGTCAGAATGATGTCCGTCACCACCCGGTTCGGATCCTCTTCATCCAGACGGATGCGTTCGATCTGTCCGACCTTGATGCCGTTGAACTGCACCTCCGCACCGACGCTCAGACCCCGTACCGGACCGTGGAAGATGATGCGATAGGGATCGTCGGATCCTCCCACGCGGTTGCCACCGAGCCAGACGACAAAAACGATCGCGGCGACGAGCAGCGCGGTCGAGATGATGCCCACAAGGGCATAGCTTGCATGGCGTTCCATCAACGATCTTTCTTGGCGTCATGCGCCGCGCGGCCGCGCGGCCCCAGAAAATAGCGCCGGATCCAGGGGTGATCGGATTGTTCGAGATCAGCGACCGGCGCGACGGCAACGACTGTCCGGTCTGCAAGGACGGCCACGCGGTCGCAGATGGCATAGAGCGTGTCGAGATCGTGCGTGATGATGAACACCGTCAGGCCCAGCGCGTCGCGCAGCGTGCGGATGAGCTCGTCGAACTCGCTGGCGCCGATCGGATCGAGCCCTGCCGTCGGCTCATCCAGGAACAGGATCGCCGGGTCGAGCGCGAGCGCACGCGCGACGCCGGCGCGCTTGCGCATCCCGCCGGAAAGCTCGGAGGGTCTGAGCGCCCCGGCGCCAGGCGGCAGTCCCGCCAGCCTGATCTTGAGACGGGCGATGTCCGCGGTGATGGGCAGGGACAGGCCGCTATGCTCGATGAGCGGGGCCTCCACATTCTCCTGGACGGTGAGGAACGAGAACAGCGCGCCCTGCTGGAACATGACGCCGACGTGGCGACCAACCCACGCCTGGGCGTCTTCGTCCTCGATGTTCCGTCCGAGAATTTCTATCGTGCCGCCATCGGGCTGCTTGAGCCCGAGGATGGTGTTGAGCAACACGGATTTGCCCGAGCCCGAGCCGCCGACCACGCCCAGTATCTCGCCGCTGCGGACCTCGAGATCGAGATCCTCGTGGATGATCTTTGGTCCGAACGCCGTGCGCAGACCCCTGACGCGGATTGGCGGGGCGTCGGTGCCGGGGCCGCTCACAGATCGAGAACCATGAAGATGACCGCGAAGATCGCGTCGAACATGATGATCATGAAGATCGACTGGACGACGGCGGCGGTGACCTGTCGGCCAAGGCTCTGGACATCGCCTCCGACCATCAGGCCGTGGCGGCAACCCGCGGCGGCGATGATGATCCCCAGGAACGGCGCCTTGCTCATGCCGATCCAGAAATGGTTGATGCTGACCGTCTCGAGCGTGCGCTGGACGAAGAACAAAGGATTGATGTCGATCGTCACCCAGCTGACGAGCAGGCCACCGAGGATTCCGCCGATATCGGCGAAAAAGGTCAGAAGCGGCATCATCAGGATCGCGGCAAGCACGCGCGGAACGACGAGCGCGTCGAACCGGTCGATGCTCATGACCTGCATCGCATCGGTTTCCTGGTTCATGCGCATGGAACCCAGCTGTGCGGCAAAGGCGGAGGCGGAGCGTCCGGCAAGCAGGATGGCGGCGATGACCACGCCGAATTCGCGCAGGATCGCAACGCCGACGAGCTGCACCGTGAAGACCTCGACGCCAAGGCTGGTGAGCAGATTTGTACCGACGAGCGCAATGATGGCGCCGATGAAGAAGGTCATGATGAACACGATCGGCAGCGCATTGACGCCCGCGTCCTGCATCATGGCGACGGTCGGGGTCAGGCGCAGACGGCGGGGGTGAAAGAGCGTCCTTGCCGCCGCGACAATCAGTTGGCCGGAAAAGACCTGCATCGCATAGGCGTCGGCGCCGAGCGAGACGATCTGCCGCCCGAAACGCTCGAAGAATGCGAACAGGCCCTTCTTGCCGGTGGGCGCAGGGGGTTCGTCTTCCATCGCGGACCCGACGAGGTCGGTCAGGCGCTTCAAATCGTCACGCCCTGACGCAGAGAAATCATGACCCGCGTTCATACTGCGGAGCAGGACGAGCGTTCCGGCGGTGTCGATATGACCGAGCCGCGTGACGTCGATCCGTTCGGAGCGCGTTTCCCCCAGCGCTGCTCGCAGTCGCTCGGCCAGGTCTCCCATGGCCAGCGCGGTCCAGTCGCCGATCGCGTGGAGTGCGGCACCCTCTTCTGCGTGTTCGATGCGAAAGTCCGCCGCGCTCATCGCACCAGGGCCACCCCGATGCGCAGCCGGCTCATGCGGCGATTATAGTCGAGCAGATTCTCGCCATAGCCGACGAAGCTCTGGCCGAAGAGATAGAAGTCCGGGCCGCCACCAAGGATCCGTCGGAGCGGATAGGAGATGTCGGCGCTGACCGCACCCTTGCCACTGCGAAAGTCGAACCGGGTGGAGGTGGAGAGGCGCAGTCCTTCATCCTCCCCGACCTCCATAAACAGACCTGTGTTGCCGCGATACTGGCGAATGTCGGGATTGTCCGACCTGTCGCCGACGAACAGGGACAGGCGCGGTGCGATCGACAGCCTGTAATCGCCGCCCAACGGAATTGCTGCCATCGGCGCTACATAGATACTGTTGATGCTCCGTGAGGCGTCGCCATCCCTGCCGTTCGATTCGTGCCGGATGCCGCCCTGGGCGCTCAGCGATATGCCGTTCGACAGCGTCGCCGACGGCGTCAGGTAGAAAAGTTCGGGCTGAAAGTCGATGTTCCGGAAAGGCGAGGAATGCGCGCCCAGATCCCAGAACATGCGCTGCGTGTAGCCGAAATGCAGCCCGTCGCGCCAGGAACGTGGCAACCCTTCGGCGCGCCTGCTTCCGAACAGCTGATATTTGAAGCTGAACTGGATGCGGGCTTCGCTGTTGGTGTCGGGTCCGTAGACGGCATAGATGGGTTCATAAGCCGACAGGTTGGCGACGAACGCGTTGCCGGCGGAGCGGTCGGATGGCGGCGGCGCTGCCGTCGGCGCCCCGACCCCGTCCTGGCTCGGCGTCGGCTCTACCGCCGCCAATGCGGGAAGGGCGGACAGCGGCCGCAAGGCAATGGCGATCTTCCGCGGCGTCCATGCAGGGATCGAGATATCCGCGCCGTCGAGGGTCTCGTCGAATGCGGCGGCGGTCCGATAGCGCGCCCGCATAAAACCGCCAGCCGGAACGGTCAGGCTGTCCGGGAGATTGGTCGCGCGATCAAGCCACACGCGATCCGTTCGACCTTCCCGCTCGACGACGGCTTCGATGCGGTCGGGCAGGGCGAAGGTTTGCGCTTGGTCGCCATCGTTCAACAGTCGTAGATCGACCCACACCGCGCCATCACCATCCCGCTCGCCAGCGTCGCGAATAAGGACGTCGATTGATGGGGCAGCATGCGCCGGCGCGGCAACAGCCAAAATTGCGGCTGCCATGGTCCATTGGGGGGCGGAGAGCGTCATGCGATCAGATGCTGCCCGCCGTCGACCGGAATGATCGTACCCGTGATCCGCTTCGCCGCATCGCTGACGAGGAAGGCCGCGAGTGCGCCGACATCTTCCACATCGACTGGCCGGCCGCCGGGAACCTCCGAGGCTGCGCGTTCGAGCAACTCATCGAAACGTTCGATGCCGCTGGCCGCGCGCGTCGCGATCGGCCCTGGCGATATGGCATGGGCGCGTATGCCCCTGGGACCGAGTTCGGCCGCGACATAGCGCGTGGCGCTTTCGAGCGCGGCCTTGACCGGCCCCATCAGATTATAATGCTCAACCACGCGCTCGGACCCGTAGAAGGTGACGCAGAGAAGGCAGCCGCCATCGGCCATCAGTGGTTCTGCGAGCTTCGCCATGCGCAGGAAGCTGTGGCAGGAGACATCCATCGCCACAGCAAAGCCCTCGGCCGAAGAATCGACGACCCTGCCGTGCAGATCTTCCCTGGGCGCGAAGGCGATGGAATGGAGCAGGAAATCAAGTCCGCCCCATTTGCGCGTCACCTCGTCGAACAGGGCCTCGAGCTGCCCCGGCTCGCGGACGTCGCACGGCGCGAGCCATTCCGCGCCGAGACGCTGTGCGACGGGCTCGACCCAGCCTTTCGCCTTCTCGTTCAGATAGGTCGCCGCAAGCCGCGCTCCGCATTGTGCAAAGGCTGCGGCACAACCCGCCGCAATGCTCTGTTCGTTCGCGATGCCGATCACCAGGCCGCGCTTGCCTTCCAGATCCACGAGCGGCTTCATTCTGCTTTCTCCACGATCTTGAGGGTATGCAGCGCGATCATGCGCTCCTCGTCGGTCGCAATGACATAGGCTTTGACCTTGCTGTCAGGCAGGCTGATCAAAGGCCCGTTGCCGGCATTGGCGATCTCGTCGATCTCCAGCCCCAGCCATTCGAGCCGGCGGCAAATGCGACTGCGCATGGCGGCATCATTCTCGCCGATGCCGGCAGTGAAGACGATCCCGTCCAGCCCGCCAAGCGAGGATGCAAGCGCGCCGGCCTCCCTGCCAGCCCTCCAGGCGAAAAGGTCCATCGCCTCTTCAGCTTCTGCTGTGCCGGCTTCGGCGAGCGTACGCATGTCGCTCGACAGCCCCGAAACGCCGAGCAGCCCGGATCTCTTGTAGAGCAGCTCCTCGACCTGGGCGGCGCTCATGCCCATCTGGCTTTGCAGATGCAGCACGGCGCCTGGATCGAGGCTGCCGCAGCGCGTGCCCATCATCAGCCCGTCAAGCGCGGTAAACCCCATGGTGGTGTCGATGCTTCGCCCGGCGTCCATGGCGCAAAGGCTGGCGCCATTGCCCAGATGCGCGGCAATGACCCGGCCGGATGCAAGCGCGGGGTCGATCTCGGCCAACCGCCGGGCAATATATTCATAGGACAGGCCGTGAAAGCCATAACGGCGCACGCCCTGATCGTGCAGCGCGCGCGGGATTGCGAGACGCGCAGCGAGGGCGGGCTTGTCGCGGTGGAAGGCCGTGTCAAAGCAGGCCACCTGCGGCAGACCGGGGGAGAGCGCCGCGATGGCGCGGATCGCGGCGAGGTTATGAGGTTGATGGAGCGGCGCAAGCGGGCAGAGGGCCTCCAGCGCGTCGAGCAGATCCGGTTCGATCAGCCTGGGCGCGGCGAATTCGGTGCCGCCATGCACGACCCGATGCCCGATCGCGATGATTTCCCGGTCCTCCAGCGGATGCTCGGCGGCCCAGGCGAAAAGGTCGGCCAGCAGATCGGCGTGGCTGAGCGATGCGCCGTCCGACCAGCCGCGTTCGAGCAGGACCGTGCCATCGACCGACCTGGCCTTCAGGCTCGGCGCGATGCCGATCCTCTCGATCTTGCCGCCCGCCGAGAACTGCAACGCTCCTTGCGTATCGAGGACGAACAGCGAGAATTTGATGCTGGAGGACCCCGAATTGAGGCTGACAACCGCCTTCATGCCCGCGCGCTTTCAGGAAGACCTGGCGCTGCCTTGGTCGCCGCCCGCGCCATCAGCACCGCCACGGCGCAGGAGGCGAGGCGCGTGCGCAGGCTGTCGGCGCGGCTCGTCAGGATGATCGGCACGCGCGCGCCCAGTACGATGCCCGCCGCGTCCGCGCCGCCAAGGAAGGTGAGCTGCTTGGCGAGCATGTTGCCCGCTTCGAGATTGGGGACGACAAGAATTTCGGCTTTGCCGGCGACCGGGGAGACGATCCCCTTCTCGCTCGCCGCTGCCGCGCTGATCGCGTTGTCGAAGGCGAGGGGCCCGTCGAGCAGGCCGCCGGTGATCTGACCGCGATCGGCCATCTTGCACAGGGCGGCCGCCTCGAGCGTGGAGGGCATGTCGGGATTGACGGTCTCGACCGCTGCCAGAATCGCGACTTTGGGTTCTTCGATGCCGATCACATGGGCAAGGTCGATCGCGTTGCGGATGATGTCGGCCTTTTCGACGAGGGTCGGCGCGATGTTGATCGCGGCGTCGGTGATGATGAGCGGCGTCGGATGGTCGGGCACGTCCATCACATAGGCGTGGCTTATCCTGCGCTCGGTCCTGAGGCCCGTTGCGGACGGAACCACCGCGCCCATCAGTTCGTCGGTATGCAGCGAGCCTTTCATGAGCAGCCTTGCTTCGCCCGAACGGATCAGCGCGACGGCTTTTGCCGCCGCGTCATGGCTGTGATCGGCATCGATCAGGCGGAAGCCCGCGATATCCTTGCCTGCTTCCTGCGCCGCCTTTCGGATCCTGGCTTCAGGCCCGACAAGGATGGGCGTGATCAGCTTTGCGTCGGCCGCCTCGACCACCGCCGAAATGGCAGCCGGGCTGCAGGGATGGGCAACAGCGGTGCTCTCGGGCGTGCCGCTCGATGTCAGCTCGATCAGGCGCCGATAGCCGTCATGATCGCGAAGCTGTACCTCGGGGAGAGCCGCGCGAGGGCGACGCACCTTCTCGGTCGGCGCCTTCACCTCGGCCTGGCCTGAGATCACGACGTCCCCGTCCTGATTGGTGCAGCGGCAGTCGAACAGCACGATGCGATGCTCCGGCCGCTTCTCCGCGACCGTCACCGAGGCCGTGATAGTGTCGCCCAAACCCACCGGACGCGTGAAACGCAGCGACTGGCTGAGATAGATCGCGCCCGGTCCCGGCAGTTCGGTGCCCAGCACGGCGGAGATCAGCCCGCCGCCCCACATGCCATGCGCGATGACCCGCCGGAACAGGTCCGTCGCCGCATAGTCGGCGTCGAGATGGGCCGGATTGACGTCGCCCGACACGAGCGCGAAGAGCTGGATGTCGCGCTCACCCAGGGTGCGCACGATGCTCGCCGTCTCGCCGACCTCGATTTCGTCGAAGGTTCGATTCTCGATCATGTTCTGGTCGCTCATCGTTCAGCGCTCCAGAACATAGTGACCGGGCGCATCCGCGATCGGGGCATAGCCCTTGTCGGGGGCGCCCAGCGGCGGGGGCGCAACCGGGGCTCCCGAATGGCGGGCCAGCCATTCACCCCATTCGATCCACCAGCTACCCTTCTTTGGTTCGGCGCGATCTTCCCACTCTTCCGGATCAAAGGAGAGACCTTCCGCCTGCCTAGTCAACACCTTGAAGCGGCGGCCTTTATGGCCGGGCTCGGAGACGATGCCGGCATTGTGGCCGCCGCTGGTCAGCACGAACGTGATCTCCGCATCGGTCAATAGGTGGATCTTGTGAACCGAGTGCCAGGGCGCGACATGGTCGCGCTCGGTGCCGACCACGAACAGGGGCTTGCGGATCGCGGAGAGGGCGACAGTCTTGCCGTCGGCCCTGTACTTGCCTTCGGCAAGATCGTCGTCGAGATAGAGGCGCCGCAGATACTGGCTGTGCATGGCGTAGGGCATGCGTGTGCCGTCGGCGTTCCACGCCATGAGGTCGTTCAGCGATTCGCGCTCACCCATGAGATAGGTGCCGAGCACGCGCGACCAGACGAGGTCGTTCGACCTCAATATCTGGAATGCGCCGCCCATCTGACTGCCATCGAGATAGCCGCGGCTCCACATCATCTTCTCGAGCAGGTTGAGCTGTCCCTCGTCGATGAAGAGGCCAAGCTCGCCCGGCTCGCTGAACTCGGTCTGGGTTGCCAGCAGCGTGGCGCTGGCGATGCGCTCGTCGCCGTCGCGCGCCATCGCGGCGAGCGCGATCGAGAGCAGGGTGCCGCCGATGCAGTAACCGACAGCATGGACAGACTTGGCGCCGGTGATGGCCGTCACCGCGTCGAGCGCCGCCATCGGCCCCATCAGCCGGTAATTCTCCATGTCGAGATCGCGGTCCTGCGTCCCCGGATTGTGCCAGGAGATCATGAACACGGTATAGCCCTGGCTGGTCAGCCAGTTGACCATCGAGTTTTCGGGCGAGAGGTCGAGAATATAATATTTCATGATCCAGGCCGGGACGATCAGGATCGGTTCCGGGCGCACCTGATCGGTCGTCGGTTCATATTGGATCAGCTCGATGAGCCGGTTGCGGTAGACGACCTTGCCCCTGGCCGTCGCTACGGTGTCGCCGACCCGGAAATCCTCGACGCCGACGGGAGGCAGGCCGCGCACCAGATGCTCGATGTCCTCCATGAGGTGCTGAAAGCCATCGACGAGGCACTTGCCGCCGGTTTCGATGATCCGCTGCTGAAGCAGGGGATTGGTCGCCAGAAAATTGGTCGGCGCGACCATGTCGAGCATCTGCCGCGCGGTGAACCGGACCATATCCTCATAATGGCCGTTGACGCCGCCCACGCCCGTCGTCGCGGCATGCCACCATTGCTGATGGAGCAGGAAAGCCTGCGAGAGGATGTTGAAAGGCGGATTTCGCCAGGCGGGATCGGAAAAACGGCGGTCCTGCGGCAGCGGCTCGATGGCGAGCGCCGCATCGCTGTCGGCTGCGCTTCGCGCTGCATAGTCGAAGAGGCGCATATGTTTGCGGCCCATCTTCGCGGCCAGCTGCAACTGCTTGCCCGGCGACAGCGCGAGGTGGAGGGCCCAGTTCGAGAAGGCCTCGTACAGGGTCGCGGGCGAGAGGCCGAGGGTCACCTGTGCGATCGCGCCGCCCGCGGCGTTGTCCAGCGTCTGCGCAATCCCGTCGAGCGGGTCGGGCGGCGATGTCGGGGTGTCAGCGCTCATGATGGGTCCTTCTCGTTCGGAACAGGTTCGGGCTACGCTTGTGATAGCCTGGTGATTGTCGAATGACCGCTGGGCCCGACCTTACGGCCCCCTCTCGGCCTTCGGTGGAAGTGCAGAGGCTCACCGGGCGGCATGTCCTGTCGATGGCCGGCGTCACTCCTCGAAATCCTCACCCAGATAGAGCCGCCGCACGTCAGGATCGTGAAGGACAGCTTGCGGCGCCCCGGCGAAGAGCAGCCTGCCGGCATGGATGACATAGGCCCGATCCACCAGTTCGAGCATTTCGTGGACATTGTGATCGGTGATGAGAATGCCCACACCGCGCTCCTTGAGCTGGCGCACCATCGCCTTGATGTCGGCGATCGACATGGGATCGATCCCGGCGAAGGGTTCGTCGAGCAGGATGACCTTCGGGTCGGCCGCCATGGCGCGGGCAATCTCGCAGCGCCGGCGCTCGCCGCCCGAAAGCGCGGGGGCGGGCAAGGCACGCAGCCTTGTGATGCCGAAATCGCCGAGCAGTTCGTCCAGCCTGCGGTCGATGGCGTCCTTGTCGCGCAGGCGCAGTTCGAGCACAGCGCGGATATTCTCCTCGACACTCATACCCCGAAAGATCGAGGCTTCCTGCGGAAGATAACCAAGGCCGCGCTTGCCACGCCCATCCATGGGCAGGGCTGTCACATCCTCGCCGCCGAGCAGGATCTGTCCTCCGTCGAGGCGGTTGATGCCCATGATGCCGTAGAAGCAGACGGTCTTGCCGGCGCCGTTGGGCCCGAGCAGGCCCACCACCTCGCCCGGCGCGACATCGAGCGAGACGCCGTCGAGGACCTTGCGCGATCCGAATGATTTCTCGAGCCGCCTTACCGAGAGCGCAAAGGTGACCGCAGGCCCGGGCCCGGCGCCGCCGCCCGGACGTGCGGCATCGGGATCAGGCGTCTGGCCTGATCCCGACCCACTGTCGAGCGACGGAGCCTCGTCGAACATCCTCAGATCTCCGACGGGGGTGGCGTCACCGCGGGGAGCCTCGTCAGACCGCCGCCCGGCATCAGATGACTTCCAGCGCAAGCGCGACGCCCTGGCCGCCGCCGATGCACAGGGTGACGAGGCCGCGCTTCAATCCCTCGCGCTTCAGGGCATGCAGCAGGCGGGTGGTCAGCACGGCACCGGTCGCGCCGATCGGATGGCCATGGGCGATGGCGCCGCCTTCGACATTGACGATGTCCTCGGCGAGCCCGAGCTCGTGCGTGACGGCGATGGCGATCGCGGCGAACGCCTCGTTGATCTCGACGCGCTCGAGATCGGAGACCGACCAGCCCGCGCGGTCCAGCGCCTGCCGGACGGCGGGAACCGGGCCCAGGCCGAAGAGGCCGGGCGCCACCGCGCCGACACCGAAGGCGACGAGACGGCCCAGGGGCGTGACGCCGTTGCGGTCGGCCCAGTCCTCGCTGGCGACGATCATCGCCGCAGCACCACTGTTGAGGCCGGGCGCGTTGCCCGCCGTAATCGTGCCCTCGGGCCGAAAGGCGGGCTTCAGGCGCGCCAGGCTTTCAAGGCTCGTATCCGGCCGGTTCTGCTCATCCTTGCCGAAAATGATGGGGCCCTTGCGCGAAGGGATTTCGACCGCGACGATCTCCTCTTCGAAACGGCCGGCGGCCTGGGCCGCGCTGAAATTCTGCTGCGAGCGGACCGCCCAGGCATCCTGCGCATCGCGCGTGATCTGGAACTGGCTGACCAGATCCTCGGTGACCCAGCCGGAATGCTGGTTGCAGAAGGCGTCATTGAGACCGTCATGGAGCATGGCGTCGACGAGCTTGCCGTCCCCCATGCGGTAGCCCCAGCGGCCTTTCTCGATGAGGTAGGGCGCCTGATCCATATTCTCCATGCCGCCTGCAACGACAGCATGGCTGAAGCCGAGCATGATCTCCTGGGCGGCCGAGGCGATCGCCTGCGCGCCCGATCCACAGACACGGTTGACCGTGAGGGCCGGGACGCTGTCAGGAAGCTTGGCGCCGATGGCGGCCTGGCGCGCCGGGTTCATCTTCGCGCCGGCCTGGACCACCTGGCCCAGAACGACGGCATCGATGGTATCGATGCCGACGCCGGCGCGTTTTACGGTCTCGGCGATCGCGATGCTGCCAAGGGCCGGCGCGGCCATGTCCTTGAGGGTCCCGCCATAGGCGCCGATCGGGGTCCGGACAGGCGCGCACAGAACGACATTGCTGCTCATGGGAATTCCTTTCCTTGGGCCTTCAGGCCAGATATTTGCCGCCGTTGACCGAAAGGGTCTCACCGGTCACGAAGCCCGCCTCATCCTCGACCAGGAAGAGGACGGCGCGCGCGATCTCTTGCGGGGTGCCGAGGCGTCCGACCGGCACGCCGGCCAGCACGGCCTTGAGCGCCTCTTCGGGCACGGCGGCGACCATGACCGTATCGGTATAGCCCGGCGCGATCGCATTGGCGGTGATGTTGCGCGACGCGCCCTCGAGCGCGAGCGCCTTGGTGAAGCCGATCACGCCGGCCTTGGCCGCGGCATAGTTGGTCTGGCCGAACTGGCCCGAGAGGCCGTTCACCGAACTGATATTGACGATGCGGCCGAAACGCCGCTCGCGCATGCTCTCGATCACGGCGCGGCACATGTTGAAGCATCCGCCAAGGTCCACGTCGATGACGCTGCGCCACTGCTCCTCGGTCATCTTGTGGAGCGTGCCGTCTCGGGTGATGCCGGCATTATTGACGAGAATGTCGATCGGACCGATATCCGCGACGACTTTTGCTACGCCCTCCTGGCTTGCCGTGAAGTCCGCCACATTCCAGCTATAGGCGGGGATGGATGTGTCTTTCACGAACTGATCGGCTTCCTCGTCATTGCCATAATAGTTGACGGCGACGAGATAGCCTTTCTCCTTGAGGAGCCTGGCGGTCGCGGCGCCGATGCCGCTGACGCCGCCGGTGACGAGCGCGATTCTGGCCATGATCATTGTCCTTGAAGCTGGAAAGTGAGGCGGGTCATTGCGCGAGATAGCCGCCATCGACGGGATAGTAGCTGCCGGTCATGAACGAGGCGCGATCCGACAGCAGGAAGGCGACGAGCCCGGCAACCTCTTCGGGTTGCCCCAGGCGTCCTACCGGATGGTGCGCGATCATCTCGTAGGGCGGGTGGCCGTCGGTCGTGGCATCGACCATCGGCGTGTGGATGAAGGCAGGCCCCACCGCATTGATACGAATATTCTGCTGGGCATATTCGAGCGCGGCGGTGCGGGTCATGCCGATCACGGCATGTTTGGCTGCCGCATAGCTGACTGATCCGGGCGCGCCGACCGATCCGTAGATCGAACTCATATTGACGATCGTACCGCCGCCGCCCGCCAGCATCGCGGGGATCTGGTAGCGCATGCCGTAGAAAACGCCGTCGAGATCGACGCTGATGACCCGGCGCCATTCATCCAGATCATATTCCCCGGTCGGCTTGGTGACGGAGCCCACGCCCGCGTTGTTCACCGCGGCGTCGAGCCGTCCGAAGCTCTTCAGGGTGAAAGCCACCAGCGCTTCGACTTCGGCCGCCTCGGCGACGTTGACCCGCAGCGCCTTTGCGCGGTCCGGACCGATCTCGTGCGCAAGGGCGTGGGCCTTGTCCTCGTCGATATCGGCAAGCACGAGCCGCGCGCCGGACGCTGCAAGTTCGCGGGCGATCGCCTCTCCCAATCCCATGGCGGCGCCTGTTACGATTGCGACCTTGTCCTCGAAATCGGGCATGCATGTCTCCGGCTTTTGCGAGCCACCGGCCAGAAAAAGGGACCCGCATAGCGGGCACGGACACACTCCTGGCCGGGAGTCTTACCGCGCGCATTTCGCGCAACCTCTCCGGATGCCCCGCTTTCTCACGGTCGAAACGGCGTGGCGCTTCTTTCGCCGTGAACCCGGCGGCGCGCCATCAGTAACTATACTTATAAGTTTCGTATTCCGGTCGTCAAACCGCTTGTGGACCGCCTCCCGCCGATTGACCCGTGCCCGGGAGCAGGCGGGCAGCTCAGTCCGTCCCCGGTCTGGTAGGGGGGCGTTAGCTGAAGGGGGCGAAATCCTGCGCTAAGCGCGCAACAGTCTCCTGGACGTCGGAATTCACCTGATTGTCGGTAGGGGGTCGGGGCGACTTAAAATTGGTGCCAATCGATTATCGTCAGTCTCGGCCAGCATTTCCGCCAGCGCGCTACCTTAGCCTCGTAGATCGCTTGGGTAATCTGCACCTTATTGGGCCGCACCGTGCAGTTCAGCAGATCGTCCAAGCCAAAGGGGGCGAATATCGAGATACTCGCTGCAGTATCAGGGCGGATCGCAACCGCTCCCGCTGTCGTCGGAAAGGTGGAAATGGCATGCTCGTTCGATTGATATGGCGTGATCGAGTAGCCGAACTTCGGCTCATACCAAAGATGGACCCGTGCCTCATTTTTGGCGTCGATCCATAGCGGCACGTCACAAAATAGGTCACGGATGCGCGCCGCTTGCTGGGCTTCGCCTTCTTCCGACAGATCAGCGTCATCGAAATAGACCAAATCGATGTCGGCGAGGCCGTGTTCCGGCGGCAGGCCGAATGCGGAGTTCCAGGCCGTTTGCGCGATGGCGCTGCCCGATAGCCAGCAATCGGGCAGGTCGATGGAGGCCCAGCGATCCAAAATTGTGCTAAGGATCGGGCTTGCCGCCACGATCGCATGCAGGCTGCTATCCGGTGAGGCTCTGTCCATCGAACCAGCTTAAGAGGGCTGGCTAGAATGAGTAGGCCAGAAATCACATGGCGCGCGGCATTTTGAGAACCGCCTGATTTTTGGTCAGGTTATGTCACGACGATAAAAGGCGTGGAATCAAAGTGTGCGGGACAGCGGCAAGATATGATCGCGGGTCAAAGGTGCCAAGGGCAGTGCCGTTGCGGTGACGTGATCGACCCACACGGCTTCCTCAATTTCCGACCGCGTAATTGGGTCATGTTGAATCCGCACATGGAAGACTTCGGCTTCGACAATATGGCCGGGTTCGTTGGCAGCGGGCGCGGAATAGCGACCAAGGTAGCGCGCATCGCCATTGGCCAGCACCAGCCCGATTTCTTCGCTTAGTTCACGACGCAGGGTGTTCAAAGGACTCTCGCCGTTCTCGATCTTACCACCTGCTTGCATAAACCACTCGGTCCCGGCCTTGCGGACCAACAGCAACCGCCCCGCATCATCGTTGATTAAGGCGGCGGCTATCTGGATCGTGCGAGGGGCTTGGTCACTCATGCCATCATGTTAACAATCGTGATCGCAACCTCAATCGACTTCCGAAACAAGTGCTCATCGTGCAGTCGGCTCGATCAGCAATCACATGGCCGAACGCGGCTATCGCTTGATTATCGTGCAGCGGCTAGAATAGCTCGTCCAGCAGTAGATGAAATTGCAACTTACGCCGGTCTAAATCGGTGACACCATATTGCGTCAGAAATCTTTGCTGAAGCGAGGGGTCGAACTCTCCTAGGCAACTCCATAGTATGGCAAGGTCTTGGTAGCGATCCGCGATCCCGACCCGTCCTACATCAATGCAGCCGACTACCTCACCATCGAGCATTAGAATATTGTCGAGCGAGAAATCGCCATGCGTGACGATGGGATCGGACGGCATCGGCAGCAGGCCCTGCATCGCTTTCCACACCTGTTCTGCCGTCCAACCTTCGCGCTCATCGTCGAAATCATCTTCCTCAACCAGACCCGCGTCGATCCTTTCGCGCGCCCTGGCAAGGCGATAGGCGTGATCGCTGGTGAAGGGACATTCGCTGACCGGGATCGCATGAAGACGCCGCAGGAATGTTGCGAGCGCCTCGACTATCCCAACGCGGGCATCGGGCTGCGCATCTAGAAACTGATATGCGGTTTGCCCGGGCACCGCCGTCATTAACAGCCATGCCTCATCCTGCGTGGCGATGAAGCCTTCGACAATCGGGACGGGGAAGTGCCTCGCTAACCAACGCAATCGGACCATTTCGTCAGTTATGTCGCCAGCTACAGCGCTTCGGCCATGCTTCAGGAACAGGTCAGGCGCGCCGGTCTTTCCATGCAGCCGATAAACGGCACCGCCTGATTCCCCGACATTCTCGCGCGCCCATTGATACCCCTCCAAGAGCGTGAACAGGCCTGCCGGTATGGGCACAGCGTCACAAGGATATTCTCGATCTACATTCATTGATTAACGACCTCCCTCAGCATTCAAGCTTGGCTGACGATAGCTTTGGAGACAAGGCACTGGCGGTGCGCGTTTTTTAACTGCCGGAAATCACATGAATCGCGCCGCCCTCGGTGGGGGCTGGCAATAGACTACCCGATCAACGCCGATGCCCCCTGACGGAAAACCCTGCCAGCGAGGTTGTCGGCCACTTTCGCAATCCGACAGTGGTTTTCGGGCATTGTGAGGGATCGGGGAACCGCGCAACGCCGTGAGCGGCGGTATCGTCGCGGAATTGCACCGTGCCCCTGTCGGGATCATGTGTTTGTCGGACATTTCTTTCGGGAAGCCCGATGTTAACTCCGTTGCTGTAGCATCACTTTGAGCCCAAACTGGTCACTGCTCTGGCCAGTCGAAAGCTGACTAGGCTATAGGGCGGCATGAACGATATTCTATCCCGGCCGTATGTGCTCGACGACGTTTCCGCCTGTTTGGCGCTATTCGATAGCAATGTGCCATCCTTCTTTGCAGAGGAAGAACGCATCGAATTTTGTGATTTCTTGCAAAGTATCAACGGCAGAGACAGGCTCTATTTGGCGCTTGAACGCGAAGGTTCGATAGTCGCCTGCGGGGGGCTGATTACTGATGCAGTGCAGAAAAAGGCATATCTGGCTTGGGGAATGGTCGATAAGGCACATCATGCCCAAAAGTTGGGAACTCATCTGACACAGGCTCGATTGGCGTTGGCCCGCGCCGCGCCGGGCATCAACGAAGTATTGTTGGCGACAAGCCAGCACACTCATGGTTTCTATGAGGGGTTTGGTTTTACCGCCGCGAACATCACCGCCGATGGTTTCGCGCCAGGGCTGGATCGTTGGGATATGATATTGCGTCTCTCCTGAGTCGATCGGCCGCACAGATGGCAGCTTTGTCCGCAGAGCCGCCGGGAGGCCAGCCGAGTTAAGACCGATGTGATCTCCCCCCATAGCCGCTCGGTGAATCCGTGCTGAAGTTGTTTGTGGCAATCCGCTGACGTCAACTTTGAAAACTGACACCTCTTTGGCGCAACGTCGGAGAGGGTTGTTGGATTTCGCCCCCTCCAGCAGACGCCCGTTGATATGGCGAATCATTTGACACAATCATATTGAGTCATAAATAAATGCCGGGAGTAGGTGATCGAGATCGGAACCTGCGGCGAGCCAAAGCGCCCGAGGTAGCTGCGTCCGGCTGTCATGGCGGTATGGTCGGAGAACGTCATATGGAATCTCCTGTCAGCGAAGATCCGCTCGATCTGGATCGGCAAGTCTGCTTTCCACTCTATGCCGCATCGAACCTGCTTGGGCGCCTTTACCGGCCCCTGCTCGCCGAGCTCGGCCTCACCTACCCGCAATATCTGGTCTTGCTTGTTCTCTGGCGGGAAACGCCCCAGTCGGTTGGATCGCTTGGTGATCGGCTCCATCTCGACAGCGGAACGCTGACGCCTCTCCTTAAACGGATGGAGCTTGCGGGGTTGATCAGCCGCACGCGCGATGTGACCGACGAGCGGCGCGTCCTGATCGCTTTGACGTCCAGGGGACGCGATTTGCGCGAACCGACGCGGGCGGTGCCGGCAGCGCTTTCCGCGCAGCTCGCGATTGCGGACGCGGATGTCGCCGAGTTGCGCGATCGGGTCCGAGAAGTGGTCGCCGTCTTGCAGGCGACGCTTTCCGAACGAAGTTGATCACATAAGAATCACGGAGACAAAGATGCTGACCGTTCATCACCTTGGAATATCGCAGTCGGACCGGATCGTCTGGCTTTGCGAAGAACTGGGCATCCCTTACGAGATGGTGCGCTATGAGCGCGATCCTGTCACGCGTCTGGCGCCCGCGGAGTATAAAGCGCTCCATCCGTCCGGCACGGCTCCGGTGATCACCGATGATGGCCTTTGCCTCGCCGAATCCGGGGCGATCATCGACTATATCGTTGCGCGACACGGTGACGGGCGGCTGTCCGTGGCGTCGGATGACCCTAGTTTTCCTGAGTATCTCTATTGGTATCATTTCGGCAACGGGTCGCTGATGCCGAGCATGATGATGTTGATGGCAGAGGGCGACATGGCTTCTGTCATGCGCCAGCGCGCCGATCGCGGGCTGGAGGCGCTCGAAGCGCATCTGGCTGACGGGCGTTCCTGGCTTGCGGGGGAGCAATTCACCATCGCCGACATCATGATGGTGTTCCCGCTTACGACCATGCGGGAGTTCGTGCCGGTCGGTCTTTCGCCCTATCCGGCGATCCGTGCCTATCTGCACCGGATCGCTGCCAGGCCGGCGTTCAGGCGCGCGATGGAAAAAGCCGATCCGGACCTTCAGATCAAGCTCGATTGAAATGTGTTGCTGATCCCTGGAACAAGTGGCGGCCTCGCGCAGCTTATCGTGACTGCGGCATCATGGTCCGCACTCCGGTTGCTGCGAGAGGGTCAGAATAGCCTTGAAGATAAAATCGGTCGCCTGCTCGAGATAGGCGGTCTTTGCCGCGGCCGTGTTCGGCAGATCCTTACGAACAAGAATCCGTTGCCGCGGGGATGTCACCAGGGCGTCGAAAATAAACATACCGAGAAAGCGCATGTCTAAAGAGGCCGCCCTCTCCGGGCCTGCCGCTTCCTCGAGCAACGTCTGGATCAGCCGGCTTCCCGGATTGATGCCAAGCAGGGTCTGGACGTCGATGTCGTCGACGTTCTGATCGCGAACCCAATAGGCGAGTTTTTCAAACCCAATGGTCTCGGGCTTGAGCGAAAGATCCAGCATCTTTTGCGCGGTCCGAAGCAAGCGCTCGCGCAGGCATCCGGTGCGCATGGTCGCCGCGATGGGCTTCAGCCGGTCGTCGATTCCGTGCCGCATCACGGCGACCAGCAATCCCGTCTTCGAACCATAGCGCGCATAAAGCGTGCGCTTCGATACGTTCGCCGCCGCCGCGATGTCATCCATGCTCGTCTTCTCGGGGCCCTGGGCGATGAACTGCGCGAGCGCGATCTCGAGAATATGATCGCTGAGGCGGGCGGCAACGTCTTGCGTGGGCCTGCCCCCGCGCGGGTCGCGCGCGGGGAGGGGACGCTTGCGGGAACTGGATTTCGGGATGGTCACATCGACGTCATTAGACCGATTTCACACGCAGCTCAAAGATCGCGCTTGATCATGGTGCAGACAGACGCAATAACAAAACCGATAAGTATACTTACGCATTGTCCGGAGAGGGAGCGCGACGGAATGGTCGCGGCTCAAGCCTGAACCAAGGGAACCGGATGAATGACCGAAATCGCTCTCGTAACTGGCGGCACACGCGGCATCGGCGCCGCCATCGCTGTCGCGCTGAAGGCACAAGGATGGGAGGTCGCCAGCATCTACCATGGCAATGACAAGGCAGCCGAGCAGTTCAGTCGGGAGACGGGGATATCGGTCTTCCGCTGGGACGTCGCCGATGAGGGCGCCTGCCGGGAGGGCGTGGCGGCGGTCGAAGCGCAACTTGGCCCGATCTCGGTGCTCGTCAACAATGCCGGCATCACGCGGGACGGGATGTTCCATCGCATGAGCTGGACCCAATGGCGCGAGGTGCTGGCGACCAATCTCGACTCGATGTTCGCCATGACGCGCGCCGTCATTGAGGGCATGCGTGAGCGCGGCTTCGGGCGCATCATCAATATCTCCTCGATCAACGGCCAGAAAGGCCAGGTCGGACAGGTCAATTATTCGGCGGCCAAGGCCGGCGTCATTGGTTTCACCAAGGCGCTCGCCCAGGAAAACGCCGCCCGCGGCATCACGGTCAACGCCGTCTGCCCAGGCTATGTCGATACCGAGATGGTGGCGGCGGTCAGGGAAGAGGTCCGCGCCGCGATCATCGCGGGCATCCCGGTCGGGCGGCTCGGCGCGCCACAGGAAGTAGCCGATGCGGTTTCCTATCTGGCGTCGCCCAGGGCGGGCTTTTGCACCGGCTCCGTGCTCACCCTCAACGGGGGGCAATATATCGCCAACGGATAGGCGATCGGGAGGGCGCCGCCCCGTCTAAGTGGCATCACGTATATCGCGCCGCAACATAAGCGGCCGAAACTGCTCCAACAGGTTCCGTTATAAAAGGAATAGCCTCATGACTTATCCCTTCGATCAGATCAGTGCGCTCGGCAAAGCCAATGGACAATTCGCCACGACGCTCGCGCAGGTCGCGCGCGAAAGCGGTGAGACCTATGTGAAGGTCAGCGGCAAGGCGGCGTCCACGATCTTCGATCAGTTCAAGGAGTTCAAGCCGGGAACCAGCGTTCCCGCGTTCAAGAGCGACGAGATGACGGGCCTTCTTGGCGAAATCGAGAAGCGCCATGAGGAAGCCTCGGCGCGGATCCGGTCCGCGTTCGAAGACTGGCAGGGCGCGGTCAAGGACGCATTCTCGCAAGCAACCGAAGGTCAGCAGGCGCTCACCGAGAAACTGACGGTCTGGTTCCAGCCCGTGGCCAAAACGCCGGCGGCTCCGGACAAGGCTGCCGAGGAACCCGCTTCCACGCCGCGGACGACGGCGAAGTCCAAAGACACAGCCTGAGGGTCGCAGCTCAGGGCCATCGGCTCCCGCGTCCGTGGCGCGGGGGTCGATCATATTTGCTATCGGAACGGGGACGACGCGACAGGGTATGAGCGCACCAGCGAAATTGAAGGACCACCGGCCTGGATTGACGCAAGCCGCGATCGTCCTGGCCATGCCGCTCCTTCTGGCCGGTTGCTCCTTCGCGCCCGCCCATGTCCGGCCCGCGCAACCGGTCCCGCAGGACTATCCCGGTGCGACATCGGGCGGCGCATCGATCGCGCGCATCGGGTGGCGTGATTTCTTCCGCGAGGACCATCTGCGCGCGCTGATCGCGACGGCGCTCGACAATAATCGCGACATCCAGATTGCCGCTGCCCGCATCGCAGAGGCGCGCGCCGCCTGGCGGATCGAGGGGTCCGCGGTCTACCCCGAGCTCAATGCGGTGGGAACGGGCACGCGGGGGCGCTCGATCATCAACCTGCCGGGCCTCGGCAGCCAGAGCCTGGATGTCAAACAGGTCAGCGCGCAACTCAGCGCCGGCTGGGAGATCGATTTCTGGGGGCGTCTGCGCAATCTGCGGGACGCGGCGCGAAACCAGTATCTTGCGACGGAAGAGGCGCGCCGCGCGCTCGCCACCGATCTCATCGCCCAGGTGGCTAACGGCTATCTGCTCGAGCGCGAGTATGAGGAGCGGGTCGCGATCGCCGAGCAGACGATTGCAACCCGCGCGGAGTCGCTGCGGATCCTGCGCCGGCGCTACGAGGTGGGCTCAGGATCCAAGCTCGAAATGACCCAGGCCCAGACCCTGCTCGCCCAGGCGCAGACGGTGCTGCAGGGCCTCGAACAGGATCGTGCGGTCAATCGCAATGCCCTGGCCTTGCTCGTCGGCCAGCCGGTCGAGATCCCGCCAGGGCCGCTGGGGCTCGCGCAGGCCGCGCCACAGATCGATCTGCCGACGGGCCTGCCTTCCGACCTGATTGCCAATCGCCCCGATATTATCGCGGCCGAGTACCGCCTGCGCGCCGCCAATGCCAATATCGGCGCCGCGCGTGCCGCCTTCTTTCCCAATATCAGCCTGACGGTGGCGTTCGGAACGGCCAGCCCCGACCTTGACGGACTCTTCGGCGACGGCAGCCGGGCGTGGAGCTTCACGCCGACGATCACGCAACCGCTCTTCAACGGCGGTCGGCTCGCGGCCAATCTCGACGTCATGAAGGCCCGGCAGGTCGGCGCCGTCGCGGAGTATGAGAAGACCGTCCAGAGCGCGTTCAGGGATGTGTCCGATGCGCTGGTACGGCGACGCCAGCTGGCGCTGCAGATCGAGACGACCCGCACCGTGCTCGAAGCGCTGCGCGAGCGGGCGCGGCTGGCGCAGCTTCGCTTCGACCATGGCCGATCGGCCTATCTCGAGGTCCTCGATGCGCAGCGGGATCTTTTCGATACCGAGCAGACGCTGGTGCAGTTGCGCCGTGCTCACCTCGCCAGCGCCATCGCCCTTTATGCCGCCCTTGGCGGCGGCTTTGCCGGTCCGCCCGGTTTTGATCCAGGCGCGTCCGGCACGCCCACGTCAGGAGAATTGCAACGATGAAGACGTCCCAGAAGACATGGCTGATCCGGGGCGGCATCGCTGTGGCGCTGATGGCGATCCTGTACCTTGCCTGGCGCTTGCTGGCGCCGGGCGGGCTTCCCGAGGGTATCGTCAGCGGCAATGGCCGCATCGAGGCGGTGGAAATGGACGTCTCCGCCAAATCACCTGGCAGGATTCGCGACATCGTCGTTGACGAGGGCGCATTCGTGAAGGCGGGCCAGGTCGTCGCCCATATGGATACCGATGTTCTGGCTGCCCAGAAAGCAGAGGCGGAAGCGCAACTGGCCCAGGCTCAAAACGCCATCCTGATCGCCGAAAGCCAGGTTGCGCAGAGGCAAAGCGAGCGTGCTGCGGCATTTGCCGGCGTGCGGCAGCGCGAGGCGGAACTCAATGCGGCGCGCAAGCGGCTCGGGCGCTCCGAGACACTCGCGCGCGAAGGGGCGACCGCGGTTCAGGAGCGCGATGACGATCAGGCCCAGGTCGAAGGCGCCACAGCAGCCGTTGAGGCGGCAAAGGCGCAGCTCGCCGCCGTCGACGCCGCCATCGGCACGGCGCGAAGCCAGGTCATCGGCTCCCGGTCCAATGTCGATGCCGCGCGCGCGACCATCCAGCGTATCGAGGCCGATATTCGCGACAGCGACCTGCGCGCGCCCCGCAGCGGCCGCATCCAGTATCGGGTCGCGCAGCCCGGCGAGGTGGTCGCCGGCGGTGGCCGGGTGATGAACCTCGTTGACCTTGCGGATGTCTACATGACCTTCTTCCTGCCCGAGACCGTCGCGGGACGCGTCCGTATCGGCAGCGAAGTGCGCCTCGTGCTCGACGCCGCGCCGCAATATGTGATCCCGGCCACAATCAGCTTCGTGGCCGATGTCGCCCAGTTCACGCCCAAGACGGTCGAGACGCAGAGCGAGCGCCAGAAGCTGATGTTCCGGGTACGGGCCAGGATCGACCCCAAGCTGCTCCAGCGCCATATCGCCATGGTGAAAACGGGCCTTCCCGGCATGGCCTATGTCCGCATCGATTCCGACACCCCCTGGCCCCAGAATCTGGGCAATGTAGTGAAGGAGTAGACCGGTGGTCCGCCCCCAGCCCCCCGAGGGGCCGCCGGTCGTCCGCCTTGCCGGAGTGCGCCTGCACTACGGCAAGGCGGAAGCGCTTCGGGGCATCGATCTCGACATATCCGCTGGACAGATGGTCGGCCTCATCGGTCCTGATGGCGTCGGAAAATCAAGCCTCCTTTCCCTGATAGCGGGTGCGCGCGCCGTTCAGGAGGGCGAGGTCCACGTGCTGGGTGGCGCCATGACCGACCGGCGCCATCGCGAGGGCGTCTGCCCGCGCATCGCCTACATGCCACAGGGGCTCGGCCGGAACCTCTATCCGACGCTGTCGGTGGAAGAGAATCTCCAGTTTTTCGCGCGGCTTTTCGGCCATGGCGCGGCTGAACGGCGTCGCCGGATCGATGCTTTGACGCGCAGCACGGGGCTGTATTCCTTCCTCTCACGTCCGGCCGGCAAGCTGTCGGGGGGCATGAAGCAGAAGCTTGGCCTGTGCTGCGCGCTCATCCACGATCCCGATCTTCTGATCCTGGATGAGCCGACCACAGGCGTCGACCCTTTGGCGCGCGCGCAATTCTGGGACCTGATCGCGCGGATTCGCGAAGATCGTGCCGGCATGAGCGTTATCGTCGCGACCGCCTATATGGACGAGGCCGAGCGCTTCGACTGGCTGGTTGCGATGGACGACGGCGCACTGCTTGCGACCGGCACCCCGACAGAGCTTCTGGAGCGGACAGGCGCGCATCATCTCGAGGCCGCGTTCGCCGAACTGCTGCCCGAAGAGAGGAAGCGCGGGCACAAGCCGGTCGTGATCCCGCCGCTCGACGTGGATGACGACGACATCGCCATCGAGGCGAAGGATCTCACCATGCGCTTCGGCGATTTCGTCGCTGTCGATCATGTCAGTTTCCGTATCCGCCGCGGCGAGATCTTCGGCTTTCTCGGGTCCAACGGGTGCGGCAAGTCGACGACAATGAAGATGCTGACCGGGCTGCTGCCTGCGAGCGAAGGTCAGGCCTGGCTGTTCGGCAACGAGGTCGATTCACACGACATCGCAACCCGCAGGCGCGTCGGTTATATGAGCCAGGCTTTCTCGCTCTATGGCGAACTGACCGTCCGACAGAATCTTGAGCTGCATGCCCGGCTGTTTCACGTGCCGATCGAGGATATTCCTGACCGGGTCACCGAAATGGCCGACCGCTTCAGTCTTGAGGCAGTGATGGACGAGCTGCCCGAGCAGTTGCCGCTCGGCATCCGGCAGCGCCTCAGCCTCGCGGTCGCCATGGTGCACAAGCCCGAACTTCTGATCCTCGACGAGCCGACGTCCGGCGTCGATCCGGTCGCACGCGACGCCTTCTGGAACTTGCTCGCCGAACTGTCGCGCCGCGACAAGGTGACGATCTTCATCTCGACCCACTTCATGAACGAAGCGGAGCGATGCGACCGGATGTCGATGATGCATGCCGGACAGGTGCTGGACAGCGACACCCCCGCCAGACTGGTCGAAAAACGCGGAGCCGGATCACTGGAAGAAGCCTTTATCGGCTATCTGGTAGAGGCAGGCGGAGATGGCGACGGGAAGAGCGAGGACATCTCCATCGTGCAGTCTCAGCAGGGACATGAAAGCGATGGGGAAAGGTCCCGGTTCAGCGTCCAGCGCATGCTGAGCTATGTCTGGCGCGAGGCACTCGAACTGCGTCGCGATCCCCTGCGCGGAACGCTGGCTCTCGCGGGCTCGGTGATCCTGCTGCTGGTGATGGGGTTCGGCATCAGCATGGACGTCAACAACCTGCGCTACGCCGTGCTGGACCGCGACCAGAGCAGCATGAGCCAGCGCTATCAGCTCGACATTTCCGGTTCGCCCTATTTTCTCGAGCAGCCGCCCATCACCGACTATGACGATCTCGACCGGCGGATGAAAAGCGGCGATCTTGCGCTCGCCATCGAGATCCCGCCCGGCTTCGGGCGCGACCTGCTGCGCGGCGAGCGCGTCGCGGTCGCCGCCTGGTTCGACGGCGCGATGCCGATGCGGGGCGAAACAGTGCAGGGCTATGTCCAGGGTCTCCACCAGCACTGGCTCGCCGACCAGATGCGCATGGCCGGGATCGGCGCCGCGGGCGGTTCGATCGCGGTGGAAAACCGCTTTCGCTACAATCCCGACGTCAAAAGCCTGCCCGCGATGGTACCGGCGGTCATTCCCCTGCTTCTGCTGATGCTGCCGGCGATGCTCGCCGCACTGGCGGTCGTACGCGAGAAGGAGACCGGCGCGATCATCAACCTTTATGTGACGCCGGTGACGCGCGCGGAATTCCTTCTGGGTAAGCAGTTGCCCTATGTCGCGCTCGCCATGATCAATTTTATCGTCATGGTGCTCGTGTCGGCCCTGCTTTTCGACGTATCGCCCAACGGAAGCATCGCCGCGATGCTGGTCGCCGGGCTGCTCTTCTCGCTGATCGCGACCGGAATGGGATTGCTCGCCTCTGCTGTAACGCGAACCCAGATCGCGGCGATGTTCCTGGCCATGGTCGGCACGCTGATCCCGGCGATCACCTATGGCGGGATGATCGATCCCGTGTCCTCGCTCGAGGGAACGGGACGGTTGATCGGCGAGACCTATCCCGCAAGCCACATGTTCACGATCACGCGGGGCGTGTTCAACAAGGCATTGGGATTTGGCGATCTCGTCAATTCCTTCTGGCCGCTTGTGATCGCGGTGCCGGTGATCGTCGGTCTGGCGATCAAGCTCCTCAAGAAGCAGGAAGGCTGACATGGGCCAGAAGCTCTCGAACATTTATCGCCTGGGCGTGAAGGAGCTGTGGAGCCTGTGGCGCGATCCGATGATGCTCGTGCTGATCCTGTTCACCTTCACTTTCTCGGTCTACATGTCTGCCTCCTCGATGCCCGAGACCCTGCACAAGGCCTCGCTCGCCGTGGTCGACGAGGACAGCTCGCCGCTATCGCACCGCATCGTCTCGGCTTTCTATCCACCCCAGTTCACGCCGCCCGTGATGATCGCGCCGTCGCAGATCGATCCGGGCATGGACGAAGGCACCTACACGTTCGTTCTGCACATTCCCTCGGGGTTCCAGCGCGACGTGTTGGCGGGTCGACCCGCCGAGGTGCAGCTCAACACCGACGCGACGCGCATGTCGCAGGCCTTTACCGGGAGCGGTTACATCCAGCAGATCGTCCTTGGCGAAGCCAATGAGTTCGTGCAGCGCTATCGCGGCGGCGGCGGGCTGCCGGTCGACCTGGAACTGCGCGCCCGGTTCAACCCGACCCTGGACAAGAGCTGGTTCGGCGGGCTGTCGCAGATCATCAACCAGATCACCCTTTTGTCGATCGTCCTGACGGGCGCGGCGCTGATCCGTGAGCGTGAGCATGGCACGATCGAGCATCTGCTGGTCATGCCGGTGACGCCTTTTGAAATCATGATGAGCAAAGTGTGGTCCATGGGCCTGGTGGTTCTTGTCGCCGCCTTTCTCTCGCTCAATCTGGTCGTGCGGGGAGCGCTCGGTGTCCCTGTCGCGGGGTCGATAAGCTTGTTCTTCGCGGGCGCCGCGCTGGCCCTGTTCGCGACGACGTCGCTCGGTATTTTCATGGCGACGCTGGCGCGAAACATGCCGCAATTCGGTATGCTCGCGGTACTGGCATTGCTTCCGCTGCAGATGCTGTCGGGCGGCACCACACCGCGTGAGAGCATGCCGCAGATCGTCCAGGACGTCATGCTTGCCGCCCCGACCACCCATTTTGTCGAACTGGGACAGGCCATCCTGTTCCGGGGGGCGGGCATCGATGTGGTCTGGCCCCAGTTTCTGGCGATCGCGGTGATCGGCGTCGTGTTTTTCGCCATCGCGCTCGGTCGCTTTCGCAAAACGATCGCGTCGATGGCGTAGGGAGGGCCTTCAATGACATGGAAAAAGATGCGCCGGGAACAGGGCAATGGAGATGGCCGGGCCGTCCGACGCCGATGGCGGCGATCTTTCGATCCGCGAACAGGATTACCTCATCGGCCCGACAGAACAGATAAGCCGGTCTGAACCTTCATGCATCATCGTCTGGACGCGATTGCCGGGAATGGGCTTTTCACGGAGGTGTGTGTGATCGGAGCCGGCGCGGCCGGCATTACGATTGCGCGCAAGCTGCTTGACAGTGGTATCGAGGTCGTTCTGCTCGAAAGCGGGGGAATTGACTATGACGCCGACATCGCAGCCTTGAACGAAGGCGAGAATGTCGGGCTAGATTATTACCGCCTGCAAGACTCACGCCTTCGCTTCTTTGGCGGAACGACCGCGATCTGGGGCGGTCGTTGCGCGGAACTCGATGCGATCGATTTCGAAAAGCGACCATGGGTCGAGCATAGCGGGTGGCCGATCAGCAAGGCGCAGATGCGACCCTATTATCGCGAAGCCCGGGAGATATTGGGGCTACGACAAACGCAGCCCAGCGCTGCCGACCTGATCGAAGCGGGTGTCGTCATGCCCGATTTCAAGCCGGATCGCATCCGGAGCCTGCTTTGGACGTTCGACGAAAAGCACGGCCGTTTCTCTTTCGACAATTGCCGGGACCTGCGCGATCATCCGCGCTGCAGGATCATCACGCACGCGACCGTGCGGGAGATTGTCGCGGCGGCGAATGCGCGCAGCATCGATCATCTCGACGTCCGCAACCTGGCGGGCCATCGCATCACGGTGAAAGCCCGCCATTATGTTCTGGCGACGGGCGGTATCGAAAACGCCCGCCTGCGACTGGCGTCGCGATCCGTGATGCCGACGGGCATCGGCAACGGGCAGGACTGGGTCGGCCGGTGCTTTATGGAGCATCCTCATGCCCGCGGAGGGCGCGTCGTCTCGGGCAGGAGCTGGATGCTCCTCAACGCATTTGCGAAAAGGCACGAAGTGGATGGCCAGTCGGTTGCGGCCCTGTTGGCGCCAGGTATCGAGCTGCAGAAGGAGCAGGGGCTGCTCAATACATCCCTCACGATCGTGGGGCGACGTCCGCCCCATCGTCGCGAGAGCTATGCAATGCGGTCCTATGCCAGGCTGAAGCATGTTATCGCTCCCGATCGCCGCGGCCGTGAACTCTGGATGGCTGTCAAGAAGACTGGCCATCGGGTCCTGCGCTATTCCGAACCGGCGAGGCCCTGGGCGCTGAACAAGGCGGGGCTACTCGATATCGCCTTGCTTGTGCGGGCCGAACAGGCGCCAAACCGGGAAAGCCGGGTCATGCTGTCGCATCTTCGCGATCCGATGGGCGTTCCCATCAGCCGACTGGACTGGCGCACAAGCGCAATCGACACGAGGAGCGTGTCAGGCCTTGTGCACGCGCTCGACACGGAACTGCAGCGGCTAAATCTGGGTGCTGCCGAAGCGGCGTCCTGGCTTGAGGGCGGAGACTGGCAATTCGATCCACTGGTGAGCGCGCATCCCATCGGCGGCTACCACCATATGGGGACCACGCGCATGTCGGATACGCCGCGTGACGGGGTCGCCGACAGTCACGGACGTGTCCACGGGATCGCCAATCTTTTTATCGCGGGCAGTTCGCTCTTTCCGACATCAGGCTGGGCAAATCCGACGCTCACCATCGTCGCGCTTGCGTGCCGTACCGCGGAAGAAATCGCATCAGATCTTCGACATCGGCCAATGGCGCGATCCAGAGAGATTCCCCGATACGATGCCAATTCCTATGCGGTTGCCGAAAGCGGACGGGGCGAGAGCGAATCCGGGTGAAGACAAGGGGCAAGCACGTCGTCCGCCGACAGAGCAGCTGCAGTGGTCGGTTACAGGTACGTAGCGACGCAAAGCGGAGCGAGGCGTTCCACCGGTTGTGAATCGGCGTGCAAAAAGGACCCCGTTAGCGGGGTGATCGGCGTCTAAAAGGGACCCCTCATTTCGATAGCTTAAACAGCCGTCTGGATGTTCAGGCGGCGAGATCGGGATGTTGGTTTTG